>JAWLBS010000227.1:0-8609 GCA_041687575.1 Phycisphaerae bacterium | reverse complement strand
GGGTGCGGCGGCATGCGAGTTTGGCTGCCTCGCCGAACCGGTCGGTGATCAGCACGCCGTCGAGGTGGTCGGTCTCGTGTTGCCAGATCCGCGCGAGCAGCCCTTCGCCCTCGCGGTCGATCGGCCGGCCGGCGGCGTCGAAGGCCCGGATGTGGATCTTCTTGGCCCGCAGGACCAATCCGTGCACGTCGGGCAGCGAGAGGCAGCCCTCTTCGTCCTCTTCCGCCCCGACCATATCCGACAGGGCGGGATTGACCACGACCATCTCCTGCTCGTGGCCGGGGTTGGCGGTCGGGTTGCAGACGAACAGCCGCAGGTTCAGGCCGACCTGCGGGCCGGCAAGGCCCACGCCGCGGCTGGCGTACATGATCTCGAACATCCGCCGCACGACCGTAGCGAGCCACTCGTCGAATTCAGCCACCTCGACGCATTTTCTGCGGAGGCGGGGGTCGGGATACTTGACCAGCTCCAGGCTGGCAGGATCTATCTTGTTGTTGGTCAACGGAATCACCTCTTTCCCGTTGCATGTCTACCATATTGACAACCAGTTTGGGCCACGTACGATACAAATTCTACGGAGTCGTCAGCCGGAGTCCAGGCTCGGCCCATTTGTCGACGCATATATGGTAACAGTATCGGTCCCCGAAAGTCAGTTGGCGAGCGAATGGCAAAACAAAGCGCGAAGGCGGCACAAACTTCCGGTCCGGCAGCGGAACCGGCCGACAAGGACAAGGCCAAGGCCACCAAGTGGTTTGAGCACGGCAAGTCCGTAGCCGATACGCACAATTACGACTATGCCATCGAGTGCTATATCAACGGGTTGGGCGTCTGGCCCGAGGCGGTCGACGAAGGGCATAAACCGCTCCGCGCGGTCGCATTCGCACGGCTGGGCGCCGGCAAGAAGAAGCCCGGCATGCTGGAGAAGCTCAAGTTCGACACCGGCGGCGCCGGGCGGGTTCCCCTTGCGGCGATGCTTGCGGCCGAGAAGATGCTCGCCAAGGACCCCACCAACCTGAACTACATGGAAGCGGTCGTAAAAAATGCCGCCAAAGGCGGATACGAGCAGACGTGCCTGTGGCTCGGGCCGATCTTTGCCGAGGGCGCGTTGAGCAACATCAAGGCCAACTCCGGCAAGCTGGCGACGATCCGGCAGGTCTATGAGGATCTCGGCGACGTGTTCAACCAGCGGGGCGACATCCCCAACGCGGTGATATGCTTCGACCTGGCGGGCAAGGCGGCCGATGCGCTGGGCCGGCTCAAGCCTGACGACGGTACGACGCAGGATCAGCTCCGCAACCTCGCGGGCAAGCTGACGATCACCAAGGGCAAGTTCGAGGGGGGCGATTTCCGCGACTCGCTGCATGACGCGCAAAAACAGCGGGAGCTGCACGACCATGACCGGATGGTCCAGGACGACAGTCGCCTGGACGAGCTGATCAAGGCGGGGCTCGAGGAGCTTCAGGCCAATCCGAACGAGCCGGGCAAGGTCTACGCCATCGTCGACCTGATGCTCCGCAAAGGCACGAAAACGGACGAAGCCGCCGCCATCCAGCTGCTTGTGGACACCTACGAGCGCAGCCACGTCTACCAGTTCAAGAACCGCGCGGACGAGATCCGCATGCGGCAGATGCACAACCAGGCCCGCGCGATCCGCAGTTCGGGTGATCGCAAGGCGGCCGCCGAGCACCTCAAGAAGATGCTGGCGTTCGAGATCGAGGTCTACAAGGAGCGGGTCAGGCAGTATCCGACCGAGGCCCGTCACAAGTACGAGCTCGGCAAGCGTTACTTCATGGCCCAGCAGTACGACGAGGCGGTGCCGGTCCTGCAGCTGGCCCGCAGCGACCCCAAGAACCGCTACCCCTGCATCTCGCTGATCGCCCAGAGCTTCTTCCGCAAGGGCTACTACGACCAGTCGATCAACGTGCTGATCGACGCGATCAAGACCTACGAGGTCGAGGGCGACGACATCAGCAAGGACCTGCACTACTGGCTGGGGCGGTCGCAGGAGGATGCCGGCCAGAAAGACGAGGCCGCCCGGACCTACGGCCAGATCATCCAGTGGGACTACAATTACCGGGACGGCGACGTCCGCCAGAGGCTCGAGGCGATCCAGAAGGGGCGCCAGTCCGAGTGATATCGGGGACTTGACGACCACGGCTGCGATGGAGTAAACTGTCGGGTCTCAACGAGAACTTTCGGACATGCATTGATACGATACCGTTGGAGGCAAGTATAGTGGCACACTCGTTGTCCGCGAAGAAGCGCATTCGTCAGAACCTCACGCGCCGGTTCCGCAACCGGGCGCGCAAGCATCAGCTCAAGAGTCAGACGAAGAAGTTCCTGGAGACCGTCGCCAGCGGCGATGCCAACCAGGCCGAACAGCAGTTCCGGGTCTGCGTCAAGATGTACGACCGCATCGCGGCCAAGGGGACGATCCACCGCAACGCCGCCGCACGGCGCAAGTCGTGGCTGGCCGGCAAGATGAACGAGATGAAGGCCGCCGCGGCGCAGGCGTAGCCTGACGCGGCGCCTTTGGCAGCCGGGCCGATATCAGGCCGATGCAGGAAGCAGGGCACGCAAGCGTGCCCTTTTTCTGTGGCTTGACATCGCCCCCGCGGCCGGACGATAATCCGAAGTTGTTGCCGAAGTGGCGGAATGGCAGACGCGCGGGTTTCAAAAACCCGTGGGCTTAACGCCCGTGAGGGTTCAAGTCCCTCCTTCGGCAGTTTTCCTCCTTACAGCACCCCTGCGGGATCGGGCCGTGGCGAGTCTGGCGAACCGGCGCCTGGTAGATTATTCAACCCGGGCGAGGCGCTTGCGGACGGAGTCCTGCAGGTGTTCCATCTGGGCACGCTGGGCCGGCTGGAGCTTTTCCGTGTCGCGCGGGGCCCACCGCTGATCCAGGGTGAGGGCCTCTTGCGCCGCGTCCAGGGCCAACCGGAGCAGTTCAGGATCATCAGGCACGCCGGCAGCGGGCTCGGCGGCCGCCATCTGGGCCAGTTCCATCCAGCCGGCCGGCCACTCGGGGTGCAGTCTCAGCGCCTCCTGCATGTCCTTGACGGCCAAACGGACGCGGGAGAAGTCCCACGTGGCGGTGGCCAGGTACATGCGCGAAAGGGCCAGGGCCCGGCGGATGGCGTGGTCGTACGGGTCGCGCTGCACGGCGAGTTCGTTTCGTTCGACGGCGGCGGCGTAGAGTGCGGCGACCCGTCGGGGGGGCTGGCCGGGTTGTTGGGCCAGGCGGTAGTTCAGCATCGCGGCGGCGCGGGCCGGCAGGGGGTCGAGAGGGTCAGTCTCGGCCGCGGCGGCAAACAGCTCCAGCGCCCGGTCCGGCTGGTGGGCGGCAAGTGCCTTGCGGGCATCTTCCATCAGGCCGGCGGCCCGCAGGGGGCGGGTGATCAGGGCGAAGGTTGCGATTACGGCCACGAGCACCACGGCCAGCATTGCTCGTGACCAGACCCGCGATCCGGCCGGACGGGATCCGTCCGGCGTCGCGCCGGTTGCCTTCCAGGCCATCGCCACCGCAACCGTCATCCAGAACGGCCAGACCGCCGCGGGCGCACCGGAGGCGGGCGAGACGGTGGCGTGAACCAGAAAGGCGATCGCCCCGCCCAGAAGGATCACCTGGCCGGATCGGTTCGCCAGGCCGCTCAGGGCAGCGCAGGCGGCGGCCACCAGGGAGACCGCTGCGGCGGGCAGCAGTGCGATGCGGGCACCCGGCGCGGCGTCCGACGCGGCTGCCAGCCAGCAACCCAGTACGATCAGGAGCGCCGGCAGCAGGGCCCGGGTGCGAGAGCCGGCATTACCGGCGGCCGGTTCGCTCAGTGAACGGATGATCCGCCAGCCAGCTGCGCCCAGGGCGATAGCAAGCCCTGCCACCCCGAGAACGCCCCATTCGGCGGCCATCGTCAGCAGCCAGTTGTGCGGGTGGCTGGGGATGTCGGGGCCCTCGATCGACTTGAACTGGGGGTATCGGGTCGGGAACTGGCCGGGCCCCACGCCGGCCAGCGGATGGCCGGCAAACAGGTCCAGGCAGCCCTGCCAGTAGCTCAGCCGCACGGCGAGCGAGTTGGCAGTGCTCTCCTGACCGGCCCAGTCTCGTCGCAGCTGTGGCGCGTCCAGCGCCGCGGTCGTCAGTCCCGCCTGCAGCAGGAGCAGGGCCGCCAGCAGCACGCCGGCCGCAAGCACCTTCCGCCGGCCGGCGAGGTACCAGGTCACGGGAGCCAGGACTACCGCAGCCAGTATGCCCGCGCCGGCGCCGGCGCTGCGGATCCACTCCTGGGCGACCAGCAGCCAGACGAGCAGTGCGGCCAGGATGATCGCCGGGACGGGGGCGATCCGGGCAGGCAGATTGTCGGCCGGTCGGGATTCCGGGGCGGGGTCCGGGCTCCGGCGGGCGCCGTTTCCGGACGGCAGGGGCGTTGTCGGCGATCGGATGGAACGTCCGGGCGATGGGGCTGCGGGGTCGGCCGATTCGCGGCGCGGCCACCAGCCGAGCAGGGCGGTCAGCGTCGCGAAGGCCCCCAGGCTCAGCAGGGCGGCCAGGACGTTGGCGTGGTGAAAGTAGCCCATCGATATGCGGTGGGTGACGATGTCCCGGTACTCGCCGGCGGCGGGGTGTTGGGGGCTCAGGCCGACGCGGGCGAGGGCGGCGGCCGGGTTCTCCTCCATCTGCTGCTGGATCCGCGGGTATTCCCAGAACCGCTTGGCGGTCACTTCGTAGCAGTTGGCGGCGGCGACAGCGATCAGGCTGGCCAGCACCACCCGCCGCCACGACGGGCGGTACACCAGGAGTTGGTATAGTGCGGCCGCGGCCAGCAGGGGCAGGATGACGTCCATCGCGGTGTTGATCGCCATACGCTTGTCGCTGGCGACAGGGACCGCCAGGCAGGCGGCGATCATCAGGATGGCGGCGCCGATCTCCAGGCCGCTGCCGCGCCATCGGCGCCCGGTCAGGGCCACCCAGATCGCAGCCAGGCCGATGCCCCCGGCGGTGATCAGGCGGATCGCATGGAGGAGAGATGGACTGGCCGACCAGTGGGCCTCGCCTGTTTCGAGCAGACTGGCGACATAAGTGCCCCATTGTTCGGAGATCAGCGGCCGAACGCACAGGCCGATGGCCAGCAGGACCAGGCACGCGGCGGCCAGGACGGCCAGGGCGGGGGGCAGCGAGGGGGCGTGTCGCGCGTGTCGCGGGGCCGTGGTCGGTGAGGCGCTGCGGGATGATGATTTCATGTTCGGCCCCCGGGGGCGATCCAGCGACGTCGTTGCCGCGGCACTTTGCAGCCTTGCGGCAGAGTTTGATCCAAGACTCGCGATTCTCGCCGCTCAGCGGCCTGATTGAAAGCGGCGTCGTTGCCGCCGCAGTCCATATGGCGGCATTCTGGCTGGAGGGCGGTGGGATTGTCAAATGGGCGATGCAACGCTTGCGCCGGGTACCGCCGGTCCTGAGACTTCGTCGGACCTGCTTGCTGCTTCGCCAGACGACGGTTACGCAGGGCGGGTCGCAGGAGCGTGTCCGGCTCGGAGTGGTGGCCAATAGCCCCCTTAGATGAACGCCAACGGCTTTGGCGGGCGCAGCCCGCCCTGCATGGACCCAACAGGTTTAACTGGCGCCGGTGTCATTCCCCGGCCGGGGAGGCGCCGCCGGCGGAGGGGGCGAAACCGGCGCTGTCCGGGGCGAAGCCGCGGCGGACGGTGTTTTCTGTGCAGACGCGGGGGTCCACGAAGTGCAGCAGGTATTCCGGCCCCCCGGCCTTGGTGCCTCCGCCGCTTAAGCCGAAGCCGCCGAACGGCTGTCGGCCGACCAGGGCGCCGGTGATGCCGCGGTTGAGGTACAGGTTGCCGACGCGAAGCTCGCGGCGGGCCTGCTGAAGGTGCGAAGGCGTGCGGCTGTAGACGCCACCGGCCAGTTTATAGGTCGAGCTGTTGGCAACCGCGAGGGCCTCGTCGAAATTGCCGACGCGGATGACCGACAGGACCGGGCCGAAGATCTCCTCTCTCGCCAGGCGGTGCTCCGGGCGGATCCCGCTGAAGATGTGCGGGGCGACAAACGGTTTGCCGGCGCCCCGCGGGAGGCTCGGCGCGACCGGGCCGCCCAGTTCGAGCCGGCCTTCGCCGCGGCCGATCTCGATGTAGCGGCGGATCTTCTCGGCCGCCTCGTCGTCGATGACCGGGCCGACATCAACGGCCGGGTCGGTCGGATCGCCGATCGTCAGCGAGCGGGCGGCCTCGACCAGGCGGTGCAGGAACAAGTCGTGTACGGCATCGGCCACGATGGCGCGGCTGCAGGCGGAACACTTCTGGCCGGCGTAGCTGAACGCCGACTGCCGCACGCCGAGGACGGCCTCGTCCAGGTCGGCCGAGGCATCGACGATGATGGCGTTTTTGCCGCCCATCTCGCAGATGACGCGCTTAACGTGGGGCTGGTCCTCGGGCGTCTGGCCGGCGGCGGCGAGGATATCGAGCCCGACCGCCTTGGAGCCGGTGAACGCGACGATCGCCACCCGCGGGTCGCGGACCAGGGCGGCGCCGACCGTCTCGCCGGGGCCGGGCAGGAAGTGCAGCGCCCCGGCCGGTACGCCCGCCTGGTGAAGCATGTCGCAGAGGATCTTTGCGATGCCGGGGGTCTGCTCTGCGGGCTTGAGCAGGGCGGTGTTGCCGGTGACCAGGGCGGCGGCGGTTATGCCGGTCGAGATCGCCAACGGAAAGTTCCACGGGCTGATCACCACCGCCACACCGCGCGGCTCGTGCCACTGCTGGTCGACCTCGCCGACGAACCGCCCCAGCCGGACCGGCTCCAGCAGTCCCACCGCCTGGCGGGCGTAGTACTCCAGGAAATCGATCGCTTCGCAGACGTCGGCGTCCGCCTCGGTCCAGGCCTTGCCGCTCTCGCGGATGACGACCCCGGCCAGCTCGTCGCGGCGATGGCGGATCAATGCGGCCGTCTCGAGCAGGATCTCGGCGCGGCGGCGGACGGGCGTGTCGCGCCAGGCGGGGAAGGCCTCGGCCGCTTCGCGCACCGCGTCGGCGGCCCGCTGGACCGTTGTGTCGTTGGCGACCTTGGGGACGGTCGAGCCGGCGATGGCGATGGCGAAGCGGGTCCGCCTCTCGCCGTCGGCGAAGTCGCGGAGGGGTTCGTTGAGGAACGGCCGGTCCTGGCCAAGCCCCTTGACGGCGGGCGAGAGGCGGTGTCGCCGGGCCTCGGCGGTCGTGGCGGAGGGTGTGTGGCTGTCGGGTCCGGCGGCCGGCTCGTCGTCGATATCGTGGGGTGAGGCGAGCAGGTCTTCGGCTGGGGCATCCTCGGCGAAACCGGCGCGGAGCCACGACTCGTTGGAGGTATTCTCCAGCAGCCGGCGGACCAGGTAGGCCATCCCCGGCACCATATCGCCGACCGGGGCGTAGACGCGGACCCGCAGGCCCCGGTCGACGGCGGCGGCCTTGAGCTCGTCCGCCATGCCGTAGAGCATCTGCAGCTCGACGGCCGATTCGGGCAGGTCGTGGTGGCGGGCCAGCGCCAGCGCCGCGGCGATCGACCGGACGTTGTGCGAGCCGACGGCGAGCTTCACGCCGGCCTCGCCCGCCTGACGCGGGGCCTGGGCGGCGAACATCCCGGCCATCCGCTCGAAGCAGGCGTCGGTCTCGTCCTTGTAAGACCAGACGGGCACCGGCCAGCCCATCAGCTCGGCGTGAACGATTTCGTAGTCCCAGTAGGCCCCCTTGATCAGCCGGACGGTGACTTGCCGGTCCGCCCGCCGGGCCCAGCGAATCAGCCGGTCGGCGTCGGCCTCGCCGCTGCGCAGGTAGGCCTGCAGGGCGATGCCGGCAGGGAACTCGATCCGCTCGCAGCAGTGGGCGAACAGGTCGAAGGTCAGGTCCTTCAGGGCGTACTGCTCCATGTCGAAATTGACCAGCACGTTGTTGCGGCCGGCGAGCCGCAGGATCGGTTCCAGGATGTTGTAAAGGGTATCGATGGTGCCGTCGTGGTCGGCCGGGCGGATGCATGCGGCCAGCGAGCTGACTTTGATCGAGACGTTGGCGCGGGGTATACGGTCGAGGGCGTCGCTGTCCAGCAGCGGGTCGTCGGGCCAGTCGCCGGTGCGCTCGGCGAGGGTCTGGACCAGGTCGAGGTAGCGGCGCTGGTAGGCGCCGGCCTCGGCGTCGCTGACGCAGGCCTCGCCCAGCAGGTCGATGCTGCTGGCCAGGCGGTGCGACCAGAGGTCCGCGATCTTCATGGCGGCGTCATCGATGGTGGGGGCCAGGATGAAGCGGTCGGCCATGGCGAGGACGCGCGAGGTGACGGTCTCAGCCATCTTGTCCTGCACGAGCGAGCCGACCCGCATGCCCAAGCTCAGCCCCGGGGGCAGGCGGAGGTCCGGCCGGTCGAGGTAGTCGGTCAGGTGGGCGTGGACCTGCCGCGGGTCGCGGAGCATGGGAAACACGTCGACGAAGCGGAACAGCTCCGCCTTGAAGGCGGGGTCGTGCATCGCCCACTGCATCAGTTTGTCCGCCCAGAACTGGCGGGACAGGCGCCCCGCGCGGCGCGAGCGGGCGGCCTCGAGCAGGTCGCGGCCGATCCGCTGGATTTCGGGCTCGATGGCCTGGAGCGG
>JAWLBS010000226.1:0-8611 GCA_041687575.1 Phycisphaerae bacterium | reverse complement strand
GATCATCGGCATGACCAGGTTCAACACCGACAGCGCAATCAGACATCCCACCACCGCTATAAGGCGATAGCGGTACGGCCTGATCAGGTCGATCAGGGTATACGAGCTCCGGGACTTCCGCATCTTCATGAGCTCCTGTCCCTGGCGCAAGCCTTCCAGGGCAGTAGCCTCAAAACATGATCTGCAATCACCTGCAACCCCAAAACAGCCGGAACGACCAGCGAGGCATCTCCGGCATCGGCTCCTTTGGCCGATCCACGGCGGGAACGGCAAGCGTCGACTCACTCGCCAGTGCCACAGCGGAGAAAGCGGGACCGGGCTTTTGTAACGAAAGCCCGGTCCCACCGCAGCCTGCCCATCTAGTCCGGCCTGACAGGCTCGACCTTCGGCGCGACTTTCACGTAGCCGATGTCCGGCAGGTCGTTCATGTCCAGCCGGGGACTGGATATCTCTCGGATCACCCGCTTGTAGGGCGGCTTCTTCGCCGAGATCATCTTGCCCACGCTATACCGCATCTTCCACAGGTTAGTGGCATCGACATTGTCGAACTTGATGATGCCGGCATCTTCCTCGCCGGTCTTGATGACCCGGCCGGCGAGGTTGATGGCCTGCCGCACGCCGGCTGCCACCGCGTAGTGCGGGGCATCGTAGGTATCGCCCAGCAACGTGAGGTACTCGACGTCCTGCTGGCCCTGGCGGAACGCCTTCAGCCGAACCGAGGCCACCGGGCCGTTGCCATCCTTGGGCGGATAGAACACGCAGGTCGCGTCGCCATTGCTCCAGTTGCCGGCGCTTTCGCCGATGGTCTGCCACGGCAGCACGCCAATGGCGCCACGCGACCAAGCCAGTATGCACCAGGTCACCGGGGCGATGTTCGACGAACCTGGGTCGTTAGCGCCGCCGTACTCGCAGAAGTACGTCGGCTTGTACAGCTGGTTCTCGTCATGCTTCTGGCGAGCCTTCTGTTCATTGCTGCCGCCGAAGTAGTCAAGATCCATCACACCCCACAACGTGTTCCGGCCGTAGTCGCTGCGGCTGATGTCGCAGCGGTACCACGCCTTTACGTCGCCCTTGACCGGATCGACCGCCTGGTGCCAGAGGATGCCGTACCAGCGCAAGGCCCAAAAGTCCTGCGTCTCGCGCGGCTCGTCAAAGATCCACGGGGCGGACGAGCCCTTCCAGCCAACGTTCGGGAACTCCTTGTAATAGACCTTCGAGTTCAGGAAGAAGTGGTACTGCGGCTCGGTCCATTGGCGATCCTTGAGGTGCCCAATGAACTGGGCGTAAGCCCTCTGCATGCCGTCGCGGTACTCCTCGGTAAAGGCGTCCTCGGGCCAGTAACTCTTGGTGTAATGGTCCCAGATCTCCACCGGCCAGCTCTCGTTAAACGGCAGGTAGAACGCGTCGACGGGTTCACCCTTGCGAGGCAGGTCTGCGAACGCGGACCCGCTGAGAATCGGCGCGTACTGCTTGTCCCACTCGGTCCAGTCGAACTTCTGGCCGTCCCACTTCGGCGCGATCTGTGCCGTGCCGCTCCACGTATACGGCAGGCGGTTGATCACGGTCCGATGTTCATGCGCGAGGCGGTAGTAGGCCAGACCCCTGGCATCGGGTCCAACCGTGCCGTAGGCGTTCATCTCCGGCACGAAGGACAGCTTGTTCGGCAGGGTGAAGTTCCAGATCGTCAGCTCGATCGGGATCTGCAGGTCCCGCCCCGCGGAGCTGATCTGCAGCATCCCCTTCACAACGCCGGCCTTGGCCTCGTGCGGCACGTACACTTCGCACAGCAGCGAGGCATTCGTCTGGTCAGCAGCCTCGGGGTCATCCTTGAAGGGGATCGCCAGCGGACCGGCCAGCGGCACGGCGGCGTCGGGTACGATGCCTGCACCCGTCTTGACATAGTCCAGGCGGTAGACCTGGGTCTTGGCCGCTGATGCAGGCAGATTCACGTTCAGTGTCACGGACGGGCTTTTGCCTTCGAGGTTGACCACAAAGCCGATGAACTCGTTCCTGGCGGCCTGCAGACGAATGAGCTTCTTCTCAGCCGACCAGAGGTGGTTGCCGCCCTTGTAGCCCTCCGGCTGCTCGGGGACCATCTTGCCCGTCCTGGCTTCGACCTTGTCGATCAGGTCGATGATCGCGACCTTCAGGCCACCGACCTCCGGCAGATTGGTCGAAGGAGGAAACGGCTCTACGTCCGCACTGACAATCGGGAAGACCGCCGGGTTGCTCGACAGCTGGATCTCCTTGACCAGCGGCTTACCTACGTTGCCGGCACTATCGACGGCACTGATGCTCAGCGTAAGTTTCTGACCAGCCTTAAAGGGCAGATCCTGGATGTGCATACGGACCGGCTTGCCGACCGCCCCTGCCATGGGAACCAGGTACCGGGGCATCTCTTCCTGCCGGTCTCCTGCCTTGTAGTTGACATGAAAGCCGATCGTCTTGGTGCCGCCCTTGTCTGCAGGAGTGAGCCATGTGACCATGGCCTGGCCAGCCGGATAATCCCTCGTATTGACCTCGAAGCCCTTCTCGTTCACTGTCTCGGGAGCCTGCGTGTCGGTACCATCAACCCAGACCTCCAGCCACGGTGCACCGTTGTTCTGCTCGTGGCTGTATATGAAGCGGTTGGGGTTATTGATCATCTTGAACGTGTCGTTCTTGTAGGACCACTCGCTGCCGACGTCGTCCCACAGGCCAAAGCCGTAGCTGATCCCAGCCACCCGCGCGGCCACGACGTCAGGGTCGACGGCCACGGTGAACCATCCTTCCGAGTCAGGGGCAGTAGCATCCGCGAATTTCCAGATGGTGTGCCCCAGGCCGAAGCCGGCATCTACGAAAAGGCTGCCCGGGAAGGTCCAGGGAACGGCCTTGCTCGGATCCTTGCTGTACCGCGCATAGCTCCAGCACGAGCTGCCTTCCTGCGGCGTATAGCCGGTTGCCGTGCCCTCGACCCAGGGGGCGGCAAAGGATGAGACGGTCAGGCGGAGCACGGGCTCATTCGGCGATGCGAGCTTCGCGTGCAACAGGGCACCCGTGATGATCTTGCCCTGGAGCATCGCAGGATCGATGTCGATTATCGACATCTCCTGGTGACCCTTGATCTTCAGGCTTGCAGCGCCGCCGGTGTTGCCTACCCTCTCCACGCCCATGCTCGAGACCCATGTGTCCCGGGTGACGGGAAGCTTGACCGGCTGGCCCTCGGGAGGCCAAGTGGTCTGTACGTTGCGAGTCGGATCCTGCGACGGCGTCGCGGGCTCTGCCGCCATCGTCGCGGGTGCGTACAGGCAGACCCATGTCAGCAAGAGCGTAAATCGGACGATTCGGTGGAATGAGAACATTCCCATTGTGCTGCTCCTATGAAACGGCTATTGAGACGCTGCCGCCAGCGCCTCCTCGAGTTCCTTCGCCATTCGGTCCAGATTCCTTGCAATAGCCTGCTTACCAACCTCCCGACTGGCATGGATACGCGGGGCCCTGCCGCTCACGGCCATCGGCCAGCGATCCTCCGGCAAGTTGTCCATCTGCACGAGGTCCGGCCGAATTGCCATCACCAGCGAAGTCTCGTTGGCGGCGGCATGATCAGTCTGAATGCCCGGATCTTCCTGTGGTGTCAGCTCTGCATATAGTACTTTGTCTGTCATAGGCGGCCCACAATCGGCTCGCTTGCCTGAGGCTGACGCATTCGTTGCCTCACGAAGCCGGACGTCCGGACGGGGCCGTTTCCCGACTCGAGATAATACGTACTCTCATCGATCCACACCTCCGCACCATGCCTTTCCAGCTGGCCTGTGCCCACGCGCCCAGATGCCGCTGGAACTGGCCGCTCACTGCACGGCGTCTGCGGCAGCAACCTGATCCCGGGGGGACCGCAGCCTCTGCTCGATGGCGAGGATGTGCTTACGGAGACCGCTGCGCCAGTGGTCGTAGAACCAGTCATCACCCCAGCGTTCCGGACCGCCATTGTAGGTGAACGATTCGGTGCCGCTCATCAGGTGATAGTCGTCTGTGCAGAAGCTCATCACTTCCTTGATGTACTCCTCGGCGGCCGCCACTTCGTCCTTCGCCACGCCAGCCTTACGAGCCCTGTCGATCGTGTCCTGCAGCGTGGCGAAGTACTGGAAATCCACCATCCCCTCGCCGAGCCCCACAGCTGCCTGTGTGCGAACGAAGGCGTTGTGATTCGTATGGTATCCCATGTACATGCCGACATGCCAGAAACTGCACGTAGCAGCGCCCCAGGAGAGCATGAAGCTGGTCTGGTAACGGTGGAAGAGCGGCCCGACGGCACTGTCGAAGCCGAGCTTCTGGCCGCACCTCTCGGCGAGCTTCCGCATCGCCGGCCCATAGTCGGAACCCGGGGCATCGACGGACGCATGGGTGAACAGGCCCTTTTGCAGCGATTCGCAGCATTCGCGGAAGTTGATGTCGCTGGTGGTCAGCGCGCCGGTGCCCTTGAGGATGCCGAACTTCTCGACGTCGCAGAAACGCGGCTCGTCCCAGATCATGTAGACCAGCGGGGGCAGGCCGGCCTTGGCGATCGCCTGGTCCATCGCCTTGACGGCGGCCCGGTAGGCATCTGGATTGTTCCCGCTGCGGGGCCAGAGCCCGTGGCCGCCGTCGGGGCCGTCCTTGCGCCCCTGCTTGTCCAGCGAGCAGTCCCAGTAGAGGCCAACGCCCGCGGTGCAGCCGGCGACGTCACGCATTTCTGTCATCATCTCCAGGAGCTTCGGCATGTCTACTTCCGTCGATGTCGCGCCCTTGAACGGCAGGAACCGGCTGAACATCATCATGTAGCTGAAGTTGCAGCGCGTATAGTAGCGGTAGAAGGCCGCATCCCGCGGCGGCAGCGCTACGCCATTCTCCGTGGGAAAGCCGTTGTTGTAGATCAGGCCAGCCATCCGGTCGGTGATCACCTTCAGCGCAAAGTCGGCGACCTCCAATTCCACCGGCACCCCGGCCAGAGTCTTGTCTTTGCACCGCACGGCGATGGTGCCGCGGTATGTGCCCGGCTTCGCATCCGCCGGTATGCGATAGCCGATGAGGTAGTCGACATATCCCGGCCGATCGATGTCGCGTGGCGAGTTGCCGTCGATCACCCAGCCTTCCAGGCTGGTGTCGGTGACCTTGAGGTTCTCGGCCGGCGTGTAGTGGAACTCGACCTCTCGCTGGGCCGCGCCCAGCATCGCACCGCCCGGACCCTTCAGGTCGTTGATCTCCAGGTGCAGACCCGGGATAGGCTTGGGCGTGTGGACGCCCAGCGTGATCGTCTTGCGCTCTCCACGGGCGGCCGCATCCTGGATCCGAGTGATCTTCTCGTAGGCTCGTGGCCGTTGCAGTGTTGGGAATGCATCCCCTCCCCACTCCAGGCGCGGGTGGTTCAGGCACGTAGCGGCCCGCCGATACAGGAAAAACCCGTCGGGAGCCAGCTTCTTGTTGATCCGCTCGGCACTGACCTCGATCCGCGGCTGCTCGAACAGCAGTACGTCGTCGATCCAGACCTTCGCGGGTTTCCCGGCGTCCAGGTAGGGCATGTCTTCCTGGTCGAGCTCCACCTGCAAGATCGATTCGACCGTGTCCAGCGCCGGTTGCGGCGTGCAGAGCGTCGATAGGGCATTGGCCTCGTAGCAGTACCAGTCGCGGTCATCCATCAGGCGGACGAGGTGGTTGCCCTGGTCGAATTCCGCCATCGCCAGCGGATTGCCGGTGAAGCTGACTCGCCCCGAAATCGGGGTCAGCGCCCAGGACTGGCTGTACCGCCAGGTGTGGCGCGTGACGTTCTGGCACTTGCCCCAGAAACCGAAGTAGTAGTTCCGGCCCTTGATGAAGGATACGGGCCTGCCGCCTCGTACAGCCGCCTTGCCGCCCTTGCCGGGCACTTCGACCACCAAGGCCTTCTTGCCGGAATGTACCACATCGCCGACCAGTTCCGCCCCCTTCCAGCCCTCGGTACCTTTCTCGAAACCGCCGTTGGGGATCAGGTTGTTGGGATTGTTGATGAGGGTATTGATCTCGAAAGCCATCTGCTTCCGAGAGTCTGTGGGCGTGTTGGTGACTCGGAACCGTAGTGTCTGGCCCTTCGCCAGTTTCGGAAGTACGAGCAGGAGTTGATGATTGGCGAGGCTGAACTCGGGCGGGATCGGACGGAGGGCGAACGGCACCTCCTTGCCGTCCTGATCGTACACGTGAAAGCCCTTCGGGTTGAACTGCGTGTAGTCCACCCCTCGCCCGAACAAGCGGAAGACCTGCACGAGCACGGGCAGTTGCGTGAAGTCCTTGTCGAAATCATTCGTCAACGTCAGGTCCACATCAAACACGCACTCCGGCACGGCTTGGGCAGGCGAGAGGCTGCCGAATATGCAAGCCGCAACAAGCAAGGCGATCCCGCGTTTCATCATGAGCTCCCGAAAAGCCGATGCCACAAAGCGAACTTGCACCGTGCAGCCGCTTTCACAGGGCCTGCCAGGGCAGCCCCGCCGTAACGATGAAGGGCTAAAACTACTTCCGCGCTTCTGCCGCCATCTCGTCCGCTCCGATACAAGGCAGATGCCCCCGGACCTGACGGTCGAAATCCTCCTGCGCCTCGGCCAGCGGAAGGCCATGTTGCGGTGCGGCCTTGCCCGTCAGGTGCAAGTCACCGATGGCAGGATCGACGAACCAACCAGACAGGTCGCCGACGATGTTCTCCTGCAGCTTCACGCCGTCTTTCTGGATGTACATCGAGCCGTGCACGAGATTGTTGCAGAACCTGGCGTTTCTGTTGCCCGTCTGGAATTCCACCGTTCGCCGATACTCCGGATTCCGGCCGTAGATCGTGTTATTGCATGCGATCGAATCCTGTGTCTGGTGGAATTCGATTGCCTGGCTCGCCCCGGCCGTGATGAAGTTGTTCCTCGCGATGCCGCGGGTCATGTGCGGGTAATCTCCTGAAGGATTCCCGAAGGCGATGCCCCGGTCGCAGTTGACGATGACGTTCCGTTCCGCCACAACGTCCTCGCTGCGGACCCAGACGAAGATTGCCCCCCGCCCGACGCCGTTGCGGCCGCGGATGTTGACGAACACGTTGTCGGCGATCGTCCAGCCCTTCAGCCACATCATGTCGATCCCGCTGACGTAGTCGCCGTTGAAGCCGTCATTCGTGTCGCTCTTGGGACGGTCATTGTGAAACAGGCAGTGCTCGATCCTCCCATCTCGCGGCCGCACCTTCTCCGCCTCTTCCGGGGTCAGAAGGTGTTCCTTGGCCCACATGTCCCAGACCCGTTGGGCATGCGTGCCCTTGACCCCGCGGACCCAGATGTTGTGCAGCACCAGGTTCCGCAGGACGGGGCGTCGAACGTCGCCGTCGCCGTAAATGTACACGCCATACTGGTAGTTCCGGATGGTCAGGTCGGCTAGGGTGAAAGCCCGACAACCATGCACGGCAATGCAGATGTGCCGGGCATCGGGTTGCCCCAGCCCCTCGCCATCGAGGACTACCTTCTCCCGGTTGCCGCTTTCACTGCGAATCGTGATGCGGTTGCGGTTCTTGAGCAGCACGCCGTCCAGACGGTAGACGCCGTCAGCTACCAGGATGGTCACCCCGTCGGGGCCTGCCTCGATAGCCTGTTTCAGCTGCTCTGCGGTACGAACTCTCACTACCTGGCCCTGCGGCCTCGGCAGGGGCTCGGCCGCGGCCGCAATCCTGACCACCGCAGACACATCCGCATTCGTACGGCTTGCTGTCGCCATCTCCCGCTCCATACGCCTGTCGCTCTCCGGATCGATGGGGCTGTCCCAAGATATCTGATCGCTCTGCACACGAACGTGTGAAGTCGGGACGGCACGAGGCCGAATATTGTCGGCATGGGCAGGCGAGATTCCGCATACAGCCACAGCAGCCAGCGCCCCAACGGCGATCCACTTGCAGAGCATCGAACACCTCAACAACGGCAGCCGCTGTAGATGGCGGGCCGCTCGTTTCCTTTTGGGGGGCAATCACATCGACCACCATCCACGCCGCCGGACCTTCCTCGGCTGTGAAGCTATGCGGAGTTTCCGGCCGGTAACCAGCCGTGCTACTGCGGCCTGAACAATCGCACACAGGGGCGACTCGATGTGTCGGAATTGTCCCTCAGTCTCTCAGGTTCAATGAAACAGCCATCGCTGTTTCGCCTCGTTTCGGTTAGACTACTTGCCGTACGGCCTTCTTCAATGGCTCAGAGTCCCATGCTGTTGTGCGAGAGTGCTCATGGAGCGATCAAAAGCCGAGTGCATTTCCGTGGGCCAGTACAAGTGCCCTGCCGGCTGGGTCGGACAAAGACACACGCACCCTTTCCTCGAGATCATCCTCGTCCTGGGAGGCCGGCTCGCTGTCCAAATGGGTGACCTGGAGGTGACCGTCGGACCCGGCGATACGCTTCTGTACCCCGTGAACACGCCACACACGGAAAGAACCGCAGGCGATGAACCATCCGACTTCTACGCGGCCGCCGTCGAAGCGGACTTTCAAGCACAACAACTTGTCATCCGGGATACGAACGGCCGCATGCGCATGCTGTCCAAGTGGCTGGTGGAAGAGTACTACCAGATGAGCCCGTGCAGGACGACGGTCATGCGTGCCTTCATGCAGGCC
>JAWLBS010000225.1:0-8666 GCA_041687575.1 Phycisphaerae bacterium | reverse complement strand
GCGCACATGCAGGCCGCCGAGCAGTAGCACCCCGGTCTGTCGTTCCGGGTGCCGCTGTGCCAACGAGCCACGACCGTGAGGGAGCGGTAGACGTACGGATAGGTTGCTTGTGACCGTCAAGGAAGGAGGGACAAGAGACCGGGGCCGCTCGAATGTAAGGCGGCGTGGTTGCCGCCGCACCTCAAAGGGTCCTCAGCGGGCTGCTGACGGACGGCCCTTCGAAGCCCGTAGCAAAGGCAAAGCGGCGCCTGCGGCGCCGCACTCCATAATTGCATGGCGGGATATCTCAGGCGCTTCCGGTGGGCGTCGCCGTCGCATCCAGCGGGGTCGTAATGCCGCGCTGGTGCAGGTGCCAGCCCAGGTAGGCGATCATCGCCCCGTTGTCCGTGCACCAGGTCCGCGCCGCCAGGTGCGCCGCGATGCCCCGCTTCTCGCACTCGCGCTGCATCGTCTCGCGCAGGGCGGAATTGGCCGCCACCCCGCCGCCGACCATCACCGTCTTGACACCCGTCTGGCCGACCGCCAGCAGCGTCTTGCGGACCAGCACCTCGACCACCGCCGCCTGGAAGCTCGCACAGATGTCGGCCTTGTCCTGCTCGCTGAGTTTCTCAAGCCCGCCGCTGGTCTTGCCCGGGCCGTGCACGTGATACAGCACCGCCGTCTTCAGGCCGCTGAACGAGAAATCCAGCGACCCCTTCTCCAGCCACGTCCGCGGCAGGTTCACCGCCTTGGGGTCGCCGCCTTTGGCCATCCGGTCGATGATCGGCCCGCCCGGATAGCCCAGCCCCAGGATGCTGGCGACCTTGTCGTACGCCTCGCCCGCCGCGTCGTCGCGGGTCCGACCGATCACATCGGCCTCGATCGGGTCCTTCACCAGCATCAGGCTCGTGTGCCCGCCGCTGACGACCAGCGAGACCGCCGGCAGGGGCGGGGCGTCCAGCCCGATCGCCGGCGACAGCGCGTGCGCCTGAATGTGGTTGACGGCGATAAAGGGCTTGTTCCAGGTCCAGGCGAGGGTCTTGGCGGCCGTCAGCCCGATCAGCAGGCAGCCGATCAACCCGGGACGGCTGGTCGCGGCGATGGCGGTGATCTGCTCCGGCGCGACCCCGCCACGCTCCAGCGCCTCGCGGACGATCAGGTTGATCCGCTCAATGTGCGCCCGGCTGGCGATCTCCGGGACCACGCCCCTGAACCGGGCGTGCAGGTCGTTCTGGCTGGCGACGACATTGCTGAGGACGTCCTTGCCGTCGGCGATCAGCCCGGCCGCCGTCTCGTCGCAGGAGGTCTCGATGCCGAGTATGACGTTCATGCTCATCCGGCCGCCGCGCTAAAGGGCACCGGCTGGCTGCCGGCCACCTTGGGTGCCCGCTGCCCGCCGAGCTGCTCGCGGATCACCTCGATCGCCTTTTCCAGCTGCGGGTCGACCAGCGGTTCGACGGGTTTCATCGCCGCCGGCCGGCTCGTCGCGCCGTAGATCCGGTCCGCCTCCATCCGTGCCTGCAGCAGCTCCTTTTTCTGCTCGTTCGTCAGTTCGACCGTGACCGTCGGCGCCACGCCCCAGCTCCGGTTCTTTTCGGCCTCGGCGGTGCGGTGCACGAGTTCGCCGTTGGGCAGGTAGTAGTACGCGGTCGTCAGCTTGATCGCACTGTTGCCGTTGCCCAGTTCGATGATCTCCTGGACGCTGCCCTTGCCGAAGGTCCGCTTGCCGACGACCTCGGCGCGGTGATGGTCGCGCAGGGCCCCGGCGAGAATCTCGGCCCCGCTGGCGGTCTGGTCGTTGACCACCACCACCACCGGGAAGTTTGGCAGAATGTTCTCCGTGTGCGCGGGGTAGACCTCTTCGGCGCGCCACCGGCCGCGGACCGAGACGATCGTGCCGCGATCCAGGAACCGGTCCGCGACCGCCACCGCCGCCGGCAGCGACCCGCCCGGGTTGAACCGCAGGTCCAGCACCAGCGCCCGCATGCCCATGTCCTGCAGGGCCCGGATCCGCTCGTTGAACATCTCGGGCGTCGTGTCGAGGAACCCCGTGATCCGCAGGTAGGCGATCCGCTCGGCCGGGTTCAGCCAGTAGTCCCACTGGTCCTGCGTGTCCCGCTTCCAGCCCAGCACGCTGGCGACCTCGATCTGGGCGCGGGTGATCGTCACCGTCTCATCCTCGTTCGTCAGCGTATGGTGGACCTTCAGCGTCACCTGCGTGCCCGGCTCGCCGGTGACCTTCTGCCAGGCGTCGACGATCGACATGTTCTCAGCCGACTCGCCGTTGATCTCGAGGATCCGGTCGCCCGCCAGGATCCCCGCCCGAAACGCCGGGGTGTTCTCCATCGGGCTGACCACCGTCAGCATGCCGTTCCTGACGGTGATCTCGATGCCGATGCCCCCGAACTTGCCGGTCGTGTGCTGCTGGAAGCGCAGGTAATCATCGGGGCTGAAATAGGTGCTGTACGGGTCGAGCTCATGAAGCATGCCCTCGATCGCCCCGCGGATCAGCACGTCGTCATCGACCTGCTCGACGTAGCGCTTGTGGATCTCGGCCCGCACGTCGACCAGCGGACTGAACCGCTCATACACCGTCTCGCGCCGGGCAATCACGTCCGGCCCGTTCCACAGCAGCAGGGCGATCGTCGCGACGATCAGTATCCATACCAGGTTTCTGGCTGGCATTCGTTCGTCCTCATTCAGCAACCCGCCGGCCGGCCGCCTTCGACGAGCCGTGCCGTCGAAGCCGTGTGCCCGCCCGGGCGCATCTTGCCTCGGTTGTCTCTCGGCCGAAATGCCCTCGCCGGACCGCTCTACCGACCGGCGATGGCCTGACGCCGCACAATGGTATGTCTCATACGTCGGACCCGCCCGCAAATCCCGCCGCTGCCGATGCCTACGGCACGGCAGGTTCGCCCGGCGCCGGCTCGGGGGCGGGGGCCGCCCGGGTCGCAGGCGACGTGGCCGCGGCGTCCGCCTGCCCGGCGACGATCCACTCGTTGGTCGGCTTGCGGACGCTGATGCTGGTCACGATAAAACGCTTGTCTTCGTCGTCCCCTTCGAAGTAGCCCGTCACCCGGACCGCATCGCCCGTATCTATATCCTCTACCCGTCCGATAACCCCGTTGATCTCGACCCGCGTCTTTTCATTGACGTAGCCCGTGCGGGCAACGGCCGTGCCCGTCCGCGGATGCACGAGCTCCATCGACACCTCGTTGGTCTGCGCGTTGATCTTCAGGGCCGTACCTTCGATGGGCTCGAGATACTTGCGCGTGGGCTGGTCCTGTTGGCAACCGGTCGTCACCAGGGCCATGGCAGCCACCAGACCCATGCCCCAGCCAGCCGCCGCAAATGTCCTATGCATAGTGCCACCTCGCAAGTTCATACTCTTACTGTACGATGCAAGCCCATCTGTGGGTTTGCGGTACTGTACCACCGTTGCCCAGCCCCCGCCAAGCGCCGGTCACCCACTGTACGCCTCCCGCCGGCCGGTTCCGAGGGTCTGACCCCGTGAAACCGTAGCCCCGATCCGGAGCCGACGCCCGACTTGTCGTGGTCTGCCCTTGCGCCGTGCAATCCTCAGGGGTCTGACCCCCTGGCGCGGATGCCAGAGTGCCTTCCAGGGGGTCAGACCCCAGTGAATCGTTCAGCAATCTTTGCCTCCCAACAGGATTGAGCGGTGGATCCGCGTTCGGATGTTGCGCGATGGGGTCAGACCCCCGGCCAACAGGTGCCGGGTCCACTGTACGCCTCCCGCCGGCTGATGTACCCTAATCGCTCGTCCATCCGGCCTCGAACCCTCCGGGCCGTGCGGACGGCAGGCAACCCGGCCGCGCCGGCGGTACAGACGCAAAAGGAACAAACGTGGCAGCAAATACCCGGTCCGGCAAATGGCCCTTCGTGGCACTGGCAGCCGCGCTGGTGGCGACTGCGCTGGTCGTGCCCCTGGTCGGTGCCAGCCACGTCGGCTGGGCCGATATCCGTAGCGGGCTGACCGACCGGTCCGCCATCGCCGGACGTATCTTCTGGGAGGTCCGCGTGCCCCGGCTGCTTTTGGGGATGCTGGCGGGGGCGACGCTGGCGGCGGCGGGCGTCTCGTTCCAATCGATGTTTCGCAACCCGCTGGCCAGCCCCTTTACCCTTGGCGTCTCCAGCGGGGCGGGGCTCGGTGCCGCCCTGGCGATGGCCCTGGCGTCCGCCTGGCCGATCCTGGCGGCCGGCTGGGCGGTCAGCGCAGCCGCGTTTGTCGGGGCGATGGGCTCGGTGCTGATCGTCTACGGCCTGGCGGGGCTGCGGCGGGGCTTTTCGAGCAATACCCTCCTGCTGGCGGGGGTGAGCATCGGGTTCGTCTGCTCGGCGATGATCCTGCTGATCCAGTACCTCTCCAGCGAGGCGGTGACCAACGCAACGGTCCGCTGGCTGATGGGCAGCGTCGACGTGATCGGCGGCTACGGGGTGTTCACGTATTCGGTCCCGCTGGTGGTTGCGGGGCTGGCCGTACTCGCCTGGCACTGGCGGGAGATGGACCTGCTGATGATGGGCGACCTGGTGGCCGCCGGGCGCGGGGTCAACGTCCGCCGCACCCGCCGGCACGTCTACTTCAGCGCGTCGATCATGGTCGCCGCGGTGGTCGCCCACACCGGCCCGATCGCCTTTGTCGGACTGGTCGTGCCGCACCTGGCGCGGATGGTGGTGGGCCCGATGCACGGCCGGCTCCTGCCGGGGGCCCTGCTGGGCGGGGCGGTGTTCCTGCCGGTCTGCGACGTAATCGCCGCCAATGCGATGCGCTGGCTGGCCCCGGCCTCCAGCCAGACCGCCCAGCTCTCGGCGATCATGATCCCCGTCGGCGTGCTGACCAGTCTCCTGGGCGGGGTCTTCTTTCTGGGCATGCTCCTGAGCCGCCGGGTGGAAACGCCGCTGGCATAGAGACAGTTACCAGTTGCCAGATGCCAGTTGCCAGTGAACTCCCTGATCCTGCCCCCTGCCGTCACGACACCCGAAACCCGAGACCCGAAAATCAGGCTGAAGCGCCGGACCGACGGCGGCGCACGTAGAGCAGGCCCGCCGTCAGCAGCAGCAGGCTGCTCGGCTCGGGGACCGGCACGCCCTCGACAATGACGTTGTCGACCCAGCCGCCGGCGGCGCCGGGCATGCCGACACCGAAATACGTCCCTTGGCGGCCGACGTAGCCCTCCTTGTCGTAGATGTACAGGTCGGGGCTGGTCGCGTGGTTCAGGTAGATGCCGATCCGGCCGCAGCCGCAGTCGGTCATCCGCAGGTGGTGGGGCTGGTCGTCGAAGAAGTAGAGCATCTCGATCAGGACGGCCAGGTCATCGGGGCCGGTTCCGTTTCGGCGCTGCAGCTGCAGATGCTGCCGGGCCGTATCGAACACGACGAAGTAACCGATGTGGTCCCGCATGGGTCCGGACGGGACGGCCGTGGGATCGTCCACACTGCCCCAGACGTGCATGCCGATGACGAAGGGGTCCGGGCCGGTCGGGTCGGCCAGGGCGAAATCCAGGTCGATCGTCCGCTCGGCGGGCAGCGGCGTGGTGTGGTACGACCAGAGGTCGGCCGAGGGGGTGGTATCGGCCAGGACCTTGCCGAAAGGCCACACATCCTCAACGACAAGGTTGTCGGCCGCGCCGAGCGTCCAGCCGGCCGCATTGTTGTCGAAGTCGGTATAGATGAGTGTGTCCGCGGAGGCGGTGGCGGCAAGGGCCAGCGCCAGAAACGCCGCAGCGCGAAGCTTCATAAGAGTCTCTCCCAATCCCTTTCCCGTGTCGTTGAAGATGATGACGTTTCGATCTTACCCGTACTGACAGATCGGTCACAAGCGATAAACCCGGGTCGTGACAACCGACCAGTCCGGCAGGCGCCCCGGTTCCGGGACTCTCTGCATCACTCATCGGCGGCGGCCGGTCCCGGCGCGACAGACTCGTACGGGCAGGTCCGTTGACCTTTGGCGAGAGTCCGCAGCCTGACCCTCAGAGCCGGGCTCCGGCCGAGGTGGCCGCGGAGGCCTAGGTACGATTCCCGACCTGTCGCTACGCATAACCGTGTGCTTGTCCCGGACACGCCGCGACGGCGGGCCGTCCGGTCGCCGCTTCGGCCGGTCGAGATGGGCTGCAGGGACATCAGCCGTCCACAGGCGGCGAAAAGGTCGTTTATGGGACGGGTCGGCGGAATGGGTCAACCAGGTAAAATAGGGCGGGCCGGAACGGTCAAGCATAAGATGAAGTCGCCGCGGCAGCTCCCCCCGGCGAAGCTGTCGCGGTCGACTTCAATCTCACACTCTTTTTCATCCACGCGATTGTATGCCCTACGTTGTTTGTAGGGCAAAGGTGCGACAGGCACGGTCGCAGACGCAGCGATCGGTCTGAGACCGGCACCTATCCTCCGGATGGGGGAATCTCATGAGAACATCAATATATGGTTGGTGTATGTTAGGGTGTTACTACATATTATGCTTCAGCGGCGGGGCGCACAGCCCGGAAAAATGTGCTCACGATTGTTTGCAGACCAGCAGATTTTTTTTCGCGGGGACGCTCAATCTTCGGCTTGCGGCCGCGTCGTCGGGCGTTCGTACAGTGCGACGGCGGCGCAGAGTTCGTCGCGGAGCTCCCGGCGAAGCGGCTCGGGCGCGAGCAGTTCAGCGTGCGGGCCGTAGGACTTGACCCACTGTTTGATGCCGATTGGGTCGCAGATCGTCAGCTTGATCACCAGCCGGTCGCCCTCGTGGATGACGACCCGCTGCGACGGGTGCCATTTCCTTTCCAGCACGAGATTTATCGCCGGACCGGTGAACTGCACCCGGGCCTCGAACGGCTCGCCCGCGCGGATGACCGACAGGCTCGACGAGAAGTAGTCCTCCAGGTCGAAATCGTCGGGGCGCTCGAAGATCTTGCCTGTAAGCCGGGTGTCGTGAATCCGGGCGACCTTGAAGACGCGAATCGCTTCGGCCCGGACGCTGAAGGCGACCAGGTACAGGTCGGCCTGCCAGAAGACCAGCCCGTAGGGGTGCACGTCGGTGGTGTAGTCGTCCCCCCGCCACTGGCTGTGGTAGGTGATCGTCAGGACCCGCCGCTCGCGGACGGCAGTGTCGACGGCTGCGACAATCTCCCGGCTGCCGGTGTAGTCCGGCATGCCGGGCGAGTGGACCAGCAGCCGGGTCTGCAGGTCGCGAAAATGGCGGAGCGTCTTAGGGGAAAGGCTCTGCTCGATCCGCCCGACCAGGTCATCGAAGGCCTCGCCGATGGAGGTACCCGACAGCGGTGCCATGAAGGCCTTGGCCAGGTAGAGCCCCAGGGCGTCGGCGATGCTCAGGAAGAGCTTGCTGCCGTCGAGAAACCCGTGCGGCAGGGCGTAGCGGCGCTGGCTGTCATCGTTGGTTGCATAGTCGATCGGCAGCCCGACGGCGCGGAGCACGCTGATGTCGCGCTGGATGGTGCGGCGGTTGCAGTCGAGCTGTTCGGCCAGTTCGTCGAGGGTCAGGCCGAACCGGTGCATCTGGAGGGTCCGCACGAGCGACCATTGACGTTTGAGCGAGTCTCCGCGCGCCACGGCAGTTCCCTTGCTATGATTCATACACATTCGTGATATCGACGCATCGACCCGATGGCCGAGAGGGGACGACGGACGCTGCCGCCGACATTTTGCATCCGCAGTCTAGCGGACGACCCGGCCGTTTGCAAACCCCTGCTGCGGGGCTATACTGGCAAGAGCCTGTTCTTGTGGCATGTATGGCATGTCGCAGCCCTTTCGCCGCAGACCGACGGCTCAGGCGTCGGGTCGAACTTCGACACCGGCCGGGAATCCCGCCGGTCGAGGTGGAAGCGAAGGGCGAAGCGGCTATTGTTTACCGTCGGGTTATGGCTGGCGCGGACCGACGGCTTACGATCTGTTCCAGGTTGACACGAAGAGGCCGGATCAGCCGTTAAGGCACAACGATGGACGGCACTATCGAACGTACCGACGACAGCGACTCGCGGCGGCGTACGGCGGAGATCACGCTGGCGGGGTTGCTGTGCGAGATCGGCAAGGTCTTCCAGCGGGCGGACTGGCCGCTTTCCCAGGCGGCCGAGCGGCTCGAAGCGGACCTGTGCCCGATCGTGCAGGATCGCGCGGTCGGCCGGCATATCCTCTGGACGTACGATTTCCTGAACGACAATCTCAAGTGGCTCGCCGATCACGTCGATCTGGCGCGGGTGATTCGCCTGGCGACCGGGCATCAGCCGGCGGGCAGCGACGATCCGGGCTGGCACATCCTGGATGCGGCGCGGCGCCTGGCGATCGGCGGGGCGGAGCCTGAGATCGAGGAGCTCCAGCCGGTGATCCCGCCGCAGGTGCCGCTGGAGAGCGTACTCTGGCAGATCACCTCGCGACAGCAGACGCCTGAGGCGAAGCCCGCCCGGCGCAGGCGGTCCGAAGGCGAGCCGAAACGGACCTCCGGGCGGCCGCCCGCCGACGCGCCCGGCCGGCAGACGCCCGCAAACGAACAACCGGGCCGCCCCGAGCCATCCGACAAGACAGCCCAGCCGACGCCGGAGGGGCCGCAGATCCAACCGCCGGCCGGCCAGATCCCGCCTTCCAGCGAGGACGAGGGGGATACCGGCAAACCGCAGGAAACAGCTCCGGACGACTCGGTCACGCCCCCGAGCGCCGAGCCGGAGGCGCCGGGAAGCGGG
>JAWLBS010000224.1:0-8700 GCA_041687575.1 Phycisphaerae bacterium | reverse complement strand
GTCCGCCGGCCCGGTCAAACCGGCTTTTTTCCACTACACGGCCTTTGGGCGATTCGACCCGCCGCTACCGTAGCGCCACGCCCGATCCGGTCCCCGAAACCAAATGTTTTCACAGGGGGAACTGCGTAACTTGGGTTAGGAGTCCCCGCTTAAGCGGGCGCTTGGAGTCCCCGCTTCAGCGGGCGTTCGGAGTCCCGCCTTCAGGCGGCCCGCCCGAGCGAGCGCAGCGACGCGAGTGGCCGGGCCTCAGGGTCGAGGGCCGCAGTCCATAGTCGCGCGGCGGCGTCGTGCGCGATGATCACATTGCCTGGAAACGGCTCTTCAAGTTTGCTAGCATGGATGCAAGTACGGGAGAGGAGCCGATCATGAAGATTTCCATTCGCGCAAGCGTGCTGGTGGCGGCCGCGTACCTCTGCGGACCGGCTGCGGTACAGGCCTACGGGGCGCACCTGGGCTCGCCGGCGATCGAGCCCGCCCTTGCCGGCCGCGGCGACATCATCTTCTTCGAGGACTTCGAGGCGTCGGATTTCTATCAGCACTGGGCGCAACCGGGCGTGCCGGGTAACTGCGCGCGGGTGCAGTCGCCGCGGTTCGACGGCGACTGGTCGTTTCTCGTGCGGGTCCCCAGGGGCCAGCACACGGGGATAGCATGGCAGTGGCATTTCAGCCGGTTCGGCCTGCCTGAACCGGAGGAGGTCCACTTCCGGTATTACATCCGCTTCGCCGACAACTGGTGGTTGAACTACACCAGCCAGGTCGGCAAGCTGCCCGGGCCGGCCGGCACCTACGGGGTGGCGGGCTGGGGCGGCCGGCCGTCCAGCGGCGACGACGGCTGGTCGGCACGGATGTCGAACTACGACCGCGGCGGTTACGTCGAGCCGAGCTTCTACTGCTACCACGCAGACATGACGGGCATCTACGGCAACAACTGGATCTGGGGCGCCGACGCGTACATGCAGCGCAACAGGTGGTACTGCGTCGAGACCTACGTGAAGATGAACTCGATCACCGGTTCGGCCGGCAACAACGACGGCATCCTGCGCGGCTGGATCGACGGGCGCCTCGTGTTCGAGCGGACCGACATCCGCTTCCGTGACGTGGACCGGCTGAAGGTACAGTTCTGCTGGTTCAACGTCTACGTCGGCGGGTCGTGGGCGGCCGAGCACGACATGGACGTCTATTTCGACAACATGGTGATCGCCACCGGCTACGTCGGGCCGATGCCGCCGGTGCCGGGCGACGTCAACGGCGACGGCTACGTCAACGCGATCGACCTGCTGGCCCTGGCGAACTCGTGGACGCTCTCGGCCGGCGACACCGGCTTCGACCCGGCCTGCGACTTCAACGACGACGGCGTGGTCAATGTGCTGGACCTGCTGACGCTGGTGCATCATTTCGGGACAACCGGTTGAAAGGCGGACTCGTCATTCTTGTCCGTCGAACAGCATCTGAAGGTGGCCAGGCATGAGCCCCGATCGAGTCATTCACCTTGTTAAGGGATATCACGACGTCACACCGGTTCCCGAGGGCGTCCTTCACGAAGGCCTGACCGACAGGTTCGCCATCATTCTCGATCCGTTCGGCTCCGAGCTTGAAGATGATTTCGACGTTGAGCTTATACTCGCTGTTATCACGTGGATGTCGCGGGCCATAGAGCATGACACGTTCCTGGCCGAAATCGACAACCAGAGGACCTGGCCATCTCTGGCGGCGTTCGCCGAGCAGTGGCCTGCGATGCCAGCCGACGACATCATCCCCCCGCAGCGGATCCACTACAAGGCGAAAGGTTCGCTCGTGTGCCTGGAGGAGACGGAGTAC
The DNA here is from genome assembly GCA_041687575.1 of Phycisphaerae bacterium. Classification (GTDB taxonomy): domain Bacteria; phylum Planctomycetota; class Phycisphaerae; order UBA1845; family JANYLN01; genus JANYLN01. Next base: position 6,882 of record JAWLBS010000224.1, on the reverse strand, counting down.
TGGGCGCTGTGCGGCGGCCCCGCGCCATACAGCGACTCGTACACCCTGTCGTACTACACACGATCCGACATGTCTGACGCGTTCGAACATGCCTGCCGCGGTGCATGCGAACAGATCGGCGCGCGGATCGGCGAGGTCATCGCAGGATCGCCCACACCTGTTCGGCCCGGCCTCTGGCGTCGACTGCGATCGAAGCTATTCAGGTAGGCGGCATCTGCGTAGCCGATGTAGGGCGGGCTATGCCCGCCAAGCTCGGAGTCCCCGCTTTAGCGGGCGTTCGGAGTCCCGCCTTCAGGCGGCCCGCCCGAGCGAGCGCAGCGACGCGAGTGGCCGGGCCTCACCGTCATGGACGCCCCCAAAGAGAGCGAACGACTCATCCCCGCGCCCCCTTGCCCAACCTGCCGACACCCAACCCCTCCGACGCCGTCTTCTAAGGTCTCGCCCACTCATAACTGCTGTGCCACACGTCGCTTATGTGCCTGCACGGCGAATATGAGTAATGACCCCATTTCCCCTCGACGATAGCAACGGATTACTCCTCCGACCCGGACTCGCGACTATTGTAGACATCCTTCAGAGCCTGACACTTGCTCCGGTTCTTAAAGAGACTAGCCAAATATGAGTCCGGGTATATCTCGTCCACGAGGAGGAGCAGTTGAAGATATGCCTTTTTAGTCTGTACTTCGACATATTCCTTGAACTCCGGGGCCAGATTAACATCCTGAGCGTCTAATTGCGCACACACGGCCTGATACACCAAGTGGCTAATAAACCTATTCCCATGAACTGCTAGAAGCCGATTTCTCCCGTCCGCGTCTCGCGACATCGTTTCCAGCGACTCATCTACCGCCCGTAACACCTGCACTAGCTTCCACAGCGCTGGCCCACTCACCGAACCATTGAAAAGGATCTTGTACGGCTGCTTGTCTATGTCTTCCCAAAGTCTACCTATCTCTCGCTTCGCCTGAATCGCAAGGCCAGAATCCTCATGCGCGCAGGCTCGGGCGATAGTAGCTTCCACCAGGTCGAACCCGTCACCACCTCCCCCCAACGTCTCACCGCTTTTGTACGCATACGCAACCCCCTCCAATCGGAGTTCTGTCCGTATCCGATCTTGCTCCGGATCAAGCGCTACGAAATCGCGACGATCAATACGGTTCTGCGTATTATTATATCGAGTTACCTCACGCTCAAAACCCTCTGGAGACTGTTCTAGAGAAATGATCCTGATAGGCACTCTGGCTTGCGCTGCGTGCTGAGGATGTTTTGCTGCGGCCCAGGCAATTGCGCCCGCCGTTTGAGCGCCATTTACTATCCTGAAGCCTTTGCACTCGAAATAGCCTACTTGACGTCCGCTGCCGCCGATAGGCTTCTTCTCGATTGAGGAGCAGAGTGCGGTGATGCCGTTGTTAAAGTACCAAAACTTGTCTGGTTCTGAAGACAGCGTTGCAATTAGAGACTCGTTCACGTCCGTGTTTCCTAGGAACATCCGGATGTTGGGGGCGAACAAGCGAGGGTAATGATCATTCCACCAAGTGGCAACATCAGCGGCAGCGACTTGACCATAGAATGCCTGGAATGGCTCCAGGCTCTGTCCCCATTCGTGTAAGGCCACGTCAAGGTTTATGGGTTCCCCCTGCATATCCTGAGCGATCGCCGCGTACAGGTTTGCCTGACGAAGCGCCCGAAACGTTACTACCTCTGCAGAATCATTCAGCTCTAGAAGAACATCCTGAAAATCCTCCCTCACATCCTTGGATATGTCTTGCTGCCCCGAATACACGAGGATGAGCACAAACCGGGTCTTTGCGTCGTTAAGCACGGCCTCGATGTCGGATTGTCTTGACTGGATCTTTTCATTGAAGCGGCCAAAGCGAGCGTTGATCAAGTCTCTAAAGCCCTTGATGAATCGCTGCGCATCGCCGCGGTCTATCGACCCGGACCCGTCATGCTTCCATTTTGATTGGACCACATACAACACTCGTTCCGGCGGATGGAAGTAGAGTGCGTCTATCCCGTTGTCCTGCCAACCATCCGTTACCGTACGCGCAGCATCTTCAGCAGGTATGTCCGTCAACATTGTCACAGCGAGTGCCGCGAGTGCTCGCGTCAGGAAGACGTTGTCTTTCTCGTTGCATGGCCGATCTGCCACATCCGAAAGATCCAGAAGGCCACCAAATGTCCTGGATAGGCTCGACTTGATCTGCCGTACGTGAATAATGCTCATAATCCTAATCCCTCTATACCTGCCGCGCTATTGTTCTCGAGAAAAGTGCTTGGGCTGATGGTTCACGTGCGCCTATAGGGAACCAACGAAACTGCAATGGGACCGGCTACGATCATGTTCCATTGCCTATTCGATCAGTATCTGAAGGCCGAGGGTTGGCGTCAACAGCGAGGGGGGACAACGGAGGCAATGCGGTCGTCACTCATATTCGCCGCGCAAGCTGATAAGCCCTGCACATAAAGAGACTTACGCGGCCGTGCCGCCCTGGCACCGGCCCACCTCACCCATGCACGTAAAACCTCTTCCTGGCGATCAGCTCCGCCGGGATCCGCGGATAAACCCCAGTGATCTCCGCGAAACGCCGACACCCCCGCTCATACGCCGCCTGCCAGTCGGGGATGTGGAAATAATGGAACGGCCGGCGCTCGATGGCGAGGCCGATCAGCCGGTCGGCCCGCATCGACTCGCCGAACCGCATCTGCAGATCGTACAGGATGCTCCGCATCTGGTCCTCGACCTGGTTGAGCCGCTGTGGCGTGTCCGTCGACGCACAGCGGTAGCCCTCGCCCCAGAGGCAGCCCTGCTCGGCCGGTACCATCTTGACGCAGCCGCGGCAGGCGTCGCAGAAGGACTGCACCAGCTGAATCTCCTCGCGAAACCCGCACGCCACCAGCCGGCGGGTGATCTCGGGCAGCGAGTTGGTGTCGACCGGCGCGTCCCCCGCGTCGAGCTGACGCAGGATCGTGAACAGGTAGTACGGCCGCAGACGGATCATCTGCTGTATCCTCCAGGCCTCACGTCAATTGAATCTGCACGATCTCCGCCGGCGCGTTGATCCGCAGGGGGAACCAGTTGCCGGCCCCGCTGGTGACGTACAGGGCGCGGCCCGCCCGCCAGTACTCGCCCCAGATATAGCGGAACAGCAGGTTGCCCCCGCCGATGGGGGTGGCCGCCCCCGGCGGGGTGAGCATGATCTGCCCGCCATGCGTGTGGCCGGCCAGCGTCAGGTCGACCCCGCCGTCGGCCAGCGTGTCGAACGCGTGCGGGTGGTGACTCAGCGCCAGGGTGAACACGTCCGGGTCGACGTGCATCAGCGTCCGCTCGGCCCGGGCGACGTACTCGTGCCGCGACCAGAACAGCCCGGCTACCTGGACCCGCTCGCCGTCGATCTCGATGGTGCGGCACTCGTCCTCGAGGAAGTTCGGCTCGCGGCGGCGGAGATATTCGACCGCCCGGTGCGGCGAGTCGATCAGGTCGTGGTTGCCGATGACGAAAAACCGTCCGTAGCGGCTGCGCATCTGCGCGAAGGCGTCGCAGGTGGGCTCGAGGTAGTCGATGGAATTGTTGACGACATCACCGGTAATAGCGAGCACGTCGCTGTCGAGGGCGTTGACGGCGTCGACAAGCGCGGGCAGGTACTCCGGCCGGAACAGCTGCCCCACGTGGATGTCGCTGACGTGAGTGATCGTCAGCCCGCGCAGCCGGCGGGGCAGGCGCTCCAGCTGCATGCGGACACGCTGAACACGGAAGCGCCCTTGGCTGGTCAGCGACGAGGCGGTCGCGCTGCCGACCAGCACCACCGGCGCCACCGCCAGCGTGGCGGTCAGGAATGACCGGCGGGTCAGGCCGTCAGCGGTCGCGAGGTCGGCATCAGCGTCGTCGTCATGATCGGGGAGATTGCCGGCCGGTCGATGAGTTCGGGCGAATCGCCACACGGCCCGCGCCGCACCGCCGGTCAGCCGGACCAGCCAGACCCCCAGCACCCCCAGGCCCACGACGATCAGCGTCAGGTGCCAGATCATCAGCCACACCAGCAGCGGCAGGGGCAGCTCGTCACGCATGCGCAGGCCGAACAGCAGCAGCGGCGAGAGCATCAACAGGCCGTACAGTGCTGTCAGCACGCGGAGCCAGATCCGCCCGCGCGACAGGCGCAGCGTCCGCGCCAGCCGCTGGTCCACCCACGACCACCACAGCAGCGTGGGCGTCACCGCCAGGACCGCCAGGACCCCGAAGATGACGCCAAACGGCATCCGGGCCCCGGTGACGACCGCCACGATCAGCCCGGCCAGCACGACCGCCTCGATCATCAACAGGCCCGCGCGGAGGACCCGCTGCCATGGGCGCTTCGTCTGACTGGCTCGACTTTCATTCATTCGCTGTCCACCATGATCCAAACACTCACAGGCACCCACGGACGCCCGGACCAGATTATAGGATCGGGCGTCCTGATACTACGGTCGACAACGGCCGCGGGATCGGCATGCGACTCCGGGGCGTTGTCGCAAAGCCCCCCGGCGGACTGAGCAGGACCGGTGGTAAGCGGACGGGCCCACGCATTCGCAGAATTCCATGGCCGCAACCCGGCTTCGCCAAACGACGGCTACGCCGTGGCAAGCAGCGCGGCCATGGCACCCGGCTCCCCGGGGGTCTGACCCTGAGCGAGCGCATCGGCGCCAGACCCGTGCCCCGATTTCATGGATGTCTGAACAGGTGATCGGGCCAACAGGGTCTGACCCCCTGGCGCCCACGCGCGTCGCATTCCACGGGGTCAGACCCCGGTAAGGTGCACAGATATCCCGGCCGCCATCCAATCCGAGCGTTGGTCCCGGTACGAGGCGTGCGCTTCGGGGTCAGACCCCTGGCGGCCACCCGGCGTAAGGTGTTGGTGGGCAATAGCCCACCCTACGAAAGCCGCGGGGGTGGCCCCTGGGGCGGGGGGCGGTAGAATGGCCGGCTGGTCGCCCGGCGGCGTGGTTGGGCGGGGCTTTGCGGGCAGACACTGGGGAAACGAAATGGCGAAGACTCCTTTCGGGCTGCAGCTGTTCAGCGTACGGGGCGAGTGCGGCAAGGACCTGGCGGCAACACTGAAGGCGGTCCGCGAGATCGGCTATGAGGCGGTCGAGCCGTGGGGCTATGACGGCGCGGCCGCCGAGTGGCGCGGCGTCGACGGCAAGACACTGCGAAAGATGCTCGACGACAACGGCCTGACCTGCTGCGGCATGCACCTGCAGACCGGGGCGCTGCTCGGCGAGAACCTCCAGCGGACCGTCGAACTGAACCAGGCGCTGGGCAACCGCTACCTCATCATCGCCATGGACAAGGACCGCATGAGCTCGGCCGAGGGGATCAAGCAGCTCGCGGGCATCCTGACCGAGACGGCAGACAAGCTCAAGCCGCACAACATGCTCACCGGCTACCACGCCCACGGCTTCGACTTCGAGATGATCGGCGACCGCACGGCGTGGGACATCCTGTTTTCCAGCACGCCGGCCGAGGTGGTCATGCAGCTGGACATCGGCAACTGCGCCAACGGCGGCGGCGACCCGGTGAGCATCCTTAAGCGGTTCCCCGGGCGGGCGCGGTCGGTGCACCTGAAGGACTACGGCGCCGGGCCGGAGGGCGTCATCGGCGAGGGCAAGGCGGACTGGGCGACGATCTTTGGCCTGTGCGACACGCTGCACAAGCCCGAGTGGTACGTGGTGGAAGAAGGCGGCAAGGACGGATTCGGCTTCGACGTATCGCGGCGGAGCCTGGAGAGTCTGCGGCGGATGGGGCGGTAGTCATGAAGAACATTCGTATCGGCGTGATCGGGGTCGGGCAGATCGGCAAGCGGCACCTGCAGCGCTACAAGGATGTGCCCGGCGCGCAGGTCGTGGCACTGGCCGACATCAACGAGGCCGAACTCATACGCGTGGCCGGCGAGTACGGCGTCGCCGACACCTACACCAACTTCTGCCGGATGCTCGAACGGGACGACATCGACTCGGTCGACGTGTGCCTGCACAACAACTTCCACGCCCCCGTCACCGTCGAGGCCCTGCGGGCCGGCAAGAACGTCTACTGCGAAAAGCCGATGGCCGGGGCCTACGTCGATGCCAAGATGATGTACGACGAGGCCCAGCGGCTGGGGCGGAAGTTGAGCATCCAGCTGGGGACGCTGTTTTCCAAGCAGACGAAGATGGCGCGGCGGCTGATCGAGGCGGGCCGGCTGGGGCGGATCTTCCATGCCCGCTCGACGGGCTTTCGCCGGCGCGGCCGGCCGTTCGTCGACGGCTACGGGACGGCGTCGTTCGTGCAGAAGCACAACGCCTCGGGCGGGGCGCTGTACGACATGGGCGTGTATCACATCGCCCAGGTGCTGTTTTTGATGGGCATGCCGCCGATCGAGCGGATCAGCGGCAAGATCTACCAGGAGACATCGATGGACCCGGGCCGGCGCGAGTCGAGCGGGTATGACGTGGAGGAGCTCGGCCTGGGCTTCATCCGGTTCGCCGGCGGCGCGACGCTGGATCTGATCGAGGCGTGGGCGATGCACATGGGTTCGCTGGAAGGCAGCAGCCTGGTCGGCTCGGAGGGCGGTATCCGGCTCGACCCGTTCTGCTTCCATTCGACTGAGTGCGATGCCCCGGCCGACATGACCTTCGACCTGGACAAGGCCGACAGCCGGTGGCACAGTTTGAACGATTGCGAGTGGGCGTACGACTCGCCCCAGCACCACTGGGTGGCCGCGCAGCGCGGGATCGTGGACCTCTGGCCGACCGACGCGGTGGCGCTGCAGACGATGCTGATCAGCGAGGGCGTGTACCTGTCGGACCGGCTGGGCCGCGAGGTGACGGCCGATGAGGTGCTGGAGCATTCGACCTCGACGGCGGCGA
>JAWLBS010000223.1:0-8705 GCA_041687575.1 Phycisphaerae bacterium | reverse complement strand
GGCGAGGCCGCCGAAACTCTTTATGATCGCGTCGCCGCCATGCTGCGTAGTAACGGTATGACGGTGCAGACCGGCCGGTACGGCGAGTACATGCTCGTCGAGAGCGTCAACGACGGCCCGATCTGCATCCTGCTGGACAGCAAAAAGGCGTTCTGATTGTACAATACCCCCGTAAAGGCCGCGGGGGCCCGTTGTCCCGAACCGCGCTCGGAAAGATCGCGGAAGACCCGGATCCTGGAGTGACCGATGCACAAACCGACCAATCGCCCGCCGATGCCGCTCAAATCGATCCTCGTGCTGGCCGCCGCAAGCGTCGCCGCCTTGTGTGCCACCGCCTCGGCCCTGGAGCCGGCCGACCTGTTCGTCGTCTACAACCGCAACGTGCCCGAATCCCGCGAGATCGCCCAGTACTACATGCAGCAGCGAAACGTCCCGGCTGCCCACTGCATCGGTCTGGACCTGCCGCAGACCGACGAGATCTCACGCGAGGACTACCTCGCGAAGATCCGCCGGCCACTGCGAGGCTGGTTTGCCCGCCAGGACCTCCAGGACAAGATCAAGTGCCTCGTCACGGTCTACGGCGTGCCCCTGCGGGTCGGCCGGCCCGCCGCGCAGCCCGGCGACGACGCCCTGATCGCCGAGGTCCAGCGCGCAATCGACGCCGCCACCGCCGATCTCGACAAACTCGCCGAGACGATGGCTGGGGCTGCCCCGGCGTCCCAGCCGGCCACCGTCCCTGCCAAACCCGACGTCGAGCGCCTGTTCGCCCGCTACCAGGACCTCCGCAACCAGGCGATCCAGCGCCTCCAGGCTGCGACCGACCCGCAGCAACAGCAGCAGATCATGCGCAGTCTGCAGCAGTCGATCCAGCAGGTCGAAGGTATGGCCGCCATCCTCGGCCAGCTCCAGCCCCAGGGCGAAGGCGGCAAGCAGGTGATCCAGGCCCTGAGGGCCCAGGCCGCCGAGCACCGCCGGTTGATCGATCAGGGCCTTGGCGACTGCCCTCGCGGCGATCAGCGGGGCAAGACTCACGACCTGATCCGCCAGGCGCTCGGCCTGCGGGGCCTGATCGAGCACCTGCAACAGGACCTGGCGACGCTGCAGGGCAAGGACACCCGCGCCTCGGTCGACAGCGAACTGGCCCTGCTCTGGTGGGACGACTACCCGCTGTACCGCTGGGTGTGGAATCCGCTCTGTTGGCGGGTCCGCTACAGCGACGACTTCCCTGACGTGCTTTCGGCCGAGCAGATGGACCGCCCCGTCGTCATGGTCGCCCGCCTCGACGGGCCGACCCCCCAGATCGTCCGCCGCATGATCGACGACGCGATCGCCACCGAGCGGACCGGCCTGGCCGGCACGTTCTATGTCGATGCCCGCGGCATGACCGGCGGCAACTCCGGCTATCCGGAGTACGACAACAACCTGCGCGACCTGGCGGGGCTGCTCGAGAAGACCGGCGTGCCCGTGGTGCTCGACAACAATGACGCCCTGTTCGCGGTGGACGCCTGCCCCGATGCCGCGCTCTACTGCGGCTGGTACAAACTCGCCAACTATGTCGATTCGTTCGAGTGGCAGCGCGGCGCGGTCGCCTACCACATCGCCAGCAGCGAGGCCGTGAGCCTCCGCCGGCCCGGGGCCCAGTACTGGTGCAAGCGGATGCTGGAAGAGGGCGTGGCCGCCACGCTCGGGCCGGTCGCAGAGCCCTACCTGGTCGCCTTCCCCCGCCCGCACGACTTCTTCGGCCTGCTGCTGACCGGCCGGTACACCCTGGCCGAGGCCTACGCCTACACGAACCACTTCAACTCGTGGATGATGGTGCTGCTGGGCGACCCGCTGTACAACCCGTTTGCCGCCCGGCCGCGGATGAAGGTTCAGGACGTGATCCCCGCCGCCTGGATCGCCCGAGGCGCCGCCAGCCAACCGGCCGCGCCTCCGGTCGCCGCGCAGTAGACGGGTGCCATGGCCGCGCTGCTTGCCACGGCGTAGCCGTCGTTTGGCGAAGCCGGGTTCCGGCCATGGAATCCCTCGGATGAGCGGACCTTGCAGAGGCAAACGGGAAGGAGCCCGAAGCGTAAGCGAGGGAGTCGTCCGGATGCGAGAGACGCCCGCGCCCTGCGGGAACGAGCCGCGACCGTCAGGTCGCGGTAAGCCCTCGGACTCGTGCACCCCACACAAGCCCTTGGTAGGCAATAGCCCACCCTACACGGACCCGACCGACCGTGACCCCCGCCGTTACGAGACCCGAAACCCGAGACCCGAAACCCGAGACCCGCCCCCATCACTGCGACGCATCATCCAGCACGTGGTCCTCGACGTAAACCGCCACATCCCCGGCCACCCCCAGGGCGATCGCGTCGCTGGGGCGGGCGTCGACCTCGATGAGCTGCCCCCCCTGCCGCAGAACGATCCGTGCATAAAACGTCGCGTCGCGCAGGTCGTTGATGACGATCTTCTCCAGGTCCGCCCCGAGCTGTTCGATGACGGTCGCCAGAAGGTCGTGCGTCAGTGGCCGCGGTGCCGGGATCCCCTTGAGCCGGCGATCGATGGCAACCGCCTCGTAGCTGCCGATGACGATGGGAAACGCGCGATCGCCGTCGCGCTCTCGCAGGACGATGATCTGCGAGTCCGAGGTCTCGGTAATGATGATCCGGGCAAGATCGCAGCGGATTTCCATCGCGGCTCCCTTTGTGCTGGACTGTGTGTAACGCTATCGAGCTTTGGCGGCAAAATCAAGAACCCGTTGACCTTGCCACCCCTCACATGGTAGCCTCAAATATGACAAAGGCCGAGAAGGAGGGGCTGCCATGCCTGGAAAAGTCCTCACCGCCATCTGTCTGCTGTCGTTGGTGACCGCCGCCCACGCCGGGGATATCATCATCCCCTACGTCTCCGAGCTCGCCTATGACCAGCCGCGCGTCGGCGTCTACTTCAAAGATATGTCCGGCGCCTACCTGCCCGTCGGCACCGAGGGCTACGTCGTGCCCGGCCTGCTGGACACCGGTGCCGCCGCCCACGTCATCCCCAAATACCTCGCTGAGGCGGTCGAGATGCCGATGGACGACGCCGGCGAGGCCGAGGTCCTCACCCTCTGCGGCTACAGCGAGTACATGGACGTCAGCCAGAACCTGTTCGTCGGCGTCGGTCCGGTCGAAAGCGAAAACGAGCTGGACTATGTCGAGGTTGGCCCGCACCGGCTGGTTGTGCGGCGGGTCGATCCGGCCGGCGCGGACCTGCTCGGCTTCCCCATGATCGTCGGCGCCCCTTTCCTGCACGACTATTCCGCGTGGATCGACTGGCAGTTCGTCGAGGTCTGGCCCGGCATCGAACTGCCGCAGCTGCTGACCGCGCTGCGCCCGGCCGGTACGCCCGGCGAGCCGGTCGACCTCGAGCTATCGCTGACGATGTGGGGCGAGACCAACAGCGACCCGGACCTGTCGCTGCCGACGGCCGCCCATATCCCCTTCATCGACGTCGTCCTGCGCAACGCCGGCAATCGCCTGCGGCGGTCGCTGCTGGTCGACACCGGCGCCCAGATCAGCTTCATGTCCACGCCTGTGGCCGAGGCGCTCGGTGTCGATCTGGCCAATCCCGTCGACAGCCTGCCCGTCCAGGGCGCGGGCACCTGCAGCCTGACGATCAACGGCTATCTGCTCGACGAGATGATCTTCCCCGCCCGCAATAACCTCGCCCTGGCCTACCAGCAGCCGATCGTCTACATCATAGATGTCCCCGGCATTGACGGCGGCATCGGCAGCAACATGCTCTTCTTCTTCGATGAGCTGCTGGCGGTCGACATTGACCTGCACGGCCAGCGGGTCGGGATCAAACTGACCGTTCCGATCCCCCCGGGCGGCGACCTCAACGGCGATGGCGTGGTCGATGCCATCGACCTGCTGATCCTCGCCCGGGCCTGGAACACGACCGCCGACGAGCCGGCCTACGACGAGCGAGCCGACGTCAATCACGACGGTTTGATCAATGTTGTCGAACTGCTCCAGCTGGCAAGGGACTGGGGCGCAACGGGCCTATGACCGGGCCGACAACTTGCCCAGGTCCGTGTCGACCCGTCGCTCGATCTTGTTGGCGGCTGCGTGAACAGCCTGCTGCAGGCTCGGCCCGTCCGCCGTGACCGCCACCGGGTCTCTGCCCCGGAGCCGCGCTTCGATCGTGCACTGCTTGTCCCGCTTGCCGCCCTTGGCGCCGTTCACGTCGCGGACATGCACGACGACCGTCGTAATCCGGTGCTCGTGCTTACCCAAGGCCCCGATCACTTCGTCGCGGACCATGCCCTCATCGACTCCCCGAGACTCATGGTCGGCTGCGTTCAAACGTATGTCCATCGAAGAACCTGCCTTTCATCGATCGATCGATCCGCCGCCCGCCACCCGGTAAGCCGTCACACGGCTGACGGGGGTCGAGCCTGCGTTTCGCTCTCCCACTTAAAGCTAGGCACGCCGATCCGTAGATGCCACCGGGCGCCCTGAGTCTGCGCCTGGTACCGCCCGGTTGAGACCCCTCGCTGGAATGCGCGGACCTGCCCCGCTACGCGGTGGCGGCGTAACGCTATATGAGACACGGCCCCGCGGCAGGACCGCGGGGCCGTGGTGTCTCGATTCGGCAGGTGTGTCTTCCGCGCCTCAGTCCTTGCTCTTGCGGACCGTGTGCGCGTCGCGGGCCTTTTTCTCCATCGACGCGAAGATCTTTTCCATCCACGGGTTGCGGCGGGCGGGCTTTTTCTGCTCCGGCCGGTTCTGCCGCTCCTCGATATGCTTGCGGATGCGGATCTGCTCGATGATACCGAATGTGCTGGAGGCCATGATGTACAGGTTCAGGCCGCTCGGCATGTTGTAAAACAGCAGGCCCATGAAGAGCATCATGAAGCCCATCATCTTCTGCATCTGCTTCTGCTGTTCGCTCTGGGCGCTGTCGCCGTTCATCGGCTTGGGCTTGGGCATGAACTTCTGCTGCAGGTACATGCTGGCTGACAGCAGGATCGGCAGCACGTTCAGCTTGTCGACCGGCCCGAGGATGAGCGACAGGAGCGGGATGTTCACCGGCGCGAACGTCAGCAGCCCATCCGGTGCCGAAAGGTCGTTGATCCACAGCGCGAACGGGGCGTGCCACAGGTTGATGTCATAGTTCAGCGCCGAATAGAGCGCCACCCAGATCGGCAGCTGGATCAGCATCGGCAGACAGCCCGCCATCTGGCTGGCCGGGTTGATCCCCGCCTCGCGGTAGATCTGCATCATCTCCAGCTGCAGCTTCTGCTTGTCGTTGGCGAACTTCTTCTTGGCTGCCTCGATCTTGGGCTGCAGCGCCGCCTGCTTCTGCTGCATCTGCGACATCGCCACCTGCTGGTGCTTGGTCAGCGGGTGCAGCAGCACACGCACGATCAGCACCAGGATGATGATCGCGATGCCGTAATTGTGCGGCGGGATGTACGTGTAGATCGTGTGCAAAAAGGCCGTCAGCAGCTCGCCCAGCGCACTGAACGTGCACCACGCGTACTCCGCCGAACGCAGCAGCGAGTAGTTCCGCTGCACGTACGCCGGGGTGCCGCTCAGGACATCGGCCTGCTTGGGGCCCAGGAACAGGTCGTAGCTCAACGACGCCGGCTGGGCCGCGGTCGCCGTCAGCACCGGCGAGGCCATGCTTACCGCCACGTCGCCCGCCATGTTCGGGTCCGGGACGTTGGTGAAGGCGAAGACCTCGGTCCGGGCAACAGGCTGATTGGCCCCCACAACTCCGGTCGGGGCCGTAATCGCCGCGAAATACTTGTCCACCAGGGCCGTCCACCACAGCGGTGTGCCCGAGCCCACGGTCTCTGGCCGGCCCGCCACATCCGAGTGGGTGTAGGGCAGCGGCTGCGGTTTGCCCTGGGCGTTGACCACCACGAAGATCTTGCGATAGTCGTACCGTGGGTCCTCACGCCGGATGCCGACCGGGCCGAGCTGTTCGACCACCGCCTCGACCGGCTGCTCGCCCAGCGACCGGACCGTCACGCCCATGTCCATCGCATAGGTCGCCGGGGCCAGCGTGTAATGCTTTTCGACCCGCGCGACCGGCTCATCGCCCCGCAGCAGGTCGACCCAGAACCGGGCCGTGTAGACGCCCTTGTCGCTCCGGGTAACCTCCATGTCCCACAGGGTGTCCGACAGGTCGATCCTTTCATCGCCGATCCTGACAGCCGCCGTCTGCCAGCTGTACTCCTTCTCGCCACTGGGCAGCGGCAACGGCTCGAGCAGCGGGTACGGCTGCTCGCCCTTGACCGTCTTGGCGTACCTATACTTGATCTCTTCATCCTGATGTACCTTCTTGACCATCAGGACCTGCTCGACGGCAGCCCCTCGGTTGGTCAAAAGGGCCTGGATGTAGTACGCGCCGGCTGCCGTGTCCTCGCCGATCGGCACAGCCTTGACCTGCTGGGCCCCCTGGACCCGCCAATCGGTGCCGGCCGGTGCCGCCGGCGCCTGCGCAATCGACTCGCCCGTCGACGCGATCGGCTCGGGCGGCGTCGCGGGAAGCGACTGCTGTGCCGCACCCGGCCCCGGCTGTGTGGCGGGCGCCCGCGCAACCCGCTGGGGCTGATCCGGCTGGTGTTTATCCGCGTACCAGCGGTTGTAGCTCGTCCAGGCGTACAGGGCGGCGAAAGACAAAAGCATCGCCACGATAAATCTGCGTGTGTCCATGGTTCTCCCAGGGAGTCGGTATCCGTTGCCGCCATCTCACATGACAAACGGCAACAGTATGGGCGGAAGTTGCCCGAAGGCAAGTTTCTCAGCGGCCGTCCAACAGACGTTCGGCCAGGAACTGGTCCAGTTCGCTGGTGCCGCGGATCAGTTCGGCCGTCTGCTCGACCTGGTACTGCACGCGCACGAACTCGACCAGATCGTCCGTGATCACCACAAAACTGGCCCGCGGGTCACGGTCCCGCGGCTGACCGACGCTGCCGACGTTGATGATCGCCCGCTCGAACTCGCACACCTCATATCGCAGCGGCTCGGTCAGTTCGTCCGGCGGCTCGAAATACGGGTCGTCGTAAAATACGCCCGGCACATGCGTATGGCCCACGAAACAGGCCTGCTTGCCGTTCATACGTTCGAAGTTGCTGATAAGTTTGCTCGGATTCGAGTACGCGTCCTCCGGGAACAGGTACTCGTTGACCGGCCGGCGGGGCGAGCCGTGCACGAACAGCATCTGCCCCAACTCGTGCCGCATGGGCAGTTTGCCCAGAAACTCCCACCGCTTCTTGCGGTTGGGCGAGTCCGTATCCAGCTCCAGCTGCCGCCGCGTCCAGTAGCAGGCGTTCTCGGCGGCCATGTTGAAGTTGCTCGGCTCGTAGAAGACCGCCTGGTCGTGGTTGCCGCACAGGCAGACGCTGCACCGCTCCATGATCAGGTCGAGGCACTCGCGGGGGTTGGGCCCGTAGCCCACCACGTCGCCGAGGCAGATGATCTCGTCCACCTTGCGCTCGTCGATGTCAGCCAGCACCGCACTGAGTGCCGACAGGTTCGAGTGAATATCCGAGATAACCGCAATCTTCATGGCCATTTACATCCGAACGCAACTTCTGGGGGCGCCCTGTGCCGACCGGCCGCACCGTCAAGCCGGGCGGCGCGTGTGCCCCGACTGCTAGTCCGCCTGCCCCTTGCCCGGCTGCTCGGCCTCATCCATCAGCATGATGGGGATGCCTTCGCGGACCGGGTACCTCCTGCTGCATTGGTCGCAGACCAGCCGATCTTCTTCCTGCCGCACCGGAACTTTACAGGCCGGACACGCCAGGACCTCCAGCAGGTCCTTGTCCACGATATTGTGTTGTTCGCTCATCGCTCGGTTCTTTCCGTCGGGACCGCCTGTATGGATACACCGCGGGCCGCAGGTCAGGGCTTACCCTTCGACTCCAACATCCGCTATGCTATCTGCGCTAGCGTCCATCTTCAACTGGCGCGCTGGTTTGCAGGGGCACAAACACCTGTGAATAATGCCAGGAACCGACACTGACCGCCAGCTGGACCGAAGTGAAATGGCAGCCGCCGTGTGATCGGCCGGAGAAACCAATGCCCGACGACCCGAAAATCATCGCCATCGAAACGACCGCCCGCCACGGCGGGCTCGCCTTGGCCGTTGGACCGCAAATCATTGCTGCCCATCCTCTTGCCGCCGACCGCGACTACGCCGCCGACCTTCTGCCGACGGCTGCCGACCTGTGCCGCTCGGCCGGCTGGACGCCCGGCGAGATCGACCACGCGTATGTTTCGATCGGCCCGGGCTCGTTCACCGGCACCCGCATCGGGGTGACGTTCGCCAAAAGCCTCGCCCTGGCCGGCGGTGCGAAAGTTTTGGCGGTGCCGACATTTACGGCGATCGCGCGGAACGGTCTGGATGTCGAATCGCCGCCGGCCAACCTGATCGTCCTGATGGACGCCCGCAAGGGGCAGGTCTTCGCCGAGCGGTTCCGCCTGCCCCCGGCCGGCGACGGGTACGAGTCCACCGCCCCCGGCGAGCTGGTCTATCTGGCCGACCTGCTGACCGACCTGCCCCACCCGGTCGCGTTCCTGGGCGAGGGGGTGACGGTTAACCGTCAGGCCATCCTCGACGCCGGCGGCATCCTGCTGCCCGAGGAGTTGTCGATCGCCCGGCCGGAGCAGGTCCACCGGGTCGGCTGGGACCTGGCCCGCCAGGGCCGCTTCACCCCCGTCGACGCC
>JAWLBS010000222.1:0-8737 GCA_041687575.1 Phycisphaerae bacterium | reverse complement strand
TTTCCATCAGGGCAGACTTCTATTACAATCTTAAGCTTGACCTGGTCGAATCAGGCCGGAAGGCAAGAAAGGAACAAAGGAACCAATGAAGCCCATTATCTCAGCCGCCATCGCCATTGCCGCTGCCATGCTGGTCTCCTGCGCACAGCCGCTCCAGTCGGCACGGGAGCCCTCATCATCGGCCGCCGTGCAGCCGCCAAGCATCGAGGGAACCGTCACCCAGATCGGCAGCAGCCACGGGAACGCCTACACCAACATCCGGCCTGACCGGTACGAATCGCTCGGGCTGGTGGCTGGGAGGCGAATTCGTGTCGCGTTTTCCGATACTCAACTGACGTTGGTGATCGGTCGCGACTACACCGACGTACCAAGCGGCGTGCCGCTGGCGGTGCTGCATCGCGAGGGGCTGACCTTTGCTGTTCGCGACGGGGATTTCAGCAGCACCTACGGCATCGCGGCAGGTGCACCATTCACCATCTGGCCCGCTGCCGGGCAGTGAGCTGGGGCGCCAGTCATGCAGGCCGGCCTGGACGCGCCTCGGGCACCACCAGCCGCAGCTGGCGAGGCGCTTGCGGAGCAGGCATCCGAACTGCCATCAGCTCGTGCACTTCAACCAGCGTCGGCAGGGCGTCACGGTTGCCGATTCGGCGACACTTGGCCGCCGCCGCCGCCATTGCAAAAGGCAGGATGCGATCCGGCGTCCACCCCGAGAGCAGCCCGTGGATCAGTCCGCCGCAAAACGTGTCTCCCGCGCCGGTGGTGTCCACGGCATCGACCTCAAAGGCAGGCAGGCTCTGTGTTCCTTCGGCGGTAGCGATCAGTGCTCCCGTGTCGCCGGACGTCGCCGTCACCATCCGGGGGCCCATCGTCAGCAGTTGTGCCGTGCCGCGCCGCAGGTCGTCGGTCTCGAAAAACTGGTTGATGAACCGTCGGGGGCAGTTGACCACATCCACGTGACGAAGCAGCTCGGTCATGCCGGGTTTGGGCGAGCCGGTGTCCAGCACGACGGTCCCGCCTTGCTGACGAACAATTCTCGCAGCCTTGATGGCGGTGGAGACGGACCAGCCATCAAGGTGCAGAACCCGCGCCTGGCGAAGAACCACCTCATCAAGCGGGGCCTGCCCCAGCACATCGCAAGGCCGATGACAGGCAATGGTGCGCGAACCGGTCCGTTGATCCACCCAGACATGCGCAAAGCCGGTCCTCGCAGCCTTTCGCGCAGCTGACATCCCGTAGTCGATGTCTTCACGCTGCAGGTCGCTCTCGATCATGTGGCCCAACGGATCGTCCGCCCAGGCCCCGATGAATGAGCATCGCCATCCGTAGCGGCGCAGCGCCGCCAAGGCGGTGGGCACAGGTCCACCCACCTGAAAGCAATCCTCGATCACCGTCGTCTTGGTGTCCCTGTCCGGGGTACCGGGAAGAACCACCAGGTGATCGACCACCACCGTGCCTATGCCAACAACGTCCACCCGCAATTGCTACCTCCAATGCGTTCTCGCTCGCCAGATCCAAAGTACAAAGTCTACTCCCGGCCGTCTTCTATGGTCGCACAGGGCCCGAAGACCAGTTCCACCGCATGCTCTTGCTGATCATTCACGAGTTTGAGAGCCTCCCGCGGCTGAGGCCGGCCATCGAGCGTCAGCCGGGCGGGGCCGCGGTGCGCCGGGTCCTGCCGCAGCGTAATGTGGTAGAAGGTCTGGTAGTAGCGGTAATGCACCTTGAACTGCGACCACGATGCCGGTACGCGCGGCCGGAAGTGGAGCACGTCCACCCGCCGCTCAATGCCGAGGATCCCCTCGTGGAGCAACCGGTAGAACCAGGCCGCCGAACCGGTGTACCATGTCCATCCGCCGCGGCCGGCATGGGGGGCCTGGCTGTAGACATCCGCCGCCAGGACGTACGGCTCGACCTTGTAGCGATCGACGCCTTTCGGATCGCACGCATGGTTGATCGGATTGAGCATCGACACCAGCGATGATGCCTGCTCCGTCCGTCCGGCCAGCGCAAACGCCATCGCCGCCCAGACCGCCGCGTGCGTGTACTGTCCGCCGTTCTCGCGGACGCCCGGCAGGTACCCCTTGATGTAGCCGGGCTCGAGCGGGGACTGGTCGAACGGCGGCGTGAAGAGCTGGATGATCCCCAGATCCGGATCCACCAACTGATCCCAGAGGGCGTCCAGCGCCTGCCGGCGCCGCTGCGGCTGGCCGATCCCGCAGATCGTCGCCCAGCTCTGCGGAAGCGAGTCGATGCGGCACTCCTCATTCATGTGCGAGCCGAGCGGTTCACCGTTGTCGAAGTAGGCACGGCGATACCACTGGCCATCCCATGCGTGCTCTTCCACGCTGGCGGCCAGGTCGTGGGCGGCAGTCGTGCACCGCTCGGCGAAGGCAGCATCGCCCCTGCGCTGCGCCAGGACCGCGAACTGCGACAGCACCTGGTGCAGGAAGAACGCCAGCCAGACACTCTCGCCCTGACCAAGGTGGCCGACGCGGTTCATCCCATCGTTCCAGTCGCCGCTGCCCATAAGCGGCAGCCCGTGCGAACCGAACTTCAGCCCGTTGAGGATGGCCCGCGTGCAGTGCTCATAGAGGGTGCCGGCCTGGTCCGATCGGCCCGGCAGATCATAGTAGCTTTCCTCGCCGTCCTTGACGGTGCGCCCCGTGAGGTACGGGATTGGCTCATCGAGCACGCCGGTATCACCGGTGAAGGCCACGTAGCGACAGGTGGCGTAGGCCAGCCACAGGTAATCATCGGAGCACGTCGTGCGGACGCCGCGCCCGCCCGGCGGGTGCCACCAGTGCTGGACATCGCCATGGGTGAACTGCCGCCCGGCAGAGCGAAGGATGTGTTCACGGGCCAGGTCGGGCATTTCGTGCAGCAGGGCCAGGCAGTCCTGCAATTGATCGCGAAAGCCGTAGGCGCCGCCGGATTGGTAGAAGCCGCTGCGCCCCCACATACGGCAGGAGAGCACCTGGTACGGCAGCCAGCCGTTCATCAGCACGTTGAGCGCCGGGTCGGGCGTCTCCGCGTAGAGCACGCCCAGCGTGTCATTCCAGAACTCCCAGACTTCCTGCAGCGCGACCCGCGCGGGCCCCAGGCCCCGGTACTGCTGGATCAGCGAGACCGCCTCGGATGCGCTGCTGCCCGCACCAAGGATAAAGGCGATATCCCGCTGGGCCCCGTCGGGGATCTCCACCTGCACCTGCATGGCGGCACAGGGATCCAGTCCCGGCCCCAGCCTGCCGCTGAGGCGCTGCAGGCCGAGGGCGGCCGGCCGGGCCGGATCGCCATTGCGCCCCAGGAACTCCGTGCGGTCGCCGGTGACGCTGCGAAGGGTCTCGCTGCAGTCCAGGAAGGCCACCGCATCGGGCAGCTCGCTGTTGTAACTGTTGCGGGCGAGGATCGCACCGGTCAGCGGCTCACGCTCGGTCACGATGTGCATGGCCTGCCGGGGCCGCAGATCGCCCAGGACGAGATCGGCCGAAACGAACACGCTGATGGTCCTGCTGGACCCGCTGACATTCCTGACCTTGAGCACCAGGAACTTCACCGGCGCTTCCGCGGCTACATAGGTTGTCAGCTCCGACTCCAGACCGTCCTCGGCATGTTCGAAAATGCTGTACCCGAAGCCGTGCCGGCTGGCGTACGGCGTCCGGCCTCGACAGGGCGACGGAGTCGGGCTGAAGAACCGTCCGCTGCGATCATCACGGACATAGATCGTTTCCCCGCTGGGGTCACTCACCGGATCGTTGCTCCAGGGCGTAAGGCGGTAGAGCTGCGAGTTGCCGAACCAGGTGTAGGCGCTGCCGCTTTCGCTGACGACCGTGCCCAATCGCGGGTTGGCGATGACGTTCACCCAGGGCGCGGGGGTCTGGCGGCCGGCCCCGAGCTCGACAATGTACTCCCGCCCATCGGGCGTGAAGCCGCCTGTCCCATTGGAGAAGATCAGGTCGCGCTTCGGCGGGAACTGTCCATCCACCGGCCGTGCCGCGGTGCGCGTCGGGCTCAGCGGCAGCCCCCCGGTCATCCTGGCGGCCTTCCGCCAACGCTCCAACTGGTGTTCGAGCGGGCCATCCGCATCATCGATGACCATCCGGGCCGCCGCCCGCAGCAGTACCCGGTCTTCTTCGGGGAAGCGATCGACATGGCGCACAAAAATCCCGCCCGGCTTGTCCAGCAGCTGGGCTTCCGTGCCGGCCGCGATGAGCCCCATAATCTGGTCGTTCAGCGTCTGACGATAGCCCGAGGTATCCTCGTTCCAGATCACCAGGTCGGTCTGCAGCCCCTTCATGCGCCAGTAGGCGTGCGCTGTGAGCAGGTTGTGCACCAGATGCAGATTTTCCGCACTGCGGACGCGGAGAAGGACGATGGGCAGGTCCCCGGAAATGGCATACCCCCACAGTGCGGACTGCCCCTTGCGGTTGCGGCGCAGCACGTTGCTGGCGGCCCGGTACGTGGCATTGGCGTAGATCACGCCCGAGGCCAGCTGGCCGAAGAGCTGTGCCTTGGCCTCGCTGGCCCCCAGGTGGCCCAAAATGGCCTGGCTATGGGTGGCCGCGACCTCGAATACGCGGTCCGCCATGCGGTGATCCTGATACCTGGCGACCAACGCCATCGCGGCCTCGCGAGTGGGTGCCGCCCCCACGATCAGATCCACCCGTGCGCTCTGGTCGACCGGCAGATCGATCGGGCACCGGACAGCCACGCACGGATCCAGCACAGGCCCCGCCGTTCCCGAAAGCGGCGCTGGATCGTCCATCGCCGCGGGCCGGCGGATACTGCGGCCTCGACCGATGAAGCGTCCCCGGTCCGTCTCGAAGCTGCACGCCCCTGCCCCAGCCGCCTGCAGGATACAGAATATCCACGGGGGTTGCTCCTGCGGGGAGCGGGGACGTCGCGTCGCCAGAATGGCATTTTGCCCCGGCAGGATCTCGGTCTGCACGAACAGGTTGCTGAACACCCGGTGCAGTTCGTCCGTCACCCCTGCTGCCAGCACGACCTCGGCGTATCCGGTCACCACGATGGATCGCGGGCTCGTCGAACGGTTCGTCAGTTTGATCCGACGAATCTCCAGGTCATCTTCGGGCGAGACGGCGATCTCGGTGTGGGTTTCCACCCGGTCGTCCTCGCGCCGGAACTCGGCGCGCCCCTGCGTGAAGATCGCCTCGTAGCGACCGCCGGCCTGCAGCGTCGGCTGAAAGGCGTTGGACCAGAACCGGCCGGCCTGGCGGTCGTGGATGTAACAGAAAACCCCGAGCGACTCCGAGGTGGGATCCTCCCGCCATCGCGTCAGGGCGAGGTCATTCCACCGGCTGTAGCCGCCGCCGGCCGCCGAGACCATCACGTGGTAGCGACCGTTGGACAGCAGATGCGTTTCGGGAACCGGGGTATGCACATCGGCGAACACGCGCATGGTCGGTTCGGCAGCCTTGCCGGCCGGCCTGCGCGAAGCCTGGGCCTCCCGCGCATAGGGGTGGGTCACCGCAATGGCCTTGGGAATACGCTCCTGGAGCAGCAGGCTGGCGGCCTGCAGGTCCGGGTTGGCCAGAAACCGCCGCTGCATGCGCGGCCCGAGCACCGCATGCCCCAGCGCCAGCATGCTCATCCCCTGGTGATGGACCATGAATGCCTGGATGATCTGGCGGCGCTGCCCCGCCGGCAGCCGGGCCTGCGTATAGTCGATTGCCTCGTAGAAGCCGTAGCGGCCGACAACATCCTCCCGGACCATGCGCCGCAGATTCCCGCACGCGCGCGGCGGATCGACCAGCAGGGCAAGGACACAGGCATACGGCGAGACCACCAGGTTGTCGCTGAGGCCGCGCTGCAGACCCAGCCCCGGCACCCCGAACGCGTGGTACTGGTAGTTGCCCTCGGCATCCCTCAGGCTGTAGCACGATTCGGAGATGCCCCACGGCACGCCGCGCTGCCGGCCGTAGTTGATCTGGCGGGTCACGGCCCCCCGGCACGTCTGGTCCAGCAGCGTGCTGTCGAAGCCCGGCATCACCAGCAGCGGCATCAGGTACTCGAACATCGAGCCGCTCCAGCTCAGCAGCGTCTGCGTGCCCCCCACCGTTGTCAGCCGCCTGCCCAGCGCGAACCAATGGTCGAAGGGCAGTTGTCCGGAGGCGATGGCCACGTAGCTCGCCAGCCGCGCTTCCGACGCCAGCAGATCATAGAAGCCGTTGTCCAGCCGGCGATCCGCCGCCCAATAGCCGATGGACAGCAGTTTGCGCGACTTGTCGAAAAGGAATACGAAATCCGCATCCGCCAGGCCCATGCTCCGCTGAGCCAGGACCTCCAGATGCCGGATGCGCGACGAAATCCGCAGTGCACCCGTCCGCAGCAGATCGGCCACTTGCCGCCTCTCGTCGGTGGCCGGTCCTGCGCTCAGCGCCTCGGCGGCCTGCTGCGCGCGGCGGCCGAGCTGCTCGAGGCTGAGGACATGATCCATCTCCGCCAGCAGGCGCTTCGCGTCGCCGTCGAGCGGTTCGGCGCTGGCGGTGAGCCACGGCGCCATCTCCGTCAGGTCATCCAGCAGGCCCCGCGCCTGCCGGTCGAGACCATCCGCCCACCAGGCCGCTTCCGGATACCGCTGACCATCGACGGATCCGGCAATCTCCGCCGTCGCCACGCACAGATCCCCCAGCCAGGCGGCCGCAGCTGCCTGGCCATGAACATCGTGCCGCAGCAGGTGGTCCACCGACTCCATGGCGGAACGGTCGCAGATGGCGGCGGCAGGCCCGGCGGCGCGCCGATGTGTGGCCGCCGCCAGGCGAACCTGTTCCGTCAGAATCTCGAACGTATCGCGCAGGCCGCTGGCCGCTTCCGGCGGTAGCAGCGGGGCGCAGCGAAGTTCCAGCAGTCCGCTGCGCAGTACACGCAGATGCCCGACAAGGTTGCCGCTGTCGACGCTGGAAATATAGAGCGGCGGCAGTGGTTTGCACGTGCACGTATCGTACCAGTTGTAGAAGTGCCCGCGGTAGCGATCCAGCTGCTCCATCGATTCGAGCGACCGGGCCGTCCGGTCCAGCAACTGCCCCACACTCAGATAGCCCAGGTCGTGCGCCGCCAGGTTGGACAGCAGCGCCATGCCCATGTTCGTGGGGCTGGTACGGTGCGCCACCCGGATGGCCGGATCTTCCTGCATGTTGTCCGGCGGGAGCCAGTTCTCCTGCGGCCCGACGAACTCCTCGAAGTAGCGCCAGGTGAGCCGGGCGGTGCGGCGAAGCAGATCCGTGTCCCGGCCGCTGAGCGGCCGAACGGCCGCTTGGACCGGTCGGCTCACCCACCACGCAATCACCGGTGATGCCAACCAGAGCAGGAGAACCACCGAGGCGGAACCGACGGCGATCGGCGGAGCGAACAGCGCCAGAGCCGCCGCCACGGCGACAGCCAGCGCAGGTGCCACCCACATCCGCCGCACGACGGTGACGAGTCCTGCCGCAGCGCCGCTCTCGGCAGCGGCAGCGGTCTGCCACTCGAGCAGGCGGCGCCGACTGTAGTACATCCGCCAGGTCGTCCGGACGGCGGCATCGATCGAGACCACCGCCTCGAAGGGCAGAAACGTCAGCCACAGGGCCGTCCGGGCCAGGCGACGCGCCGTGGATCGGCCGACCGTTGCCAGATGCACCAGCAAGGGAAGTCCGGCTGGCCGCTGCATCAGCTCCACCAGGCCCGGCAGCAACTCCGGCAGGAAGAGCAGTCCGCCAATCCACAGGGTCCACGCCAGCGGCGACGGCAAAAAGAACCATCCGAGCACCAGCAAAACCGTGTAGGCCGGGGTCACGAAGGCGCGGCGCAGATTGTCGAAGATCTTCCACCACCCCAGCATCGCGATCGACGGGCGGCTGCGGCGGCCCGAGCCATCCGCGATCGACGGCCCCAACCACGGGGCGATCTGCCAGTCGCCGCGCATCCAGCGGTGGCGGCGGCTCACGTCGGCCAGGTACCGCGAGGGGCAGTCTTCCAGCAGTTCCACATCGCTGCACTGCCCGGAACGGGCATAGCACGATTCCAGCAGGTCGTGGCTGAGCACGGTGTTGTCCGGAAAGCGCCGCTGGAGCATCTGGCGGAAGGCCTGCACATCGTAAATGCCCTTGCCGATGTAGGAGGCCTCGCCGAACAGGTCCTGGTACAGATCCGACACGACCCGCGTGTAGGGATCCAGCCCCACGTCGCCGGCCAGCAGACGGGCATAGCGGCTCTGCTGCGCGCTGCGAAGCAGGATGCCCACGCGTGGCTGAAGAATCGCATAGCCGCGGACCACGCGCCGGCCGCGCGGCCCCACCTGCGGGCGGTTCAGCGGGTGGGCGGCAGCGGCCACGAGCCGCCAGCCCGCCCCCCACGGCAAGCCGGTGTCGGTATCCAGCGTGATGACGTACCGGATCGATGGCAACTCCGTCGTGTCGCCGACAATCCGGCTGAAGCGATCGCCGCCGTGTCCGCTGAGCAGTTCGTTGAAATCCTCCAGCTTGCCCCGCTTGCGCTCGCGGCCCATCCAGCAGCCCTCCCGGGCGTTGAACAGCCGGGGCCTGTGGAACAGGAAGAACCGCCCGTGCGTGCCTTCGGCGTACTTGCTGTTGAGTTCGGCGATCCCATCGACCGCCAGCTGGAGCAGGGCGTCATCCCCCGGCACGTGCGCGCTGTCGGCGTCCTCGAAATCCGTCAGAAGGGCAAACCAGAGGTTCGCATCCCGGTTGGCCAGGTAGCGCAGCTCCAGGCCTTCCATGATCTG
>JAWLBS010000221.1:0-8740 GCA_041687575.1 Phycisphaerae bacterium | reverse complement strand
ACGTGAGCCGTGGGCAGGTGGCACTGGTCGGCGGCATCCTGCTGGTAGTGCTGCTGGTGTTCTTCTGGTTCGGCCGCAAGACCGCCGATCCCATGGCCCCCGGGGCCGCTTCGGCGGGTCGGGTGGCACCGGATGAGCAGGCAACCGGACGCGACCTCGACCGGGAGCAGCCGCTGGCGATGATCGTGCCCGAGGCTCGGAGTGAACTGGTCGAACCGGACAGCCCCGTGCTCGTCGAGCCGGGCGGGCAAACTGGTTCGGCGACCGCCGCGGACACGCCCCGACAGGCGGGAGCGAACAGACCGGTGCCGGGACTGAACTATGTGATCATCCAGAACGTGCCAGCCAGACCGGATGCGGCCGAGCATGCGGCGGAGATCCAGAAGTTTTTGACTGACAAGGGAATAGAGACGATGGTCGTCGGCGGCACCGGCGGGGGCCTGCGGGTGCTCAGCAAGCAGGGCTTCGACTATAGCCGCCCCGGCGACGAACAGAAGGCCCAGCGCCTGATCGATCGGGTCGAACAGGTCGGCAAGGAATACGCAAGCCAGAAGTACATGGGTCGATATAATTTCCGAGGCGCATACGCCTGGAAGTGCCCAGGCAGATAACAGTACCGGAGGTTTCTTACAATGTCGCTCGATCGTTCACTCAAGGGTTCGTCCAGCCTCGCCCGTCACCGCAACGTCCTCAAGCGGTCGGAGCGGTTGACCATCCTCAAGGACCAGGAGCGCTGGGACGAGTCCAGCAGCGTTTTCGGGCTGCCGAAGGTCGGCTCGCGAAAGGCCGTTGCCGCCAAGGACAAGAAGGAAAAGAAGAAGGAAGAGGGTGAGGCCGCCAAGTAATATCCCATGGATCCACGCACTTTTATCTCGCAGCGGAGCCGTGCCGTCGACGCCTCGGGCATTCGCAGGGTGTTTGACCTCGCGGCCGGACTGGAAAACCCGATCAACTTCTCGATCGGCCAACCCGACTTCGACGTGCCCGAGCCCATCAAGGACGCGGCCATCGAGGCGATCCGCGAGGGCTTCAACAGCTACACCCCGACCCAGGGGATCGAGCCGCTGCGCCGGATGATTGCCGATCATCTGGCCGAGGAGTTCCCCGGCTACGACCCGACCGTCCTGGTCTGCAGCGGGGTCTCGGGCGGGCTGATGCTCTCGATGATGGCCGCGCTGAACCCTGGCGAGGAGGTCCTGTTCGTCGACCCCTACTTCGCGATGTACAAGAGCCTCGCGAAGATGCTGGACCTCGTGCCGATCGCGGTCGACAGCTATCCGGACTTCCGCTTCCCGGCCGAGCGGATCGAGCAGGCCATCACCCCCAAAACGCGGATGATGATCGTCAACAGCCCGTCGAACCCGACGGGCATGGTCTTCGGCGACGCGGACATCCAGGCGGCGGCCGAGATCGCCCGGCGGCACAACCTGCTGCTGATCGCCGACGAGATCTACGAGGCCCTCAGCTACGACGGCCCGTGCGCCAGCGTGGTGCAGTACGCCCCGGAGCGGACGATCCTGCTTCGCGGGTTCAGCAAGACCTACGGCATGCCGGGCTGGCGGATGGCGTACGCGGCCGGCCCCGAGCCGATCATCCAGGAGATGGCCAAGCTGCAGCAGTACACCTTCGTGTGCGCCCCGAGCATGGCGCAGAAGGCGTGCCTGGTGGCGCTGCAGACCGACGTCAGCGGCCTGGTGGACATCTACCGCCGCAAGCGGGACATCGCCTACGAGACGCTCAAGGACGCCTTCGAGGTGGTCCTCCCCAGCGGCGGCTTCTACATCTTCCCCAAGGCCCCGGCCTCGTTCGGCGGCGGGACCGCCTTTGTGGAAAAGGCGATCTCCCGGAACGTGCTGATCATCCCCGGCGGCGTGTTCAGCGAGAAGGACTCGCACTTCCGCATCAGCTACGCGGTCGACGACAAGAAGATCCGCGAAGGCTGCCAGATCCTCTGCGACATCGCGCGGCAAGGATAGACGCCGCGCGATCCACGCTTCATCCTGACGCAGGGCAGGCTGCGCCCGCCAGGACCTTGCGCAATCGTACGGGAAAGAGCCGCGACCATGAAATCGCGGTAATCCTTCGTTTGAGCATGGCGGTACCTGATTGCGCGCCCGGTGGGGCATCCCGCAACGCTGCGCCCTCGTCCACCCCATTTGCCCGGCCCCGCGACGTATCGTAGATTCACCTGTCGGACCGGCCCGCGCGCAACCTCGCCGACACCGCGCGGCCGCTCCGGAAATGATCATGAACAACGACAGCCTGCACAACCCGCCCCCCGATGCACCGGACGAGGCCGGCGCCGCCCGCCGGCTCTGGTCGGCCGCCGAGATCGCCGTCACCGGCGTGCAACTCGGCCGGCCCGCCGACCGGATCGTCCAGCAGCTCCACGAGGCCGGCCTCGACGAGCCCCAGGCCCAGCAGCTGATCCGCTATGCCCGGGACGTCGAACGGCTCAGCACGGCCGGCGCGGTCGCCGCCGAGGGGGTGCGTCTTGGCCGCTCGTCCGCCCAGATCGTCGAGATGCTCGCCCAGAGCGGCATCGACCAGCGGGTCGCCGCCGGCATCGAGCAACGTATCCGCCAGCGCCACCGCCAGTCCCGGATCCACACAGCCGCCCGCCTGATGGTCTCCGGTGTCGCCATGCTCACGATCGCTGCCGTCGTGCCGATGTTCCGCGAGCCGTCGCGGGGGATGACCCCGGCCCTGTGGATCGTGCTGGCCGCCGGCACCGGGCAGGCCGCCCTCGGCTGGTACCTCTGGCAGAAGGCCCGCGGATTCACAGATCCCCCCATGAGTCAAAACCGGTCCTCATGACGCCCGGAGCCGCATCCAATCGGCAAATCTACCGCGACCTGACGGTCGCGGCTCCTTGGCCGGCAGGGCGCGAGCGCCATGCTCATGCACAAGCGACAACGGCGGAAAAGAAACCCTCGCTCACGCTTCGGGCTCGTTTGGGCGCGGTGCAGGATGTGGAAGCGCTGCACATGTGAGGAGTTCCATGGCCGCCAACATCGCGGCCATGGCACCCGGCGCGCTTCGGGTCCGTCCTTGACCCTGAGGCTCGGCCACTCGCATCGCTTCGCTCGCTCGGGCGGACCGCCTGAAGGCGGGACTCCGAACGCCTGCTAAAGCAGGGACTCCAAGCGCCCGCTGAAGCGGGGACTCCTAACTTGGCGGGCAGAGCCCGCCCTACTTGCGCAGCGGCACGTCGGGGTTGGCCTGGGCGACCGGCTTCTCGCCGTTCAGCGCCCGGATCAGGTTCTCGCACGCCATCGTCGCCTGGCGGACGACGCTCTCGTAGGTCCGGCTGGCGATGTGCGGGGTGAACGCGACCGAGCCGGCCGGGATGTCATCCGCCAGCAGCGGGTGGTCCTTGACGATCGGCTCGGGCTCGAACACGTCCGCGCCGTACCCGCCGAGCTGCCCGCTCTTGAGCGCCGCGGCGACGTCCTTCTCGCTGACCAGCCCGCCGCGGGCGCAGTTGACCACGTAGGCACCCTTGCGCATCTTCGCGATCCGGCCGGCGTTAACGAACTCGCGGTTCTCGGCCGTCAGGTTCATGTTCAGGCTGAGCACGTCGCAGTTTTCCAGCACCTCGTCGGCGCTGGCCGCCCGCTTGATGTTGTACTGCTTGGCGAAATCGTCGTCCCAGTAGACATCGTAGCCGATGATGTCCAT
The DNA here is from genome assembly GCA_041687575.1 of Phycisphaerae bacterium. GTDB lineage: Bacteria > Planctomycetota > Phycisphaerae > UBA1845 > JANYLN01 > JANYLN01. Next base: position 5,059 of record JAWLBS010000221.1, on the reverse strand, counting down.
CTCGAAGCCTTTGGCCCGTTTGGCGACCTCCTTGCCGATCCGGCCGAGCCCGAGGATGCCGATCGTCTTCTGCCAGATCTCGGTGCCGGTGACCCGCTTCCAGGTGGCGGATTTCACGAAGTTGTGCTCGGGAATGATGTTGCGCGTCAGCGTCAGCAGCAGGCCGAACACGTGCTCGGCGACGGCCGTGTGGTTCACGCCCGGGGTGAAGCAGACGGGGACGCCCAGCTCGGTCGCGCCGGCCAGGTCGATCTTGTCGATGCCGATGCCGTACTTGGAGAGGACCTTCAGCTTCGGCAGGCATTTTGAGAGGACATTTTTCGTAAATGCATCGTCGCCGCAGATGATGCCGTCGAAATCGCCGACGAGTTTGAGCATCTCCGGCTCGGGCAGCGGCCCGCGGGCGGTTTCGATCTGCCAGCCGGTCTGCTTGAGCATGTCGTGGTGGGCGCCGGGGGTGTCCTGGAACGATGTCGTCGTGACGAGAACCTTCATTCTCCTGGCTCCTGAGTCAAAAAGGCCTAAACGCGTATTCGTTGCCCGCGGGGTGAAACCTGCCCGGTACGGCCGGCGGGACTTGCAACCGGGCGCTACTTGTACTATACCGTTGACCATCAATACTCGCAGGACGCGGCGAGGTCAAGCCTCCCGGTCCCCTCCCCGGCGGCGTGCAACGGTGTGGCGAGTGGAATTCCCGGGTTACCAGCGATACGAGGAGTCGCCCGATGGGTGAAACGGCGTATGTCTTTCCGGTGGATGAGCACAACAAACTGCTGGCAGCGGTCTACGAGTCGCGCGGCTACGACGCCGATGAGTCGGCCGTCGCCGCGAAGTACTGCGGCCTGGCGAGCTGGCACGGCATCAAGACCCACGGCGGTCTGAAGGCCCTGCACCTCGACGAGATCATCGGTTCGAAGGTCGGCGGCGCGGTGCCCAAGGCCAAGATCGAGAAGGTCGAGTCGAAGTTCGCCGCGGCGGAAAAGTGGAACGCCAACAAGAAGCTCGGCCAGCCGGTCGCCGACGCCGCGATGACGCGGTGCATGGAGCTGGCGGACCAGTATGGCGTGGGCATCGTCTCGGTCGATAATGCCTTCCACTACCTTTGGGGCGGCGGCTACGTCATCGAGGCGGCCAAGAAGGGCTACATCGCCTACACCAACTGCACGGCGGGCCTGGCCGAGGTGGTACCGTTCATGGGCAAGACCGCGCGGATCGGCACGAACCCGCACAGCTGGGGCCTGCCGACGACCGCGGCGGTGGGCTTTCCCGTGGTGATCGACTGGGCGACCAGCGCGATCGCGATGGGGCGCGTCCAGCAGCTGCTCCGCGAAGGCAAGGAGCTGCCGCCCAACAGCGCGGTCGACGCCGAAGGCCAGCCGACGACCGACCCGAACAAGGTCGCCGCGCTGCTGCCGTTCGGCGCGCACAAGGGCTATGGCCTGGGCCTGCTGATCGAGATGTACGGGGCCTACATCGGCGGCTACCTGCCGAGCCTGCGCGGCAAGCCGCAGGAGGGCGGTAGCGTCAAGCGGACGATGTCGTTCTTCTTCCAGTGCATCCACCCCGAGGCCCTGGGCATCGGCAGCTTCAAGGACCGGGCCGAGATGGAGAAGAACGTCGCCGAGGTGCTCAAGGACATCCTCTGCGCCGGCAACGACAAGTGCATGCTGCCGGGCCAGATCGAGGCCGAGGGCGCCAGAAAGAGCGAGAAGGCCGGCGGCCTGCTGTTCACCGAGAACGAGATCAAGGAATTCAAGCGCGAGTTCGACGAGGCCGGCGTCAAGTGGGACCCGAGCGGCCTGAAGAAGGTTGAGATCTGACAACAAGGTGTGCGGGGCACCGTTGAAAACAGCAGCGGTCGCCCCGGCACCGTACATATAACCAAAACACGATTACCGAAACGCAAGGAGACTTCCGTCATGCCTTTGAAGGTCAAAGCAGCCGGTTCCACGAAGTACGACCTGGTCACCCTCGGCGAGTGCATGATCCGCCTGAGCCCGCTGGGGCGCGGCCGGATCGAGTACGCCCACACGATGGACGTCTGGGTCGGCGGCGGCGAGTACAACGTCTCGTACGCCTGCAGCCGCCTGGGCCTGAAGACCGCGTGGCTGAGCCGCAACGTGGACAACCCGCTCGGCTGGCTGATCATGGACCACGCCCGGGCCGTCGGCGTGGATGTCAGCAACGTCAAGATGGTCAAGTACGACGGCGTCGGCAAGGCCGACCGCGTCGGGCTGAACTTCACCGAGGTGGGCATCGGCCCGCGGGCGAGCGTGACGATGTACGACCGCGGCCACTCGGCGTGCTCGCACATGCAGCCGGACGACGTCGACCTGGTCAAGGTCTTCGAGAAGGAAGGCGCCCGCTGGCTGCACACCGGCGGCATCTTCACCGCGCTTAGCCCCAACTGTGCCGCGACGTGCAAGAAGGCCCTGGAGATCGCCCACAAAAACGGTGCGATCACCAGCTACGACCTGAACTTCCGCTCGAAGCTCTGGACCAGCGAGCAGGCCATCGCAGCGACCAAGGAGCTGCTGCCGCACATCGACATCCTGATCGGTAACGAGGAAGACTTCCAGAAGGTGCTCGGCTACAAGGTCGAGGGCACCGACGAGCACCTGAAGGATCTGCCGGTCGAGAATTACAAGAAGATGGTGGAGAAGGTCGTCAGCGACAACCCGAACATCTCGGGCGTGGGCACGACCCTTCGCGAGGTGCTGTCGGGCCTGATCAACAACTGGGCGGCGATCCTCTACTACGACGGCAAGTTCCACGAGAGCCGCAAGTACGAGAAGCTCGAGATCGAGGACCGCGTCGGCGGCGGCGACGGCTTTGCCACCGGCCTGGTCTACGGCTTCTTGAACGACCTGGGCCCCGACGGCGCGGTCAACTTCGGCGCCGCCCACGGCGCGCTGGCCCAGACCACCCGCGGCGACACCAGCATGCTGACGCTGGAAGAGGTCACCTCCGTCATGGGCGGCGCCAGCGCCCGGATCAAGCGGTAAAGCCGATCGGCAGAACCGAAAGATCCGCGAAGGCCGCGGAAGATCGAGAAACAAAACCGGGCGGGGTCGAAAGGCCCCGCCCGGTTTTCCATTTGCCCATGTATCCTGCCGAAACGCGCCGCGACCGTGAGGGAGCGGTATCCATGTAGGGCGGGCTGCGCCCGCCAAATCCGTTACGCGTCGAAGCCGCAGCCAAACAACCTTCCGCAGATTACGCAGATTTCCACAGATCCAACAACAACAATCCAACCACGAAGGACACGAAGACCACGAAGGAAAACGACAACAACAGCAACAACAATATCAGCCACGGATGAACGCGGATGAAACGCGGATAACGGCAACAGCAACAGCAACAACAACGGCAGCCCTATGCGGCGCCGCCAGACGCCGCTTTCACTCAAGCCGCCATCGGCGTCAAGGCACTCGATCCCGAGCAGGTCGTCCAGCGGCAATATGGAGTGCGGCGGCCGCGACGCCGCTTTCACTCAACGCCGTCGAAGCAAGCGAGCTCCGAATCTCGCGCAGAACGCCGCCGCCCGAGTACGGACTGCGCCCCCCGACCTTGAGGCTCCCTTCGGGTCTGTCCTCGACCCCGAGGCTCGGACCGAGGGGAGCCCCAGGATCGAAGACGGCCCCGAAGGGAACGAGCAAAGCAGTCGAACGGCGTACCCCAACCAATGCCGTTGGCAACAATGCACTGAAAGTGCAGGATAAGTCAGCCCGGGGTCAGCCCTGTAAGGGCTGGATAATCGTCCCGCAGTCTCTGCCACGAAATAACGGAGGGCGGGGGTTCGCCCCAAGCCTCCGAAATTCGGCCATGCCCCGCCTCCCCCGCCGCCTATCACAACCCGTTCGCCGACCAGGCCCTGGCCAGCGTCAGCAGATCGATCACGTTAACCATGCCGTCGCCGTTCAGGTCGCAGCGAGGATCGAATCCAACATCGCCTTCGCTTCTTGCCCAACTATGGGCCATTGTCAGCAAGTCAATCGCATTGATATAGCCGTCCCCGTTGATGTCGCCGGCCTGCACGGATTGAACGACGCGGAAGCCCATACTGGGACCTTCGGCATCAGAGGGAATGGCGGACCGGCTTGAAGCGTCCTGCGGAAACGTGGCGAAACATCCGTCTCGATAGCCTCGCCCTGGGTAGAACACTATTGCTTCGTTCCACTCCCATACATTGCCGCACTGATCGAACGTACCATAGGGACTGTATGAACGCTCGAACTCGCCCACCTCCGTCCGCCAATATGGAGGCCCGATCGTATATTCCGTGTCCGGCCCGGAACGCGCACGGCAATTGGCGCTATTTCCGGTGTCCGGGTCGAGGATCTGATTCGTTGGTGCAACGCTGCTACTGATCGGGTAGTCGTAGTAGCTGGCGGCGGCCGGATCGTAGTATGCCGCCTTATACCATTCATCTTCGCTCGGAATCGCCCATTTCCAGCCCTGTTTCCGGCTCACGGCCGCCAGAAGCGTGCTGCTCATGGCCCCGTTGAGGGCATAGGCGCCGTCTTCGGTCGTGGAGGAATCCTGCAGACCGACTGGCTGGCCATTGTGGAGCCAATTGACAAATCGGGCCGCATCCGCCCAGGAGACGTAATTCACGGGTCGGTTTGCCCAATCCGGGGCCACGGTATAGGTGTAGCTGCCCGGCGAGCCGCTCCGCAAAATGCGGCACCCGTAGCCGTCATACCCGTAGGACATCTCCTCGTTGTACAACCCGTAGGTATCTGTCGCGGCGACGGCGTTCAGAAACTCGCAGTACTGCCCGGCCGTGACCTCGTACTTGCCGATGCGATATGCATAGTCGACCGCCCCGCAGATCCGCTCCGGGACGAGCCCGCTGCCTCCCCCTCCCGAGAGTTCGCCCACATTGCCAGGATCCCCCACCGGTACGGTCTCCAGGCTGGCCACTCCATTCCACGACCCGTCGGGGTTTCGTGTTCCACCCATGTTGAAAACATTCGCTCGAACCGATCCCGCAGCTGCCAGAACCGCCATGCCCGCCAATACGACTGCCAACTTGCCCATCATCGTTGCTCCTGCG
>JAWLBS010000220.1:0-8745 GCA_041687575.1 Phycisphaerae bacterium | reverse complement strand
TGATGGCCTCATCGACGCCGGCCGGCCAGGTCCACATCCAGACCGGGTCGAGGTGGGCGTTGGCGATCATGTGGACGGTGAGTTTATCGGTGGACATAGGAGGTCCCTTGTTATCGTTTTGGCGCTTGTGGGCGTACCGGCGGGTTCCGTGTTGCCGGTGGGGTTATGTGTACAGGGGGAGGGCGGGGAACGCAACTTTCAGCGCAAGCGGATGAGGGTGTCGGGGTGGATGTTGAGGGCGGGGCAGTGGGGGTGGACCTGGTTGGCGAAGCGGCGGCCGTCGGGGAGGTAGCCGGCGGTGGGGGCGAGGTCCGGGATGCGTTGCTGCCACCAGCGGTTGAGGCGGGCCATGCAGATCTCGCGGGTGTACTTGGCGAGGATGCTCGCCCAGGCGGTGGTGCAGCAGTGGCCGTCGGCATCCATCATGAAGGTCAGGTCGACGGTCTGATAGCCGGGGCGATTGATTGGCGCGGCGGCGTGCGGGGTGGTCGGCGGCGGGCTGGCGGGTGCAACGGCGCTGTCGGCGGGGGCGGATGGCGAGGTGGCGGACGGGGCGACCGTATTCACGGCGGCATTGGGTGATGAGGTGGGCGGGGTGGCGGCGCCGGCTGTGTTGCTTGCCGCGACGGGCAGGACGATGCGGTAGCGGCTTCGTTCGGGAGCGTGTTCCAGTTCGGTCAGTTCCAGCGGCTCGAACGAGCGGACCAGCGACGGGCGGTAGTCGGTCCGGCCGCCCTGGCGGTCGAGGATGGCGACGACCGGTTCGGTCGGGTCGATCGCGGCGGCCCGCTGGAGCAGGCGGTTGAGCACCCATGTGGTCGCCATCCAGAGCACGGTGGCCTTGTTGTCCACGCGGGAGAGCAACTGGTTGTAGCGGACCGGGGGCAGGATCGTCGCGGCGATGGCCTCGAAGGTGCAGCCGGCCCGCTCGGCGGCGCGGCGGACGGCGTTGGTGTGGATCGCGAGATTGCCAGCCGTGGCGGCGTGGGGCAGGGGCAGGTCGCCGTCGGCGTCCCAAGGGGTGCAGTTCAGGTGCTCGCAGACCTGCGGGTCGAACGCGGCGAGCATCGTTCGCCACGAGTCGGCTTCGACACCGGCCATGCGGGTGGCGACCAGGGCGGCGGTTTCGAGCATCGACAGCCCGTCGGGGCGGGACGAGAGGAGCTTGGAGTCGCAGACGACCAGGCGGGCCTCTTTCCGGCCGGGCTTGCGGGCGAGCGTGCCCCGCATCTGCCGCCAGAGGTAATCGGGCGTCGGCTCGCACGGGCAGCGCAGCATGACCCCGCCGACCACCAGAGGGCCGAGGAGAGGGCCGTAGCCTGCCTCGTCGATGCCGATGAAGAACATTTCGCGTCCTTTGGTTCGCGGTTCGGCCGATCGCGGCCGCCAGAGGCATGGTAGTGGATCGGGCGACGGGATTCGAGGCCGATGGCGCGGAATCTCGATCGGCGAGTTGGGCAGCTGGTGTACGTTCGAAGATTTGCCGCGACCTCACGGTCGCGGCTCCTTCCCGCACGGGGTGTGGGCGCTGCCCATTCGGCGGCGACAACGGCGGAAAGGAAACCCTCGCTTATGCTTCGGGCTCGTTTGGGCGCAACTCAGGGGCGGGGGCCATGCTTATGCCGGGGTTTACCGCTCCCTCACGGTCGCGGTAGCGCCCGGATGGGTGGTTCGCCTGTATTGTGGACCTCCCGTACGCGACGTTTGAGTGAAAGCGGCGTCTGCTCGACGGTTGGGGCCGCGACGGCATTCCAGCCCGGGCGAAAGGCAAAGCGGCGTCTTCGGCGCCGCAGTCCATAGTCGCCGCCAGATGGTCCGCTTGGGATCGGGTGCGTTGGCACCGATGGAGGCATAGGCGAAAGCGGCGTCTGCGGCGCCGCACTCTGAAGGCTCTCGCCGCTTGGTACATGTGCTGCCGGCTTGCCGGATGGCGGGATGTTTGTAGGATGCGGGGCGATTGGATTGCGAGCCGCCGTGTCGGGCTGGACGAGATGGAGTATGCGATGGACCGTTTGTTGTCGCAGATCACCTTGAAGGACGGGACCCCGGCCGAGGTCCGCCTGGTCATGCCGCCGGAGGCGGGCTGGGCCGAGACGATGCACTGCTTCCTGAAGCACAAGGGGTTGCCGTGGCAGATCCACTGGCTGAGGGCGTTCGAGGGCGGGTGCGACGATCTCGAGACGCGGTTCTACCTGCTGGTGGTCGACGGCGAGCCGGTCGGCAACGTGATGACGGTCGAGTCGATCGGAGTGGGCATTCTCGGGCACGTCTACACCAAGCCCCGCTGGCGGGGCAAGGGGGCGGCGTCGATCCTGATGCGGGCGGCGTGCGACGATTTCGCCGGCCGGGACGGGGTGGTGCTCTACCTCTACACCGAGTATGAGGGCATGCCGTGGCGGCTGTACGCGAAGTTCGGGTTCGAGGGGTTCTTGCCGGAGTCAGGGCTGATGCGGTGGGTTCGCCAGCCGGAGCGGCTGCACGCGATGTTCGGGGGGAATCACCTCAAGGCCCGGGCGGCGCAGTGGAGCGACTGGCCGCTGCTGCAGTGCCTGCTGCTCCAGCCGGGCAACGACCACGTCAAGAACGTGGGGCTCAAGCGGTTCGGCATGTGCGACATGGAAGGGGCCTTCTTGACGCTGCAGGAGCGGATGGACAAGATCGAGGGCATGTCGGCTGCGGTGGCGACCAATGAGCAGGGGATGGCGGTGGGCTTGGCGACTGCGATGCCGCTGGATGCGGCGCTGACAGATTACGTGCTGGTGGACGTATTCGCGCACCGGGCGGCGGAGCCGGCGGCGGCGATGCTGCTGGAGGCGCTGGCCTTGCCGGCTGACAGGCCGCTGCTGGCGGTGGTGGATGAGGCGGCAGACGCGCGGCGACGGGCGCTGGAGGCGGCGGGGTTCGCCTCGGCGGGGAACCTGCCCGGGGCGCTCAAGACCGAGGCGGGGCAGGAGGGGTTGTTGCTGATGGTGCGGCCGGGGCGGTGAAGACAACGGGGCCAAACGACGGAACGGCAGTTGCCACTGGCGGGACGGTAGTTGCCAGTTGCCAGTGAACGGCAACGGCAGGGGTCAGGGATCAGTGAACGGCAACGGTAACGGCAACGGCCTTCCGCAGATTTCGCAGATTGACACAGATTGGAAACAGCAACAGCAACGACCACGACAACGGCAAAATCGGCCACGGATGAACGCGGATTAACAACAACAACGACAGCAACGGCGGCAGCGGCCACGGCAATGGCAGGAACTGCGGACTGATGGATTGGCAGCTGTAACGGCAACGGCGGTGGCGGGCGCAGCCCGCCCTACATGAGGCGGCATGTGCGCCGGCATGTGCCAAAGGAGAGAACGGATCATGCTTACGGACCTGGCTCCTGCTCCGAAGATCGATTGCGAAGGGCTGTTGTCGTGTCTGCGGCGGGAGGGGACGCCGAATCGGGTGTACTACATGGAGCTGTTCCTCGACGCCGACGTCAAGCCGCCGCTGATCAAGCGGTTCGGGCTTGACGAGGGGCTCGATCGCAACGACCCGGCGTACCGCTGGCGGCAGGAGATCCGGCTGCAGCGGTTCCTGGGGTACGACTACGTCTACAGCGTGGCCGGGGTGAACTTCCCGCGGTCGACCGACCTGCAGACGGCTGACACCACCGAGGGTGAGACCAACCGCGGGCAGCGCAGCTGGGTCAGCGAGCACACCGGTCCGATCGCCACGTGGGAGAACTTCGAGAAGTACCCGTGGCCGGACCCGGCGAAGATGGACCTGTCGGCGGCCGAGTGGTACGAGAAGAATCTGCCGGACGACATGTGCATGACGGTGCAGTGCCACTGCGTCTTCGAGCAGCTGAGCTGGCTGACGGGTCTGGAGCACCTGTCGTTCATGCTGTACGACGAGCCGGACCTGGCCAGGGCGGTGGCGGACCGGGTCGGTGAGATCCTGGTGCGGGTGGCGGGCACGATGGTGCAGTTCGAGAAGGTGCGGTTCCTGTTCGGCGGGGATGACATGGGGTACAGGACCGGCACGATGGTCTCGCCGGAACACCTGCGGCAGCTGGTGCTGCCGTGGCACAAGCGGATTGCGCAGGTGGCGCATGACGCGGGAAAGTTGTACCTGCTGCACTCGTGCGGGCAGCTCGACGGGATCATGCCGGACCTGTGCGACGACGTGAAGATCGATGCGCGGCACTCGTACGAGGACACGATCGAGCGGCCGGAGTCGGTCAAGCGGCGCTGGGGGCACAAGGTGGCGGTGCTGGGCGGGATCGACGTCGATTTCCTGTGCCGTGCGGACGAGGCGGCGATCCGCAAGCGGGTCCGCGAGACGCTGGACGTGTGCATGCCGGGCGGGGGGTACTGCCTGGGGACGGGCAACACGATGTGCAATTACATTCCGGTCGACAATTACCTGGTGATGCTGGACGAGGGCCGGCGCTACGCATGTTAGGAGTCCCGGCTTCAGCCGGCGCTCGGAGTCCCCGCTTCAGCGGGCGTTAGGAGTACCGCCTTTAGGCGGCGTTCGGAGTCCCGCCTTCAGGCGGTCCGCCCGAGCGAGCGCAGCGATGCGAGTGGCCGAGCCGAAGTGTCAAAGGATGCTTCGCAGCGAGACCAATCTCGCAGAATGACATTTCCGGGTGGTATCGAGTAAGGAAACGCACCACACATCCGAGAGATTCCATGGCCACTACCCGGCTTCGCCAAACGGCGGCTACGCCGTGGCAAGCAGCGTGGCCATGGCACCCGATCCGAATCGTCAATGCGACACATTACGGCATGTATTTTCCGATCAGCGGTTCGAGCTTCGTTTTCAGCTCGGCGGGGATCTTCGTCTTGTCGGTCCAGATCGCCATCTCCATCGCCTGGGGGCAGCGGCACGCGGCGAGGGGGTTGTCAGCGATGTGCTGGATGGCGGCCTTGACGAGTTGGATGGCGTTTTCGGTGGCGGCCTTGAGGTGGCCGATGATCTCGGCGAGCAGGGCCTGGGCCCCCAGGTCGGTCGGGTGGGCCTTCCAGCAGTCATAGTCGGTGGCCAGGGCGATCAGGGCGTAGCACATCTCGGCCTCGCGGGCGAGTTTGGCCTCGGGCATGCAGGTCATGCCGATCAGGTCGCCGCCCCAGCCCTGGTGCATGCGGGATTCGGCCTGGGTGGAGAACTGGGGCCCTTCCATGCAGACGTAGGTGCCGCGGGTGTGGACGCGGGCATCCATCCCCTTGGCGGCCACGACAATGGCGCTGCGCAGGGCGGGGCAGAAGGGCTGGGCGAACTCGGCGTGCGCGACGATTCCGGGCTCATCGAAGAAGGTGCCTGGGCGGCGGAAGGTCTTGTCGATGACCTGGTCGGCGATGACCAGGTCGCGGGGCTGGATGGCCTCACGGAGGCTGCCGGTGGCGCCGCTGGCGATGATGTGGGTCACGCCTACCTTCTTGAGGGCGAAGATGTTAGCGCGGTAGGGGACAACCGAAGGGCTGAGGGTATGGTGCGTGCCGTGGCGTGCGAGGAAATACGCGGTCAGGCCGGCCAGTTCGGTCTTGACCAGGGGGGCGGACGTCTGGCCGAAGGGAGTTTCGACGCTGACGGTCTGGCCGGTTGTCTGCTGCGCCAGGGCGGCGCCGAGTCCGCTTCCGCCGATGATGCCGATGACAGGGCGTTCCACTTTGAGTCCTCCAGAGGGCTTTGTTTCCGATTCTTGTTGGCTGTAATATAGGGCGATATACGCAGGCCCGGCTGTGGCCGGGTTTCAGATCCAGCGTCATGAAGATAAACAGGCGCGGGAGGGATTGCAAACCGAACGATTTGCTGGATAATGCGATTCGTGAGATAGGTGATATCTGCTTAGCCGACCGGTTCGCAGATCCCGGGAAGGGGAACAGGCCGGGGATCGATGGATTGGAGGCTGGCGGATGGGACGGGCCCGCGGGGGCGGCCCGAGGGAGCTTGGTCTTGTACATGTTTTCCGGGAACGGGTGCAGGTTTGCCGCCTTAGGACGCCGTCTGTTGGGCCCTAGGGTGCGGGCAGTATGTTCGTTGCCGGTAAAACACGTGAACTTAATGCGTTATGTGGGATGGATATTTTCCGAATCCCTGTTGACCTTCGCGGGGTGCACTGTAAAATGGGCCCCCATAAGCCTAAGGCTTTGTGAACATCGTTCACACGAGCCACGGAAGGGCAGCGGGATGGCTGGCGTTTCCCCCCCGGCGCTACCGTCTCCGCCCTTCCATTTTTTTTGCCATCGGGGAGTTGGCCACGGACGTGAATATTTGGCTGGAGTGAAGTATCGACAGCTGGACGTAAGCGTCAGGCGTACTCAAGACCGACCCTCTATCCGTTGTGGTTCTATTTGTGCGTCAGGATTAGTAGTGAGGTGCACGTAAAATGGTACAGTCGAAGGCGGCGATGTACGGTGTTCTTGCGGTGGTTGAGGTGACGAAGCGGCAGGCGACCAGTTCCAGCGGCGTACAGGCCCACGACATCGCCAAGACATTCGGGCTGCCCGTCGCGTACTGCGCGAAAGTCATGAGCCAGCTGGCCCGGGCAGGGATCTTCCAGTCGGGCCGCGGCCCGCGCGGCGGCTTCAAGCTCCAGCGTCAGCCGGACCAGATCACCCTGCTCGACATTGTCAGCGTGGTCAACGGCCAGATCGCTCCGAAGGAGACGATCGATCAGTCGGAAGCGGCCGACCCGATCATTCGCTCGATGAACGTTGCGATGCAGCGGGCGTTCGAGCTGCTCCGTCAGGAGCTGCAGCGGGTGACGATCACGGATCTGCTGCGGGACCAGGAGCAGGACCAGGGCGTCGAGGCCGGCGCTTCGGCGCAGGTGGCCTGACAGCCCGGTCGGCCTTACGCCAGGTCGACTGACAACGAGTGATGACCTGCCGGCAATCTGCCGGCCCGGCCGCCCGGTCGGTGCAGCGCGGTTTCGCGAGGCAGGTCGATTTCCATCTGGAGCGTGCCGGGTTCGCCCCGCCGCCACTGGCATTCAATGATGCCGTGCGGCGTGGGGATTGCGACCTCGGCATGCTCCAGTTTTGTTGCGCGAGGGTCGAGGTGGATCTGTCATGAAGTCATCCGTTCGAAGTCGATCCGCACTGCTGGGGCTGGTTCTTGGAGGGAGTCTCCTGATGGCTGCGCAACCCGCCGTCGGCGGATCCGGTGACCTGAAGACGCATCGGCAGGAGGTGGGCGGGAGCCCGGTTGTCTACGCCGTCCACATGGGCGGCTCGCTCGACGGGATCAACACCCGCAGCCCGGTCGGCTATCGCGTGTTCGACCAAGGGTTCGAGCCGAACGTGGAGGTCCGCATCCGCAACGTCGGGTCCGTCGCGGTGAAAAACCCGCGGCTGCGCGTCGACGGGCGGGGCGGCTGGCGGAACATCGGCGAGATGGTCGAGGCTTTCTCTGCCGGTCTGACGACGGATGCCGAGAAGGCGCGGGCGGCGTACGAGTTCCAGCGCAAGCACCGGTTCCACTGCAGCACCTACGACGGCGAGGTCCGCGACGTCGTCAAGATGATGAACGCGTACGGCTACACGCTCTGCTTCGACGACTCGAAGTGTTTGGCGCAGCTGTGGCAGGCGCTGGGGCTCAAGACCCGTCGGGGCTGGCCCTATGGCCACAGCGTCAGCGAGGTCTTCTACGACGACGCATGGCACATGCTCGACGGCGACGAACACTGCATCTTTCTGCTGCGGGACAATCAGACGATCGCCGGCGAGGAACAGCTCGTCCGCGACCCGGACCTGATCAAGCGGACGCACGCGTACGGGCCGCTGTTCGGCGACACGCCGATGACCGACCAGGCGACGGCCGGGCTGTTCTACTATGAGGGGCCCCGCGGCGGCGGCTGGCGCGAGACGTGCGAGCACACGATGGACTTCGACCTGCGGCCGGGCGAGGCGATCGCCTGGCGGTGGGGCAACCGCGGGCGGTACCACGGGTTCGAGGACATCGGCATGTGGAAGGGCGCGATCACCCGCGTGTGCAACGGCTACATGGAGTACAGCCCGGACCTGGAGGATTTGGATCAGTCCAGGGGTGTCATCTTTGCGGACATGCCGGTAACGGGCGGCGGCAGGAACCAGATTGTGACGATCCCGGTGCGGTCGGCGTGGCCGATCGTCGGCGGGTGGATCGACGTGGCGACCAACAGTCCGGCCGAGCTGCGGGAGGTGTTGATCCTCAAGGCGGGCGAGAAGGAGCCGCGGTCGATCTATAAGGCCGAGCCCGGAAGCGGCACCGGCGGCGGCGGCGAGCAGCCGGTGCGGATCGACCTGGACGAACAGTTTCCGCCCGCCTCGCCGGCCTGCTACGAGTACCGGTTGTTGCTGAGCGTCGTTCGCGGGCCATGCCCCCCCGGCGCCTGTTCGATCCAACCTGAGCCGCTCAAGGCCTTCACGCTGCACAGCACGCTGCAGATGGCGTGGCTGGCGATGCCGTCACTGGCGTGCGGTGACAACAAGGTGGTCTACGCCGATGACAGCGAGCGGCGCAGCGTGGTGGTCGAGCACGCATGGGCCGAGAGGGATGATGCGACCCCGCCGCCGGCAGTGCCGGCCGCGAGGTTCCCGGCAGACGGGGCGACGGCTGCGGGCACGAAGTTTGTGTTCGAGTGGGAAACGCCCGAGGCGGACGAGCCGATCGTCGATTACATGTTCGAGCTGTCGGATCGGCCGGACATGCGCTGGCCCCTGTCGAGCAATTTCGAGAAGATGATCAGTTACACGCCGCAGAAGGGGACGGCCAGTTACG
>JAWLBS010000219.1:0-8788 GCA_041687575.1 Phycisphaerae bacterium | reverse complement strand
TGCGGAGAGTCTCCGCTTTCAGCTGAAGGCATATACACCAGAGATAACATGGAAGCCGCCTTGGGCAAAGTATAAATTATAACGCAGGTGCTCGCAAATAAGGCATGAATGGATGACGCTTTCCCGTCGGCCGGTCCCCTTGCATCTGCCGCCCACCGTGCGGCCATCAGCCCGGCGGAAAACCTCCCAGAGCCAGCAGCAGCGATCCGAACGTGCTGCAAACAAGCGTCACCGTCAGGCGCCGGGACCGGCCGGCGCTGACGGACAGGAGCAGGATCAGGCCGATCATCAACAAAATGGCGGCAAAGCCGCCACCCGTCCTTATGACGACCAAGCCAGGGCCCCTGGCCAGCAGATTGGTCGTGTGCGGGGTCATCATGCTCCCTACGGCGATGAAACAGAACGCGATGGCGTTGCCGATCACGTGCAGACGTACCAGGGCCTTCAGGAGGCCCGGGGCTTCAGGCTCTTCATAGCCCCGCCCGGTCGGGGCGTAGGAGAGCGGCGGTGCTTGTTCCTGATCGTCGGGTTCTGTCATGAAGCGATCCTCCGGCTGCCTTCGGAAATGCAATATACAACCCGATGGCGAGGAATCCAAAGCAACATTTTCGGCGTCGTAGTCCGTATTGGCGTAACGGCCCGCTTGCCCGTCACCGCGTCGAGTCGTTCAGCCCCTGCAGGGACGACAGACACGTCTCGGGAGGAGCTGTGCCTGCAAGTGTTCGGGGGCTGACAGCAGCTATGGGCGGCGAAAATGCAAAGCGGCGTCTGCGCCGCCGCAGTCCAAAGATGGCGCCTCCCCACACGACCGTGCTCCGCGGATGCTTTGGCGGGCGCAGCCCGGCCTACTGCCGCCCACTGAGCTTTGATGCCTGCCCTGCATTCGTTGCTGTCGTGGCAGTTGTTCCAAATCTGAGTAATCTGCGAAAATCTGCGGAAGACTGTTGGTGTTGCTGTTCACCGGCTACTGGCCACTGGTAACTGGCAACTGTCGTCCCGCTACTTCCGCTTCTCGCCCAGCCCGCCGAACCGCCGCTCGCGACCGGCGTAGTCGCGGATCGCGGCATGCAGGTGCTGCTCGCTGAAGTCCGGCCAGAACGTCTCCGTCACGTACAGCTCCGCGTAACTGATCTGCCAGAGCAGGAAGTTGCTGATCCGCATCTGGCCGGCCGTGCGGATCAACAGGTCCGGGTCCGGCAGGCCGGCTGTATACAAAGAATTGCAAATCGTCGCCTCGTCCACCTCGTCCGGCCGCAGCTCGCCCGCGGCCACCCGCTCGGCGATCCGCCGCACCGCGTCGGTGATCTCGGTCCGGCTGCCGTAGTTCAGCGCCAGCGCCAATGTCAGGCCGGTGTTGCCCGAGGTCTGCTCCATCGTCTCGTCGAAGGCGTCCAGCACCCGCTGGCTGAGACCCTCCCGCCGGCCGACGTGCGCCAGCCGGACGTTGTTCTCCATCATCATCGGCCGCTGGGCAAGCAGGTACTCGACGCACAGCTCCATCAGCGCGTCGATCTCCTCCTTCGGGCGGTTCCAGTTCTCCACGCTGAACGAGTAGAGCGTCAGGCAGTCGAGCCCCAGGTTCGAGCACGCTGTGGTGATCTTCGGCACCACCTGCGCGCCATGCTGATGGCCGAAGATCCGCGGCCAGCCCCGCTGCTGGGCCCACCGGCCGTTGCCGTCCATGATGATGGCGATGTGCCGGGGCAGCTGCCGCGCATCGATGCCCAGATCCTTCAGGACGTCCGTCGCAGGGGAACTCGAAGAGCTCATACAGTCATCCAGCTTCTATGCGTTCACCGCCGGCCGCACCAGCGTCTGGCGCCGCTCGGGCCCGACGCTGACGATCGCCACCGGCACCCCGACCACCTTTTCGACCGTCTCGACATACCGCTTCGCGGCCGCCGGCAGATCGGCGAACGAGGTCATCTCGCTGATGTCCTCTTGCCAGCCTTCGAGCGTCTCGTAGACCGGTCGGGCCGCCTCGAGGTCGTCCACCTGGCTCGGGAAGTGCTTCACCCGCTTGCCGTTGACCTCGTAGCCGACGCACACCTTCATCTCATCCATCCCGCCCAGGGTATCCAGGTGCATCATCGCCAGGTGCGTCGTGCCGCACAGGATGGTCGAGTACCTTACAAGGAAGGCGTCGAACCACCCGCACCGCCGCGGCCGGCCCGTCGTCGTGCCGTACTCGTGCCCCTTGTCGCGGATGTACTGGCCGGTGGCGTCGTGCAGCTCCGTCGGGAACGGACCACCGCCCACCCGCGTGGTGTAGGCCTTGACCACCCCCAGGATCGTCTTGACCGTCCGCGGCGAGACGCCCGCCCCGGCCGCATACCCGGCCGCACTGGCGGTGCTGCTGGTGACGAACGGAAACGTCCCGTGGTCGATGTCCAGCAGCGTCCCCTGCGCCCCCTCGAACAGCACCCGTTTGCCGTCGGCGATCGCGTCGTTGACCAGGGCGGTGGTGTCGACCACGAACGGCCGGAGCCGCTCGGCGAACTCCATGTACTGCCCGTAGAGCACCCCCGCGTCGATCGCCTTGTCGCAGCCGTAGAGGGCCTTCAGCAAAATATTCTTCTTCTCGACGATCGCCTCGAGCTTCTGCCGGAAGGCGTCGGGCCGGTAGAGGTCCGCCACCCGCAGGGCCATGCTGCGATACATCTTGTCGGCGTAGCACGGGCCGATGCCCCGGGCGGTCGTGCCGATCTTTTCCGGGCCGTTGGCGGCCGACTCGCTCATCGAGTCCTGCAGCTTGTGGTACGGCATCACCAGGTGCGCCCGGTCGGAGATCCGCAGGTTGCCGTCGATGGTCACGCCCCGGCCGCGAAGCGCATCGATCTCGCCCAGCAGCACCTCCGGGTCGACCACGACGCCGGTGCTGATGACCGCCATGACGTTGGGGCGGAGGATCCCGCTGGGCACCAGGTGCAGGGCGAACTTCTCCTGCCCGATCTTGACGGTATGGCCGGCGTTGGCCCCGCCGCTGTAGCGGACCACCAGGTCGTACTGCTCGGTCAGCAGGTCGACGATCTTGCCCTTGCCCTCGTCACCCCACTGGAGGCCGACAATGCAGGCGTGCCCCCAGCTGCTCGTATCGAATTCGTAGGCCATGTTCGTATGTGCTCGCTACGGGTCCAACGGTCGGAAGGCCCCGGCTGCCCGCCGAAGCCACAAAACCCCATTAGCCTAGCCCATCAGGTGGCAATATTCAACCGCGCGGTGCATTTGCTTCGCAGGTCCCTGCGGGTATACTATTCGGGCTGTAAATTTGATCGCAAAGACTTCTAGCCCTTGAGGAGACCCCCCACATGTTCAAGCGCGTGGCCATTGTAGGCGCTACCGGGGCCGTCGGCCAGGACTTCATCAACATCCTGCAGCAGCGCAAATTGCCCATGCAGGACGTTGTCATGCTCGCATCCGCCCGCTCGGCCGGTAAGAAAATCACCTTCGGCGGCACGGAGCACACGGTCCAGGAACTGACGGACAAGAGCTTCGAGGGCGTCGACCTGGCCCTGTTCAGCGCGGGCGGCTCGATCAGCAAGACGTTCGCCCGGATCGCCGCCGCGGCCGGCGCGATCGTCGTCGATAATTCCTCGGCCTTCCGCATGGATCCCGACGTGCCCCTGGTCGTGCCCGAGATCAACCCCCAGGACATGACCAGCCACAAGGGCATCATCGCCAACCCGAACTGCTCGACGATCATCATGCTCGTGCCGCTCTGGCCGATCCACCAGGCCAACCGGATCCAGCGGGTCATCGTCAGCACCTACCAGGCCGTCAGCGGGGCCGGCTACCAGGCCATGCTGGACATGGAGCAGCAGAGCCGCGACGTGCTGGCTGGCAAAAAGCCCGAACCGAAGGTCCTGCCCCATATCACGGGGTTCAATCTGTTCAGCCACAACAGCGACATCGGCCCGGACGGCTTTAACGGCGAAGAGACCAAGATGGTCCACGAGACCCGCAAGATCTTCCACGACCCGGACATCCAGGTCTGCCCGACCTGCGTCCGCGTGCCGGTCCTGCGGGCCCACAGCGAGTCGATGAACCTGACGCTGACCAGGCCGATCACCGAGCAGGAAGCGCGCGACCTGATCTGCCGCGGCCAGGGCCTCAAGATCGTCGACGACCGCGCGAACAACTACTTCCCCATGCCGATCGACGCCAGCGGCCAGGATGACGTGCTGGTAGGGCGCATCCGCATGGACCCGACCGTGCCGGACAACCGCGGCCTGTGCCTGTTCGTCTGCGGCGACCAGCTCCGCAAAGGCGCCGCCCTCAACGCCGTCCAGATCGCCGAAAAGATCCTGGAAATGGGCCTGGTCAAGGCGTAAGACGCCCCCGGCGACACCGGGCCGGCGAATCGCAGCGGACCCCCGCCGTTTCCAGCTGCCACAGTAGATTACGACTCCGCCGCACGCCCTCCAGGCGCAGCGGCGGAGTCTTTTTTTGCCCGGCCGCCAAGGCCCGTCAGACGCTTTCCCGTCACCCCCCTAAAAAGATTAACGTTTCATTAGTGATTGTCGTATAATCAGATGCACACGAGAGTAACACTCCACAGCCAACAGGAGGCGAACAGTGGCCAAAGTCGTGCTGGTCTGTCCCGACAAGAACGAGCGTCAACTGCTGGAGGCCTGCCTCAAGGGATACGAGGTCGCCTCGGCCAAGAACTACAAGACCGCCACCCAGACCCTGACCGAGTCGAAGCCGGACCTGGCGATCGTCCGCGTCGACACGAAAGACAAGACCGGGATGGAGATCCTCCGCCTGATGAAGCGGAGCCAGATCCATGTCCCCACGATCGTCGTGCTTCCCCGGCGCGGCACCCCCCTGGAGAACGAGGCCTGGCAGATCGGCGTGCGCACTTATCTGACCATACCCATCCGCTATGACGACGTCCGATCGGCCATCGAAAAGGCCCAGACGCACGCCAGCGAGAAAAACAGCGGCGGGCCGTCCATCACCGACGAGGAAAAGGGCGTCAACCTCACCGAGCTGGTCGCCAGGCTCCACCGCGAGATGAAGTGCCCGGCCGGGGCCAACCGCGTGCTGATTCGCTCGGTCATCACCGGCATGAACGAAAAGAGCGAGCCGCGGGTCTGCCTCCGCTGCCCGATCCGCCAGGCCGTCGGCCTCGAGGAATACGTCTACTACGAGCACTTGCGCGACTACTGCACCGGCGACTACAAGGCCTGCGACGCGGTGATCCAGTACAAGAGGCTCCGCAAGGCCAACGGCTGAACGACGCCAGCGGCCAAATACGGTAGTATCCGGCCTCCCATTCTGCTACGATGGGCCTGATGCATCCGCCAGGGTCATTGCGACATGGCGGACCCGTAAACGACTTGCAGAGGAGGCTCGACATGTCCCGCCGGTTCCATTCGCTGTCCCTGGTGCTCATCGGGTGCCTGCTTCTTGCGACGACTGCGACTGTCCAGGCCGCCACCTGGAACGTTTCGACGTTTTCCGCGCTTCGCACCGCTGCCTTGAACGCCAGTCCCGGCGACGAGATCGTTATTGCGGCAGGGCAGTACCACGTAACGAACAACCTGTACATCACCACGCCCAACCTGATCTTCCGCGGCGCGACCGGCAACCGCGACGACGTGGTACTCTACGGCAATGGCATGAACGTCAACAGCGGCGTTCGCGAAGGCTTCTGGGCGGCCGCCAATGGCATTCAGCTGCACAACCTGACGATCCGCGACTTCTGGCACCACGGCATCCACATCACCGGCACCGACAACATCGTCGTCCGCAACTGCAAGACGATCAACTGCGGCGAACGCCACGTCAAAGGCAGCGGCGGGGAGTCCTACAACGTCCTGATCGACAACCTCTGGATGGAGCAGACCGAGGAGTACCTGCCGCGGTACGGCCACTCGGTCGATGAGTACAACTACATCGGTGGCATGGACTGCATGCACATCCACGACTGGACCATCCGCAACTGCACGGCCGTCAACATCCGCGGCGCCACCGGCGGCGGCCGCGCGGGCATCTTCCTGTGGAACGGCGTGTCGAACGTGACGATCGAAAACAACACGATCATCCGCTGCGGCCACGGCATCTCGATCGGCAACCCGTCCGGGCCGAACAATTCGCACGTGGCGCCCTGGCATGCGGTCGGCGGGCTGATCGCCAACAACATGATCATCCGCAGGGGCGAGACCTACGATTGGGCCCTGGAACTCGACAACACCAAGGACTTCAAGGTCTACAACAATACCATCTACAGCGACAATGCCGGCTACTGGCGGACCGTGCAGATCTTCGACGAGCCGGGGGAAGGCCTGACCACCAACCTCGACATGCGCAACAACATCATCCGCGGCGGTATCAACGACCTGTCCAGCGGCGACTGGAGCCATGCGGCCGTCGCGGCGATGGGAAACATCGTCCACAGCATCAGCCCCGTGGATCCGTCGTGGTTCGTTGATCCAGCCGGCGGCGATCTGCACCTGACCGCCGCGGCAATCGGAGCGATCGACGCGGCTGTCGTGCTGGACGAGGTCCCCTACGACATCGACGGCCAGGTTCGCGGTGACTTGCCGGACATGGGCGCCGACGAATATCGTGTCCCCGGCGACATCGACGGCGACGGCCACGTCAACGTTGTGGACCTGTTGCGCATGGCCCACACCTGGAACCTGAGCGAGGGCGACCCCGGCTTCGACGTCGCCGCCGACTTCAATGGCGACGGCACCATCAACGCCCTCGATCTGCTGACCCTGGCAGCCAACTGGAACACCTGAGACCGCGGCCCCTGCATTCAGCGCCGAGCCCACCCTGCAGCACAGCCCTGCTCCCCGGCTTCGTCAAACGACGGCTACGTCGTGACGAGGTCGCAGGGCCGTGGCACCCGTGGCGTCCGATGAATTCCTCCGCCCCTGGCGGGACTGTGGCCGGCGCAGCCGCCCTGCATCTGTCGTTGTCGTTCATCCGCGTTTCATCCGCGTTCATCCGTGGCTGATATGGTCTTTGTCGTTGCCGTGGTTGTTCACTGACCCCTGACCCCTGCCGTTGTTCAATCTGTGTCAATCTGCGAAATCTGCGGAAAGCCGTTGTCGTTCGCTGGCAACTGGCATCTGGCCACCTCCATCCGTTGTGCGGCGGCCATCTGGTGCTCCCGCCTGCATGGCGGTACATTGGGGGCTGCAGTTCAGACAATTGCGCGAGCGGAGGACTTACCGATGCCTGACCGTCCCAATGTCGTCCTGATCATGTGCGACCAGCTCCGGGGCGACGCCCTCGGCTGCTATGGTCACCCCGTCGTCGAGACGCCTCACCTCGATCAGATGGCCAGCCGCGGCGTCCGGTTCAACAGTGCCTACACCGCCGTGCCCTCGTGCATCGCCGCACGGGCGGGGCTGATGACCGGCCAGACGCCCCGCACCCACGGGCGCGTGGGCTACCAGGACCACATCGAGTGGCGCTACCCGCACATGCTGGCGGGCGAGATGGCGGCGGCCGGGTACCACACCCAGGCCGTCGGCAAGATGCACGTCGCCCCGGCCCGCAACCTGCTGGGCTTTCACAACGTGGTCCTGCACGACGGCTACCTCCACGGCGAACGTCGCGCCAAGAGGAACTACGACCTGGTCGACGACTACATGCCCTGGCTGCGGGGCAAGATCGGCGCCGACGCCGACATGATCCTGCACGGCATGAACGCCAACAGCTGGGTCGCCCGGCCGTGGCAGTACGGCGAGGATGTCCATCCGACGACCTGGGCGACCACGCAGGCGATCGACTTCCTCCGCCGCCGCGACCCGACCAAACCGTTCTTCCTGTTCCTGTCGTACGTCCGGCCGCACCCGCCGCTAGACCCGCCGCAGGTCTACTTCGACCAGTACATCAACCAGACCTTCCCGCCCGTGCCGATGGGCGACTGGGCCGACCAGCAGTCGAAACAGGCGAGCGTAGACGGCGGCGAGGGCTTCATGGGCGAGCGGCAGCTCCACCGGGCCCGCGCGGCCTACTACGCCCAGGTCACCCACATCGACCACCAGATCGGCCGGCTGTACGAGTACCTGGCCGAGCACGAGGCCATGAACAACACCTTCTTCGTGTTCACCAGCGACCACGGCGAGCTGTTGGGCGATCACAACCTGTTCCGCAAGGCGGTGCCCTACGAGGGCTCGGCGCGGATCCCGCTGATCGTCGCGCCGCCGCCGGGCTGGCCATGCCAGCGGGGTAGCGAGGTGGACGCCCCGGTGGAGCTTCGCGACATCATGCCGACGATCCTGGAGGCCTGCGGTGCAGCTGTGCCCGAGACGGTCGAGGGCGCCAGCCTGCTGCCGTTTGCCCGCGGCGAGCAGCCTGCGTGGCGGCAGTACCTCCACGGCGAGCACGCCTACGGCGAGCGATCGAACCACTACATCACCGACGGCCAAGGCAAGTTCGTCTGGTACAGCCAGACCGGCCGGGAGCAGTTCTTCGACCTCGAGGCCGATCCGCAGGAGCTGGAGGACCTGATCGACGACCCCGACGCCCAGGACCGCGTGCAGCAGCTGCGGCAGTGGCTGATCGAGGAGCTGGCGGGCCGGGAGGAAGGCTACACCGACGGCGAGCGGCTGATTGCCGGGCAGAAGGCGAAGCCGGTGTTGGAGGAGTCCGCCGCCGCCTCGGCCGTCCGCGAGGTGTAAGCACCAACCAGTCCACGCCGCCGCCTATGGTCCGTCCAACGCGGCGCCAGCCCTTCTATGAGTAGAAGCGGCCTGTCAAGAGAAAAAACTGCATTCTGTGGTTCCAACCTCGAGGCGGTTCATCCTTCTATTGCGGGTCAACA
>JAWLBS010000218.1:0-8870 GCA_041687575.1 Phycisphaerae bacterium | reverse complement strand
AAGGCGGTACTCCCAGCGCCGGCTGAAGCCGGAACTCCTAACTAAGGTCGCTGTAGGGTCCGGATAGGTGGTTCGCCCGTATTGTGGGCTTCACGCGTACGCGACGTTTGAGTGAAAGCGGCGTCTGCGGCGCCGCAGTCCATATCGCCGCCGGACGGTCTGTGCATAATTCGGGGCGTCGGCACCGATGGCGGCTTGAGTGAAAGCGGCGTCGTTGCCGCCGCAGTCCATAGTCGCGCCGCGGCGTTTGGCGCGAGACTCGGAAGTTCCACAGTTTGCGGCTCGATTGGAAGTGCCGCCGGTTGCCGCCGCAGCCTGTTCTCGGTACAGTGGTCCGGATTTAGCCGGAGCGTACTGGAATGACATTCGGGATCGAGGCCGGTGCCGCGGTGGCGGCGCAAGGGGTTTCGATCTGTAATACTCTGCCCTGAAAAGGGTTACGTGGTGATATGCCCAAGCGGACCGACATTAAGACGATCCTGATCATCGGAAGCGGGCCGATCGTGATCGGCCAGGCGTGCGAGTTCGACTATTCCGGCACACAGGCGTGCAAGGCACTCCGCGAGGAGGGCTATCGCGTGGTGCTGGTCAACTCCAACCCGGCCACCATCATGACCGACCCGGAGTTCGCCGACCGCACCTACGTCGAGCCGGTCACCCCCGAGACGATCGACAAGATCCTCGCCCGGGAAAAGCTGCTCGGCACCCCCGTCGACGCCATCCTGCCGACGCTCGGCGGGCAGACCGGCCTGAACTGCGCGGTGATGGCGGCGGACAAGGGCATCCTCGACAAGCACGGCGTCGAGCTGATCGCCGCGACCCGCGACGTGATCCACAAGGCCGAGAGCCGCACCCAGTTCAAGGCGGCCATGCAGAAGATCGGCCTGGACCTGCCCGCCAGCGGCGTGGCGGGGACGTACGAGCAGGCGCTTCAGATCGTCGAGCAGGTGGGGCTGCCGTGCGTGATCCGGCCGGCCTTTACCCTCGGCGGCAGCGGCAGCGGCCTGCCCAGCACGATGGAGGAGTTCGAGGAGATCGCCCAGCGCGGCCTGGAGCTCTCGCCGGTCCACGAGATCCTGATCGAAGAGTCGCTGATGGGGTGGAAGGAATACGAGCTGGAGGTGATGCGCGACCGCAAGGACAACGTCGTGATCATCTGCTCGATCGAGAACTTCGACCCGATGGGCGTGCACACGGGCGATTCGATCACGGTCGCGCCGGCCCAGACGCTGACCGACAAGGAATACCAGCGGATGCGCGACGCCTCGTTGGCGATCATCCGCGAGATCGGCGTGGAGACCGGCGGGTCGAACATCCAGTTCGCCGTGCACCCCGAGACCGGGCGGATGATCGTGATCGAGATGAACCCGCGCGTGTCGCGGTCGTCGGCGCTGGCGAGCAAGGCGACCGGCTTCCCGATCGCCAAGATCGCCGCCAAGCTGGCGGTGGGATACACCCTGGACGAGATCCCCAACGACATCACCCGGGAGACGCCCGCCTCGTTCGAGCCGACGATCGACTACTGCGTGGTCAAGATCCCCCGCTGGGCGTTCGAGAAGTTCCCCGAGGCCGACGAGACCCTCGGCACGCAGATGAAGAGCGTCGGCGAGGGGATGTCGATCGGGCGGACCTTCAAGGAGGCCCTGCAAAAGGGCATCCGCTCGATGGAGATCAAGCGGTTCGGGCTGGGCCTCGACGGCAACGACAAGTACCTCGATACCCTGCGGGCCGGCAAGGCCAGCGGGCCGGTCGAGACGATCCCCGAGTGGCTGGGCGACCACGTGCAGCTGGGCGTCAACTACACCGCCAAGGTGCCCGTGCTAGGGCGGCGCGGCGGCGAGGCGCTGCACGACTGGAAGGAGTCGGCAGCGCAGCTCTGGCCGATTCCGCTGGATGTGCTGGGCGAGAAGCTCGCCCGGCCGAGCCAGGGCCGGCCCTATTACATCCGCTATGCCTTCAAGCAGGGCTGGTCGGTCGAGCAGGTCTACTCGCTGACGAGCATCGACCCGTGGTTCCTGCAGAACATGAAGGACCTGGTGGATTTCGAGGAGCAGCTGCTGGGGTTCGATTTCCAGAAGGCGAGCGACGCGCTGGCGGCGCTGCCTGCCGACACCGAGCCGACCGGGGGCCCCGCCGGCGACCTGTACTGCCTGCTCAGCCATGCCAAGGGCTGGGGTTACAGCGACGTGCAGCTGGCGACGGCGTGGCGGACGACATCGGCCGACATCCGGACGCTGCGCAAGCGGCTGGGCATCGTACCGGTCTACAAGCTGGTCGACACCTGCGCGGCCGAGTTCGAGGCGTTTACGCCCTACTTTTACAGTACATATGAAACGCCGATGACCGTCATCGAGGGCGACGGCCCCAATGCCACCCGCCGGCGCGTCGTTGACGACGAGATCCGCATCCCCGACAAGCCGACGGTCCTGATCCTCGGCGGCGGGCCCAACCGGATCGGCCAGGGCATCGAGTTCGACTACTGCTGCGTGCACGCGGTGATGGCGGCGCAGCAGACCGGCCACGCCGCGATCATGGTCAACTCCAACCCCGAGACGGTGTCGACCGACTACGACACGGCCGACCTGCTGTTCTTCGAGCCGCTGACGCTGGAAGATGCCCTGAACATCTGCGAGCGGTACCAGCAGGCCGGTGTGCTCAAGGGCGTGATCGTCCAGTTCGGCGGCCAGACCCCGCTGAACCTCGCCCAGGGCCTGAAAGACGCGGGCGTGCCGATCATCGGGACCAGCCCCGAGTCGATCAACCTGGCAGAAGACCGCGAGGCGTTCAACCAGCTGATCAACGAGCTGGGCCTGTCGCAGCCGCCGGGCGGGATCGCCTTTAACCTCGACGAGGCCAGGGCCATTGCGACGAAGCTCGGCTATCCCGTGTTGGTCCGGCCGTCGTACGTGCTGGGCGGGCGGGCGATGGAGGTCTGCAACAACGAGAGCGACCTGGTCCGTTACATGAAAATGGCACTTCAGGCCAGCGACCGCGCCTCGGTGACCGGCAAGGGCCAGCCGATTTTGATCGACAAGTTCCTGATGGTCGCCACCGAGGTCGACGTCGACGCCGTCTGCGACGGCAAGCGGTGTGTCGTCGCCGGCGTGATGGAGCACATCGAGGAGGCGGGCATCCACAGCGGCGACAGCGCGTGCGCCTTGCCGCCGTATTCGCTCTCGCCGGCCATCGTCGATGAGATCCGCCGCCAGACAATGGACCTGGCGCTGCGGATCGGAGTCTGCGGGCTGATGAACGTGCAGTACGCGGTCAAGGACGGGCAGGTCTACATCCTGGAGGTCAACCCCCGCGCCAGCCGGACCGTGCCGTTCGTCTCCAAGGCGACCGGCGTGCCGTGGGCGAAGGTGGCCACGCGGGCGATGCTCGGCGAGTCGCTGGACGCGGTGCTGGAAGAGTACGGTCTGAGCGACACGCCCCGGCCGGAGCACATCGCGGTGAAGGAGGCGGTCTTCCCGTTCAACAAGTTCCCCGGCGTCGATGCGGTGCTCGGGCCGGAGATGCGCTCGACGGGCGAGGTGATGGGCGTGGATCGCGACTTCGGCATCGCTTACGCGAAAAGCCAGATCGCCGCCGGCGGGTCGCTGCCGACCGAGGGGACCGTGTTCATCAGCGTCAACGCGGCCGACAAGCCGTTCATCGCCCCGATCGCCCGGCAGCTGGCGGAGATGGGCTTTAACATCATTGCCACGGCCGGCACGCACGTGGTGTTGACAGAGGCCGGCGTGACGGCGCAGTTGATCCCCAAGATCGGCGAGGGGCGCCGCCCGAACATGCTGGACATGATCCTGGCGCGGACGGTGCACCTGCTGATCAACACGCCGACCAGCAAGGGACGGCGCACCGACGAGGGGCGGATCCGCGCGGCCGCGACGATCCACAACATGCCGATGGTCACGACGATCACCGGCGCCCGTGCGGCGGTCTCGGCGATCCGCTCGCTGCGGCAGGGCGACTGGGACGTGCGGGCGCTGCAGGATTATTTCCCGCGGTACGCGTCGCGGTAGGGGCGGGTGTCGGGGTTCGAACGGCAACAACGACCTTCCGCAGATTACGCAGATTACTCAGATTAGAAACAGCAACGGCAACAACCACGACGGCAGGGGGCGTAGGTCAGGGGTGCGGGAGCGGAGTGGCGACGACGGCGGGATGGACGCGTTTGGCTTGCCGGGTGCCATGGCAGGGACTGCTTGCCACGGCGTAGCCGTCGTTTGGCGAAGCCGGGTTCCGGCCATGGAATTCCCCGGATGGGCAGCGGTGTTCCGTCTTGGTTGACCGTCCGGATCTAACCTGTAAACACACGAGACTCGGAAACGTGTCCAGACGAGGGATGCCATGAATATGAACCGGCAATCGGCAGCGGCAACCGGCGGAAGCCTGGCGATCAACGGCGGGCCCAGGGTACGCACCGCCCCGTTCGACAAGCAGGGCAACCGCTATGCCTATGGCGAACTCGACCAGCTGAAAGAGGCCCTCGACCAGGGCACGTTGTTCTACTGGCACGGCAACAAGGTCAAGTCGATGTGCGAGCGATTCGCCCGCATGCTGGGGATGAACCACGCCGTCGCGGGCAACTCGTGCACGTCGGTCATCCACGCCGCCGTCGCCACCCTGGGACTGCGACCCGGCGAGGAGGTCATCACCAGCCCGATCACCGACGCCGGCACCCTCATCGGGGTGCTCTACCAGCAGGGCATCCCCGTGTTCGCCGACCTCGACCCGGCCAGCTACGTCATGACGGCCGAGACCATCGCCCGCAAGATCACGCCCCGCACCCGCGGCATCATCGCGGTGCACCTGTGGGGCAACCCCTGCCCGATGGATGAGATCATGCAGCTCGCGAGGGACAAGGGCCTGTGGGTCATCGAGGACTGTGCCCAAGCGATCTGGGCGAAGTACAAGGACCAGCTCGTCGGCACGTTCGGCGATGCGGGCGCGTTCTCCTTCAACGAATTCAAGCACCTCGCCTGCGGCGACGGCGGCGTGGTCGTCACCAATGACAAGCAGACATTCGGCCGGTGCCATCTCGCCGTCGACAAGGCCTACGACCGCTTCGGAGGCGGCCGGGCCCCTGCGTTCGTCGCGCCGAACTACCGGATGACCGAACTGCAGGGCGCGGTCATCCACGCCCAGCTCGACCGCGTCGAGCAGATCACCGACGGCTACCGCACGTACGCCCGCATGCTCCGCGACGGGCTCGCCGACCTGCCCGGTGTCGCCGTACCCAAAGAAACAACCGGCAGCGATCCGGTCTACTGGTTTTACCTGCCCCGGCTGCGGCTGGATAGGCTCACCTGCACCCGCGACGAGTTCGCCGCCGCCGTCGCCGCCGAGGGCGTGCCCTGCGGGGCGGGCTACATCCCGCACGCGGTCTACCTCGACCCATGGCTGGGCAGCCGCAAGGCCTTCGGCGAGTCGGCCCTGCCATGGTCGCACGGCGACGCGGCGCCGTACAAGCCCGGCGACTGCCCCAACGCCGAGGCGATCCTCGCCGATTGCATCTTTCTGCCAGTCAGCGACCGGTTCAGCGAACAGGAGGCCCGCGATACCGTCGCCGCCGTGCGCAAAGTGCATGAAGTGTACCAGGTGACATCCTGAACGCAGCGCCTCGTTGCTCACAGGCAACACCTGGCTGCCGCCAATCGGTACCGACCCGCATCAGGCATCACACCCCGTAGAGTCCGCCCATTTTGACTGACGACTATATCCCCTTTTACTCACGGCATTTACATTTACTTCACGTCGACAGTCTCCTCCGGCACGCACCGTGCCAACCTTCCCGCCAAAGCCGGCTGCACACGACCCGAAGCCGTCTGAAAGTTTCGCCGAACAGAAGGGGAGGAGGAGCCATGGAGGTTCCCGCTATCAGTAATGCTGCAGGTAACTACGCGCTGTCGCCGATGTCCGGTTTTGCCCTCCAAGCCAATGCCGGTGCCTCGCTTGCCATCGACATGCCCGCCGGCCAGACCGGCCCGATGTCGATCAAGATGTCGAGCGAGGTCGAGATGGTCTATGGCCAAATCACCCAGGGCGGCCAGATCGACCAGGAGACCTTGAAAGCCATGATCATGCTTCTGCTGCTGCAGATGCTGATGAACGGCGGGCTGAACGAGAAGGGCCAGCAGTCGCTGCAGGGCCTGGCCGAGGCGTTCCGTTCGTGTGGCCAGACCGAAATGAGCATGGTCGCGATGAGGGCGTCGAGCATGATCGAGATCGAGTTCGGCGGGATGGGTGACGCTGCCGCCGCGCCCGGGGGTGGCGCCGCGCCAGCGCTGGACGTGATGGCGTAGGCGTTCATCGCTTGTCTGGTGGCAGTGAAGGCCGAGGCGCTTCTCAGGGGTCTGACCCCGACGCGAACGGCTCCCAACGGAATCAGCGCCTGGATTTCATGGCGGCCTGGATGCCTGTGCACGTCACTGGGGTCTGACCCCGTGGCGTGGGGGCCGGGGCGCTTTCCCAGGGGGTCAGACCCCGGTGGATCTTCCAGGTATTGATGCCACCAAGGGGATTGGACTGTAGGCTCGAAAGCAGGCGTGCTACCAGGGGTCAGACCCCGGAAGCGGCGCCGCGCCGGCGCTGGACGTGATGGCGTAGGCGCTCAGACAACACTTTCGCCTCGGGGCGATAGCGGATAATCTACAGGGCCGCGGCGGTTCATTCAGTAAGCTGCCCGTGGCCCGATAGTCCGCACTTTGCCTGGAGGTGAGATATGCCGGAGGCGATCCGTTACAGGGGCGTTCACCTGGACCTCAAGGGCGCGCCGCTGCCGATCGACGCGCTGATCGACGAGATCGAGCAGATGGCCCGCTGGGGGATCAACCTGCTGCTCGTCGAGTACGAGGACACGTTCCCGTACGCCTTCGACATGGTTGTCCGCGCGCGGACCGCCTATACGCCGGACCAGATCCAGCGCCTTGTCAGGACCTGCAAGGACCTGGGCGTGGAGCTCGTGCCGCTGGTGCAGACCTTCGGGCATATGGAGTTCGTGCTCAAGCACCCGCGGTACGCGGACCTTGCCCAGACAGCCGGGGCGGTCAGTTCGATCGACCCGACGCTGCCGGAAAGCCGCGACCTGGTCCTGAAGATGGTCGACGAGCTGCTGGCCGCGCACCCGGAGATCCGCTGGCTGCACCTGGGAGGCGACGAAGTCTGGGACCTGGGCGAGGGCGAGCGGAGCAAGGCCCGCGCCGCTGAGATCGGCAAGGACAAACTGTATCTCGAACACATGATGCCGATCATCGAGCACGTTGTTCAAAAGGGCGTGCGGCCGATCCTCTGGGACGACATGATGCGCCCCTGGCCGGCCGAACTGCTCGCCGAGCTCGCCCCGAAAGTCGACCTGATGCCGTGGAGCTACGGCGAGGACCCGATCGGCAGGATCGGCCAGGACGTCCTCGACCGGTTCGCCGGCGCAGGCTTGCGCCTCTGGGCGGGCGCCGCCTTCAAGGGTGCCGACGGGCTAAGTATCGACCTGCCCAATGACCGCGTGCGGATGCGCAATCTCGAGGCCTGGGCCCGCTACGCCGCCGAACATGACTGGCAGGGCATGGTCGCCACCGGCTGGAGCCGTTACAACGGAATGGCGACCTACTGCGAACTGTGGCAGGCCGCGCCGATGGCGCTGTATCTCGCGGCCGAGGTCATGCGCAACGGCAAGTTCGAGGCCGATGACTGGAACAGGGCCTGCCGCGAGACGATCGGCGTGGAGAACCTCCCGATCGACTGGGCGACGACCCGCACGCCCCACAAGGCGCTCAACCAGGCGGGCGGGCCTCGCGACAACGACCGCCTCGCACAGCTCAAGACCATCGCGGCGATCGCCCAGTGGCGCCGGCAGGCACATCACCTGCTGGTCGACCGGTGGCAGGGCTTCGGCTACTTCGAGGACCCGGGGCGGCTCAACAAGTCTGACGTCGATCGCATCCGCGAACAGGCCCGCCACCTGGAAACCTCCTGGCCGCGACTGGGCAGGGAATTCGAAGTCGCCCTCGGCGACGTGCTGCACGAGCAGGACATCCGCGACTACCTGTCCAGCAGGGAACGGTTCGGCCGGGAATACCTCGCGCCCCTGCTGGCGAGTCGCTGAGCGGGCCGGCGCGTGCCTATGATGTTCTGACGGCCGATTGCAGGAGGCTCAGATGTCCAAGATCGACCAGATACGCCTGATGCTCGCCGAGGAGCCGAAGGACCTGCTGCTCAACTACGCCCTGGCGATGGAGATGCTGACCGCGGGGCAGAAGGAGGAGGCCGTCGAGCAGTTCGACAAGGTCACCGACATCGACCCCGGCTACAGCGCGGCGTACATGCAGAAGGCGAAGGCGCTGATCGACCTGAACCGGCGCGACGAAGCCCGCACCGTGCTGCAGGGCGGCATTCAGGTGGCCGAGCAGCGGGGGGATGTTCACGCGATGGACAAGATGGAGGAGCTGCTGCGGGCGGTGGGGTGATGTAGGGCGGGCTGCGCCCGCCAAAGCCGTGGTGTAGGGTGGGCTATTGCAGGTGGACTATTGTCCACCAAGTCAGTGCTGCTGTCGTTTCAGTCCGGTCAGGGACGGCAGGAAATAGCCCAGGATGCAGGCGACGGCTGTATCGTCGCCGGAGTCCCGGGAAAGCACGGCCCTGCTCCCGACTCCGTCAAACGACGACTACGCCGTGGCGAGATCGCAGGACTGCGGCACCTGACACTTCGCAGCTCGGCCACTCGCTTCGCTTCGCTGCGCTCGCTCGGGCTGACCGCCTGAAGGCGGGACTCCGAACGCCGGCTAATGCTCTTTGACAAACTAATCGGGTGCCAGGCCGACATAGCGTAGCAGCTCCGGTGAGGCCGTGGCAAATTGGCTGAAGAAATCGCGGCA
>JAWLBS010000217.1:0-8877 GCA_041687575.1 Phycisphaerae bacterium | reverse complement strand
AACTGGCAGCACGGCACGTTCGTCGGCGTGACCATGGCCAGCCAGCGGACCGCCGCGCAGCTGGGCAAGCTTGGCGAACTGCGCCGCGACCCGATGGCGATGCTGCCATTCATCGGCTACGACATGGCCGACTACTGGGGCCACTGGCTGGAGATGGGCAAGAAGATTCCCAACCCGCCGAAGATCTTCCACGTCAACTGGTTCCGCCAGGACGTGGCTGGCAAGTTCATGTGGCCGGGCTTCGGCGAGAACATGCGCGTGCTGCAGTGGATCCTCGACCGGTGCCAGGGCAAGGCCGGTGCGGTGGAATCGCCCGTGGGGTACATGCCCACGCCCAAGGACCTGTACACCGAGGGCCTCGACATCGACGAGGCGGCGATGAAGGAGCTGCTGACGATCAAACCGGCCGACTGGACCGACGAGCTCGCCAGCCAGGCCGAGTTCTTCGCCGGGTTCAACAGGATTCCCGAGGCGATCACGGTCGAGCACGAGGCGCTGAAGAAGAGGCTGGGGATGTGACAACGGCAGTTGCCAGTTGCCAGTAACGACAGGGGTCAGGGGTCAGTTAGGAGTCCAGCAAACAAGATGCCGGCCGCGGTCCTTCGGGATCGCGGCCGGTTTTATTTTCGTGTACTTACACCAGGTCGACTTGAAGCGTGCGTGCCAGCTGCCACAGTCCTGCTGCGCAAAGCCGCGCTCCTCGGACAGGAAGGCCACGTAATCGGCCCGGGCGGCCTGGCAAGTGTCTACAAGCGCAAGGACATCATCAAGCAGACGCAGAAGAACACCGCCCGGCCGGCGGCGTGGGAAACCACTGTATGAAAAAGAGGCGATCGCCTTTGCGGCGATCGCCTCTGCAGGTGTATCGTTTGCCGGCGACAGCCGATGATCAGCTTCGATCCTCTGCCCGGATCGGGATGATGTTGGCCCAGATTTGCTCCCACTCCCTGGCCTCTTCTTCAAAGATGTTGAAGGTATCGGGGCCGGTGAAGGGGCCTTTGACGTTCCGGCCGCTCTGGACCTGGTAGTCAACTGCGTAGCTGCGGGAATCGTTCGGCGAATTGTGGGTAATGAAGGTCACGACGTCCCCGCAGCGGAAGTCCACGCCGTTTTGCAGGACCTTATCGAGCGGCACGAGCGGTTGGCCGACGTCGTCGGCATAGATCAGCCAGGCGCCGTCTTGACCGGGATTGTTCACATCCCCCAAGGCAATTGTTGTGACGTTGCAGGGAATCAAGATGCCAAAGTCTTCACCGGGTACAAGACCCGAGCCGCCGACACCGAAAAAGCCCGGCAGGTTGCTGCCGGCAATCCGGTACGTCCCCAGGTAGCCGACACCGACCGGAGTCTGCGTGCCAGGCACATACGCTCCGTCGATCGAGTTCACCAGCCGCAGCATGATGTAATCCGCATCCCCGGGCGCGGTTGGCAGGTGGGCCGAGCCGCCCGTGGACTGTATGAAGCTCGGGTTGCATCCAAACCCCATGCCGCCGTACAGGAAAACCCCGCCCAGCAGAAAGGCGAGCATCGCTCGTATCGCCGTCCGTCCATTCATCGATCAAGCCTCCGACGAGGGCTTCGTTGATTTCGATTCGTTACTTCAACAGCTCGACCCAGGCCTCGTACTGGTCGTCCACATAGTCCCAGACGAGACTGACCTTGATCATCGTGCCGCACTCGAGGGGGTCGCCGGGCCGGATGCCCGAGAGGACGCCTCCTGCATAACTGATGCCCTGCTCCTCCTCCTCGCCGTCATCGTTGATCTCAAAGACGGTTCCGCCCGTGATCGTGATCGAGTCGAGAGGACAGGCCCAGGCGCGAGCCTCCGCGGCCATCGTTCCAACACCGAGGGTCCAGTTTGTCGTCCACTGCGTGCGACCGACAATCGTGGCTTCAATCTCCGCCGGCCAGCCGGTCTCGTTGAAGAGGCCGAGCACGATGTACCCCTGGGGAATGGCCACCCCGCTGCCGGCCCCTTGGCCGATCGCCTCGCGGAAGTTCGGGTTCAACCCGCCCGTGCACCCCGAGGGGACCGCCGCGGTCAGCAGCGGTACGCTCAGTGCCAGCGCGGCCAGGTGCCAGATTCGTATCCCGCGCATATGCCCGGTACTCCTTGCTTTATGACTCGCAGGTTCTCCCGCCTGCCGCCCGGGCCAACCGGCCCTGCCGGCACACGCGTCATCCGTAGCGGCCACCAGTATAAACCGACCCTCGTTGCGCTGCAACTAAGTCCCGTTGCCGCCTGTCTATATGGTGATTCCCCCCATCGGGCGGCCACCTTTCACGGCGCGAAAAGTACGACACGTCCGAAAAAACAACCCGGCTGGCCCGGCTGGCGGCGTTGTGGTATAGACGCCTCCCGGGCAGCAAGTGCGCCGGAGCGTCCGCGCGCAACACACTGTCGGCCCCGGCCTTATGTCCGCCTTGTGGAAGTGTGCGTTGAAAGTACAATTCATTCGGATCTGCATGTCCATCCTGCTGGCCGCACCCGTGTTCGCCGACACGACAGGTCCGGGAAAAACCGAAAGTGCCGCAACCACCTCCCAGCCAAGGAGTCCGCAGATGTATTATCTGACGAATGCCGCACTGTCCGTCGCCGTCGATTCCGCAACCGGCCAGATCCGCTCCA
This sequence comes from Phycisphaerae bacterium, assembly GCA_041687575.1. Lineage (GTDB taxonomy): Bacteria > Planctomycetota > Phycisphaerae > UBA1845 > JANYLN01 > JANYLN01. The sequence goes on along the minus strand of JAWLBS010000217.1, from coordinate 6,248 downwards.
TGATCGACCGCACCACCAATCGCGACTACTGCAGCCCGCAAAGCAAGCGGTTCGGCATGATCGGCGGCATCCGCGTCAAGGACATGCTCTCCGAAAAGACCTACGACGACTTCGACACCGCCAGCACCGCCAAACTGATCGAGTGGAAGCACGGCCAGGGCGGGGCGCGGCTGATCCTCGAAAAGCGGTTCGACGGCGCCGACTTCGTCATCCGCCTGGAATATGCGATCGACAAGACATGTCTGCAGTGGGACGCCTACGTCCGCAAGTCGGCTGGGCCGGACCGGCAGATCCGCGTCACGTGGCTGCTGCCGCTGCCGTACATGAACGTGTGGGCCCCGATGAAGGACGCCCCGGTCCGCCTGCGGTGGGAGGAGCCGTTCCAGGTCCGTCACGGCCTGAGCTACGGCCGGGCGGTCCAGCACCAGCACAACACCGCCCTGATCCCGCTGGTCACCCTGCACGACGCCAGCCACAGCCTGGCCTACTCGATGCCGCCGGACGTGCCGAACGTCTGCGTGCGGTTCATGAACAACGCCAGCGAAGACAGCCTGTTTCTGCTGAACTCGATGACCGACTACCCGATCGACCAGCGGCCGCATTTCAAGATCGTCAATGACTTCCTGTCGCTGCGGGGCGAAAAGGAGACCCGCTTCAGCCTGCTGATCAGCGGGCACAAGGGCAAGTGGCGCGAGGCGCTCGGCTGGTATGCCAAGCGCTACAGCGCGTGGTTCCAGCCCGACCCGAAGGTCCGCCAGCACGACGGCGTCTATGCGATCAGCACGCCCTACGACCGACAGGACGACGAATCGCTCGCCGAGCCGCGGATGGCCGGGCGGGCGAAGCGCGGTGTGCGGTGGATGGAGCTGCACGGCCACTTCCCGTGGTACGGGCTGTACGTCAATCCGACGGACAACTGGGCCGGCCACCACGAGTCCGGCGACCTTTCGTTCGAGAAGGTCCGCCGCTACATCGACCTTGCCCACAAGCACGGGATCGCCGTGCACATTTATTACAACATCATTGACGGCCAGATCCACTACGTGACCGACAAGTTCCCCGAGTCGATCGTCCGCGACGAGAGCGGCAACATCGTGCCGGCCTTCCGCGACTGCTACCTGATGAACGCGGGACTGGAGACGCCGTTCGGGCAGCACAGCCTCGAGCAGTTCCACAAGCTCCTGGAGACTTACCCCGACATCGACGGCGTGTTCTTCGACGTGTATGGCCGGCACTACAACATCGACTTTGGCCGGGACGACGGCCTGACGATGATCCACAACAAGCCGGCCTACTGCCTGAAGTTCGCCTTCCAGCGGCTGATGGACAAGATCGACCCGCTGATGCGCCAGAAGGGAATGATCTTTTCCGCCAACAAGCCCGAGGGCATCGAGCTGATGCGGGGCATCGACTACATCATGGCCGACGAGGGCGCCGACATCGACCGGCTGGAGGCGATGCAGTACTACGCGCTCTACAAGCCGATCATCATCCTCGACGGCGGGATCTGGACGCGGGCGGAGGAGGACTTCAAGAAGTGCCTGCGGCTGGGGATGCTCTACAACGACATCGACCCCGAGCAGGAGGGCCACCGCCACGAGGTGACTGACAAGATGCGGCAGCAGACGTGCGAGGCGCTGGAGGCGTACCAGCACCTGTTCCCGTTCCTGGTCGGGCGGGTGTGGGTGCTGACGGCCGACCCGATCGACCTGCCCGAGGGGGTTGGCGGCAACGTGTTCGAGCGGCCGGGCAAGGACTATGTCGTGACGATGATCAGCGACGACCGGAGCATCTTCGACGACCTGTCGCCGCGCAGGAACGTCAAGGTGACGTTGCGGCTGCCGGATGCGGACAAGTTCGGCGAGGCGGAGGTCTGGTCGGCGGACTACAAGGGCTCGAAGGCCGCGAAGATCAGCCGCTCGGGCGGGGCCGGCGGCGACGGGATCGACGAGGACAAGTGGAAGGAAGAGGAGGCCGACGTCGGGGTCAAGGGCGCGAAGGTCGAGCAGGCCGGCGATACGCTGGTAATCACCGTCCCCGAGCACAAGACCGCCAGCGTGGTGGTGCTGAAGCGGACGAAGGGCTAGACCGGAACAGCCGAAGCAGTCCACCGACAGGAAGAACAGACACATGCCAACGGTGTTGCGCCATGGTCCTTATCGGTTCTTCTTCTACGCGGGCGATCGGGACGAACCGCCGCACGTTCACGTGGAGCGGGAAGATCGTATTGCCAAGTTCTGGCTGCAGCCGGTAAGATTGGAGAGAAGCGGCGGCCTGAAACGGCCAGAGATTGCCGAAGTGCTGCAGGTCCTTGCGCAGCACCAGGTTCAGCTGCTGGAGGCGTGGCATGGCTACTTCCATGGTTGAAATGGATGTCCCCTTCGCGCGGGATATTACCGTCACCGAGGATACGCTTCGGGTCGATCTCAGCGACGGGCGGACGATCTGCGTGCCGCTGGCGTGGTTTCCCCGGCTGGTTCATGCTTCGCCCACCGAGCGTGAGAACTGGCGGCTGATCGGCAAGGGCGAGGGCATTCACTGGCAGGACGTGGACGAGGATGTCAGCGTGGAAGGGCTGCTGGCGGGCAGGCCCTCGGGCGAGAGCCAGGCGTCGCTTGCGAAGTGGCTGGAAAAGCGGGGCGGCTGAACAATCCATGAACCGCCTCGAACGCCTCCGCAGCGCCGTCGACGGCATCCTCCAAACCCAGCCCGACCCGCAGCAGGCCCGCTGCGGCTTCGTCCACCTCTACGGCGTCAGCCAGCTCACCGCCCTGCTCGCCCTGCGGCGCGGGCTCGACCCGGAGATCTGCGCCACAGCCGGCATGCTGCACGACATCTCCAGCTACCGCACGGGCGATCCGACCGACCACGCCCGCCGCAGCAGCCTCGAGGCCGCGGAGATCCTGGCGGACCTGGGATGCTACCGCGACGACGAGATCAAGCAGGTCGGCCACATGATCGCCTGTCACAGCGACAAGGACCAGGCGCACGATCTGCCGGCCGAAACGCTCAAGGATGCGGATGTCCTGCAGCATTACCTGTACCGGGCGATGCGGGGACCGGCGCCGGCGGCGAGTCCGAGGCTTGCCCGGCTGCTGGCGGAATTGCAGATCGAATAGACGCATTCCGGCCGCGTCATCGCTCAACGCCACCCCATCTGTTCGGATACAGGGCCTTGGGGTGAGGCAGTCACCAGTCGCTCAGACCAGGAATCAGTCAGCTCCCCATACCTCCCCAGGTCATTGGCGTCAGCCTCCGCGTCCTGCTCAGCCAAGCGGCTGTGAATGTTGCCGCTGGGCAACATCCATGATGTGCCTTGGCAGCAAGCGCGGGCAAGGGCGGTGCATCTGCGTCGGCCAATGAAAAACTCACCGTCGACATAAGCCCTTATCCGGCCGGAGCTACCGTGAACCCGTTTCCTCGTCAGCGCCTTGCGTGTGGCGACTGGCACTCGGATTGCCAGCCAATCGGAACGGTGCGGTGCGCGAGACACCCGTCAATGTGGACAACCTGCGATTCCTTCCTGGAGTAAGCAGCATGCGAAACGTTCTAATGGCATTGGTGGTGGTTACTTTTCTGGCGACCCCGAGTCTGGGTCTGGTCAATGTCCGGATCGTGCCGGCCCAGACGCAGTTGGACATCGGCGAGCAGACGGTGGTGACGATCGAAGTCGGTACAGGCGAAGTGGGGGTGGGCGTGTACGCCCTGAGCGGCAGCGTTATCCCAAGCGCAGCGGGTGTGCTCGCCAACGTCGGCGACCTGACGTTCGATTCGGCTTACCTGGCCGCGCCCATCTTCCCGAATGTCAGGGGCAGGGCCGCCAATGGTGGCGTTGCGGGTTTCGGATCGGCCCGCACGGGTGCGACGTATACCGACAACCATGGCGAGACGTGGGTGCCGTTCGCCACGTACACCGTCATGGCGGTCGCCCTTGGTACGGTCGACCTGGACTTCGTGGAAGGCTCGTTCGCCGGCTGGATGCCGGTGGACAGCAACATGCGTGGTCTGGGCATGGTGACTCCGGCCATGGTCGCCGTGACTCCCGAGCCGGCGACGATGGCGCTGCTGGCGATGGGCAGCTTGGCGATGATCCGGCGCCGCAGGTAGGCGTTCTACTATCGATCTGCGGCAGGTGAGATCCGGCCCGAAGTGGCTCCCCACCTTTTCGTGCCGCAGAAGACAGTGCGGTTGCGGTGTGGATGCGCCGCCATCGAGCGCAGTTGAGAAGTCCGCAGGAAGGGCACCCGGTATGACCCGCCGGCGTCGGCGGGGATGCTACTGCTACCGGGCAGGATGATGCACCTTTGTGTACAGGAGGCTTGAGATGCGCAGCTTTGTGATGGTCCTGGTGGTGGTTGGTCTTCTGGCGGCCCCGAGTCTGGGGCTAGTCAACGTTCGGATCGTGCCGAGCCAGACGCAGCTGAATGTCGGTGAGCAGACGGTCGTGGCGATCGAAGTCGGTACAGGCGAAGTGGGGGTGGGCGTGTACGCCCTGAGCGGCAGCGTTATCCCAAGCGCAGCGGGTGTGCTCGCCAACGTCGGCGACCTGACGTTCGACCCAGCTTACCGGGCGGCGCCGAGTTTCCCCTACACGGTTGGCACGGCCGGCAACGGTGGCGTTGCCGGTTTCGGTTCCGTTCGCACGGGTGCCACGACGACCGACGACCATGGCGACCTGGAGTGGGTGCCGTTCGCGACGTACACCGTCGTGGGCGCCAGCCTTGGCACGGTGGAGCTGAACTTCGTGGAAGGCCTGTACGGGGGATGGTTGCCGCTGGACAGCAACGGCAACGGTCTGGGCACGGTCACCTCGGGCACGATCACCGTGGTCCCCGAGCCAACCACGATGGCGTTGCTGGCGCTGGGCGGCCTACTCATCGCCCGCCGCCGTCGGGCATAGTCCGCAGATGCCACAGCATGTTCATCCAGGGCCACTGTCCGCGAGGACAGCGGCCCTTTTGCTGTGCCCCCTGACCACGTATCGATGAACCCCCACGTCCACCCCCTACATCGCCCGCAGCCGGTCCACACGGCCCGCAGGCCATCCGGGCGACGATAGGCCCGTGGCGAGCTCGCAGGTGCCGTTTATCGATACCTGGGGCAGGCCAATCTGTGGCGATGGCCCAGGGCGATGGCGGGATTGACTGCCAGCCCCAGGATCAGGGTCGCCCAGGGTCGCCCAGGGTCGGGTATTTGGGGTAGGGCCTGGGGGATGCGTTCGCCCCAGGCCCGGAAGGTCGTCTATGCCGGGCGTCGACGCAGCAGGCCGAGACTACCAAGGGCGAGGACCGCCAGGGTCGTCGGCTCAGGAACCTGGACGACACGGAACCCGATGAGGGAGCTCTCGTACGACGGGTTGCCGTAGTAGCGGTACGAGGACCGCAGGTCGGAGTCGCTGCCGTGGAACGACCCGCCCCGCAGGCCCCGATAGGAGCCGTACAGCACCGCCTCGTTCCACTCCCACACGTTCCCGCTCTGGTCGAACGTCCCGTACAGGCTGTCCGAGTTCTGGAATTCCCCAACCGCCGTCGTGTACTTCCCGTTGTCGATCGGGTAGACATAGGGGGACGTGTAGCAGTTGGCGTTATTGCCGGAGGGATCGGCCATATTCTGGGCCGGTGCTGTATTGCTCCGCGTCGGATACAGCCAATACCCCGCCCCACCGGCCTTGTTCGGATCGTAGTACGCCGCCTTGTACCACTCATCCTCACTCGGGATCGCCCACTGCCAGTCGGCGCTGCGCGTCACGGCCAGAAGCGCCGCGTCCGTCATCGCGCCGCTCAGTGTGTACGCGCCCGTCTCCGTGGTGCCGGGGCCTTGAGAGCCGCTCGGCTGGCCGTTGTGCAGCCAGTTGGCAAAGCGGACTGCGTCGCCCCAGGAGACGTAGTTCACAGGCCGGTTCGCCCAGTCCCCCGCCACGCTGTACGTGTAGCTGCCCGACGAACCGCTCCGCTCGATACTGCAGCCGTAACTGCTCCACGACATGCTCGGGTTGTACAGCCCGTATGCATCCACCCCGCCCACCGCGTTGAGAAACTCCGTGTACTGCCCGGCCGTCACCTCGTACTTGCCGATGTTGTAGGCGTAACCCACCGAGCCGTACCCGGTGTAATCGGCCGCATTGTTGATGTTCCCCACCGGCACGGTTTCCAGGCTGGCCACCCCGTTCCACGACCCGTCGGGGTTCCGCGTTCCGCCCATGTCGAGCACATTCGCCTGGACCACCCCCACGACCGCCAGCACCACCA
>JAWLBS010000216.1:0-8929 GCA_041687575.1 Phycisphaerae bacterium | reverse complement strand
ATGGGGTTAGATATCGTACCGGAAGGTGTTCAGCGCAAAAAGAAATGCGGATGAGAGGACTCGAACCTCCACGACCTTGCGGCCACTGGCACCTGAAGCATTCCTTCCGCAGTGTTCGTATCGCCGTAACCACTCAGAACAGCATACTACAGCCTTCTGGGATTTGCAAGCATTTGCAGGAAATACCGTGGGTTATCGCATACTTCAGGATAGTGTACCCGAGCGGATCATGTCGGCGAGCGGTCCGACCGCTCCCCGCTGATTTGGGCTTGTTCGGGTAGTCTCCGGGTAGTACCTGCCTCGACGTGAACGGCTGCCGCGTCGCCCGGATCGCTGCCAGACGCACAGAAACGCCCAGGACGTGAACCCCCTACTGGACCCCCCCCGGCATGCCGATCGGGGCAGACGCGGCTTGCCAGCCGTCGCCGTGGGCGTCGTGGCGGGCCGCTCACCCGCCAGGCGGAAGCCGGATCGCCGCCAGGACGCGATTGCAGCCCCAAGGGCACGCTCCCATCCTGGACTACCCCCCGGCTGCCGATCATGCCTTGTCGCCGTCCAGAATCCCCAGGACAAGGGCCTTGGCGCACCGCCGGCCGGATCGCCGGCAGAAGGCTGTCGCACCGCCCGGCCACAGATCGCCGCGTCAACGATTCCGGACGTGGCGAGTCGCAGCAAAACACCCGAACAATACCCAAACATCTGGCCGAAAACGGCCACCCCTACGTAGTAGGGGGGACTCGCACCCGAACAGATACCTACCGCCACCCCAGACTGCCGGCCTTTCCTGGCTCCACAAATTAACACACCAGTTCGCCCAGAACCCCCAGAGTCAATACCCCATAAGTCCCAGAGTTCCCATATTTCGCAGGGTCCTCCCAGATCGGAAAACCCTCCAGACTGCCAGGGCCGCGATCAAAAGAGGTCGTTTTGTTGGTCTGGCAGAAGTTTCCAGTCCGAAGGGCGTGGACAAACGCGGGTCGTGCCGGGAGGTCGGCGGCTTTGCCAAGCAGATATGCTCAACCGTTATGCCACCAGGACATGGCAGCCGCGTAGATCAGTACCCCGACGCCGTACAGTGTGCCGGCGAAGACCGCGATCCCGGCTAACCCTAGAACGCCTGTCACGACTGCCGGCGCATGCGGCCAAGCGGCGCCGATCGCACCAAGAGCGACAACTGCCCCCATTCCAACGCACGCCACGATCGCGCCCCGCAGCCCGAGCCGCTTCCATCGCTTGTCAGTCAGTTCGACCAAGGTCGGCTTGCCTTGTTGTGACTGTAGCCTACGCAAGCACTCGACACATATCAGATTGCCTTCCCACACGACTGGCTTTTCCAGATTGCCCGCTGTCCGCTCGCAATTTGCGCAAGTCCACTTTGCCATGGTTGGCCTCCAACACGAAACGTCGATTCTGGCTGCTGCCACGGCTTCAATGCCGACCTGTTTCGGGCGGGCGACTTGATTGGGCTGCAGGCGGGGCCATGAGGGACCAAATCAAGGCTACGATCCAGCCTATGACGGTCCAGCCGGCGACGAGGCACAGGATAACGATCGGCATCGTATTGGGGTGATGTCGTTCGTCAGCAAGGAGGCCTGGGAATAACAGGACCGTGAGCCCCAGGAAAAACATCGCAGCACCGCCTGGCCCAGCTGGGTCGCCGCTGATCGGTGCGATTACTGCACAAAGAAGACCCAGTCCGATCAGTACGTAAAACAGCCGCCTGAGGGTAACTGGCCGATGCATGCCGCGGGCTTGGGGCTTTTCAGGGGATCCAACCCTCTCGGCGGCCTGTTGACGGAGAAGCCTGTAGCACTGATCGCAGACTATCCAGTCGCCCCACAGCCTGGGCTCCTCAAGATTGCCCGCCGTCCGCTCGCAGTTTGCGCAAGTCCACTTTGCCATGTGTAGCCTCCGAAATGTGGCCAAAGTCTAGAGCTCCATGCATGGACGGTCAAGTGGATCTATCCGCTCGCCTCTTGCGGGGATCATGCCGGATTCCAAAACAGCAAGCCGCCCCGGCCGGCCGGTCGTGGCATGGATCACGACGCGAACCGGCACGGGGCGAGGCTGCTTTACCCCAACTTCGCGAGGCGCTTCTCAAGATTCTTGATCTCGATGTCGATGTCCGCGAACTTCGCCTCGGCGTCGCGGACGACGGCCTCGGCTTCGGCCTCCAGCTTCTGCCAGTCGGGCTCAACGCGGCCGGTTCGAAGCGGGCGATGCCTGCCCGCCGCACAAACCGTCTTTGTATCGCCCAGGGCCTGCTCCGCCAGATCCACGGCCAGTTTGGCCCGGTCCCGCCGCCCGCGCAGCTGGCTCAGCTGTTGTGCCAGGCCTTCGCGCTCCAACCGCCGCGTATTCGCGTCGCGCCAGCCTTTTACAGACGGCAGCTGGGCGTGCTCGGACAGCAATTCCGGATAATTGCTCACCAGTCCAGCCAATTGCCGCGTTGCCTCTCGCACCTCGCACAGCTGCTTGTCCAGCGCGGCGGCCTCGAACGCGGCGTCGGCGGCCGTCTCTTCGAGTGGCTTCGTCACGCGTTCCAGTTCGGCGGCGGCGGCCTCGGCCTTGGCGACGGCTGCCGCTTGCTTCTTCGTCAAGTCGGGCACCGCCTTCGCGGTCTCCGCCAGTGCCGCTGCCTGTTCGAGCAACTCAGCGTCCTTCTGGATCTGGGCATCGTCGATACCGGCCTCGCTGGCCAGTTCTACAAGCCGACCTGCTACGGCATCATCGATCCTGCCTCGCGCCCGCCGCATCTCGTCGTAGTAGGCGGCCCGCGCCTTGCACCGTTTTCGGTCCAGTGCTTCCGCGATCTTCGTTGCGTTCATAGCATTCTCCTTGCCGGCCATGCCGGCGGTATAGATTCCGCTCGTGAACAATTCACGGGCGACTATTTCAATTTCGTGTCCGTGCTTCCGAAGCAACCGCGCGGTCATTCGGCGGACCCAATGCAGCTGTGCGGCCACGTCGCCGGAACAAACCCGCCTGGGCATCGGCAGCCGACGGACCGCACGGGACGCCAGCAGGCTGCAACACCGCATGACTTGGACGTGATCCGGCTCGCCGAACATGGCCGCGAATTCCTGCCGCTCCGGTGGCGTCGCGTCGGCGGCAGGGGGACGTGGCGCACTTGGTTCGATCGCGGGAAGATCGTCGGGAATGTCGTCCTCAAACATTTCCGCCGCCAGGTCGCCGGCCTCAGAAACGCAAGCAATCCGCTTTGCCAGGGCCTCGGCTTCGTTGCTCCGCCCGCCGAAGTCGGCGGGGCCGTCGCCGCACCGGAATGCAAGCCCCGCGTCGCAGCCCCAGATGGCCGCTTCCGGGCGGGAGCCGAACGCCAGTCCGGCGACAACAACGTGGCCGGCCTCGTGCAGCGCTATCTGCCATCGCCTCAGGAGTGCGACCGCCTGGGTATGGCCCCCGTGGCGGATCGCCTCGACGATCGGGTCTTGTGCTTCCGCGCTCAGTTTTGTTCGCATCGCTCAGCCCTCGAATAGGTTGTCCTGCTGCCCCTGCCCCGCCGCCTCACGGATGCGGTCCGCCACGCTCGGCAGTCGGTCGAAGTCGTCACCGCCGCCGTCCTGCCAGTCGTAGGGGGTCCACCAGCCGCACGACACACAAGCCGCGACAAGCCGCCGCTCATCCGGCGTCAGCCCCGGCTGCCCGGCGTGCTCCAGGTCGCGGCCGATCCACGCCGCCGCGATTGCGTCCTGATCCTGCCGCCGGATCTTGGCGAACGCCTGGAAGCTGCCGGCGATGATCTGTTCGCGGTCGGTCATCGTCAGCCCTCGCACCGCTCGCACACCCCGTGCTGTTTCAGGATCTCGCCCACCGTCAGAACGTCGTCGTCAGGACCAGCCGGCCCCGCCGGTGCGGACGGCGCATCGTAGGGCAGGCACCCGCACGCCAGGGCCAGGGCCGCTTCTTCCCGTTCGTCGCCGTCGAGGAATCGCATGCCCTCGCGTTCCAAGGCATCGTCAAGCCACGCGAACAGGCGGTCGCGTTCGGTCGCCCGATACTTGGCCATCGCCTTCTGAATCACTTCCCGTCGTGCCATCGAATCACCCTCGATTCGGCCTATAGATGCTCAACACACAAACCTGCGCATCTATAGCCCCAGCCATTGGTCTTTGGTTAAGAAAACCCCCTTCTTGACCCCTTAACGCTATAGATGCGCAAGTTGTACAAGTTGAGCATGTTGTTTTGTTGGGGGTATAGGTGCGCATCTATCCCTTGAGCCTCCAAAACCACGGTGACGACGTGCTTCCCGTTGCCCGGTAGACCTTGATGGTAAGCAGCTCGCGAGCCCGCCGCAGAGTTCCCCGTGTGTAGCCGGCGGCCTTGGCCTCAGCCTCTACTTCTGTTGACGCGACCGGCCCCGGCGTCAGCAGCTCCCGCAGCCATTCGGCGCACTCGTGCTTGATCGCCTGCCCGCCCTCGCGGTCAGCGTCAGCCGCCAGGGCCTCGTCAGCACTCGTTCCCACTGGGTCCGGCTCCCACGCCACGGCCCCGTCGATCAGCCGGTAGGCGAGCCCGCTGTTGTCCACCCCGAGGTTGTTTTTCATGGGAAGGAACAACCGCCGCTGCGGGTCCGCTTTGTCGGCCGTGACGAGATAGGCTGCCCGTGCCGCCGCCACGAACGCGAGGCTGTCCATGGCCCGGTACAGCGCCCTCGCGCCGCCGGATTTGTTCAGGTGCGTGACCATGACGACGGCCACGCCGTACTTGCCGGCCAGCGCCGCCAGCGGTGCCAGTAGCCCGCGTGTGTCCGCGTTCTTGCGGCCGTCGATGCCTGCCAAGTAGGCCGATACAGGATCGACCACAACCAGCCGGCAGTCCGGCAGCTCCCGGATGGCCCCCTCGATAGCGTCAACGTCGGCCAGCGTGACACTCCGCTCGGACTCACCGTCGCCCGTCTTCACGCCCGTCAGCGCGATAACCTTCGTCGGGTCCGCTCCCGCTGCGTCGAGTCGCGGGCGGATCGTATCGGCCAGATCATCCTCGGCATTCATCAGGACCGCCGAGCCCGGACAGCCCGGCTCACCCCGCCGATCCGGCCAAGGGGTGCCCTGTGTGATCCTCGCCGTCATGTCCAGGGTCGAGAACGATTTCCCTAGACCGGGGTCGCCGGCCAGCACCGTCAACTTTCCCAACGCGATACGGTCGGGCCACAGCCACCGGACAGGCTGCGGCTGTACGTCGGACAGTCGGGTGAAGACGTGACTGGTCGAGGTGGTTGTGGTCGGTGACTGCGGAAATTCCGTAGTGGCGATTTCCTCGAGGTGCTCGACCGTGCCACCCGCGTTGAGCCAGTCGCTCACGTCCTTGATGTTGTGCCCGCTGTACGTGTCGGGCATCGGCACGATGCGCACCGACGCCGCCACGCCCGTCAGGTGCTTGGCCACGGCCGCCGCGTGCTTGCGGCCTGCGTCGTCATTGTCACCGATGATGTAGGCGGTCACGCCCTGTAAGTGATCGTTGTACTCGTCCCGCCACTTGCCGGCGCCGCCGACGTTGCACGTCGCCACTCGGTTGCACCGCCACAGGGCATCGGCATCTTTTTCGCCCTCGACGATCCAGACCGGCACGTCGGGGTGTTCCAACAGGTCCGGTAGCCGGTACAGAACGCGCCGCACGCCCTGCATATTCCAGATCCACCCGCCGCTGCCATCCGGGCGCCGCTGCCGGAAGTCCTTCGGCATGAACCGGACCACTTGATACAGCAGCTCACCGCCTTCGTCGTGATACTCGTAGGTGGCGACGATCTCGCCCCGGTCGCTGCGACTGTTGCCGCCCGGCTGTAGGTCGGACTTGGCCAGTCCAAGGGCGCCGACCACGGCATTGAACGTGCAGCCCGCATGACAGTGCAACAGGACCTTGCCGTCATCGCCACGGGACAGGGATAGGCTCGCCTGGCGGTCGTCGTGGGCGGGGCATTGGCATTCGTAGCGGTCCCGGCCTGTCCCCCGAACCTTGCGGCCTGCGGCCTTTAGGGCATCCAGAATGCGTTGAACCGGGTCGTGATGTGTGGTAGGATTGATCATCGAACGATCCTCAGCCCCGGCGGGTCTGCGGCCCAATGGGGCATTTTTACGCGCTCAGATTCCTGCCCGCGTCAGCCGCTGCTCGGCGTGTTCAATATCCCGTTGCCGCTGGTCGGCGGAACGAGGCGGACGGCCGCGCCTGGACGGCGCCGGGGACGGGGGTAGCGGTTCTGCGGCATGGGCAGCTGTCAGGGCTGTGATGAACCTGGCGATCGCCTCGCGGGACGTGTACAGGCCGGATGGCAACCGGACGGTTTCAAGGCGGCAGCCGTAGCTGCCACGGGCGGCGTGCCGCCAGATCGTACTGAATGATGGTTTCCGACCGTTCCTACGCGGGTAATACGCAACCGCCTCGCCCAACGGAAAAACCGATTCGTTCGCAACGTCGATCATTTGCGTGCCTCCATTAGCATGGGGGCATCATTGCACGTCGTCGCGATTTCATCAGGGCATGATTGGGGACTATTCGGGGATCATTCGGGGGAACGCTCGGGGGCGGTTGTAAACAGGCGTTTGGCTGTCCGGGTACCATCTTCGGTAAGCCAGTATCCGCCGCTCTGTCCGGGCGAGCTTTCCGCCAGAGAATGTGCTGTCAGCTGTCTCCCGCCCTTCTTGTAATACTCAGGATCTCCCCGGCTACCTCCGGCATGCCGTGCCATTTCCCTGCTTGACTTCAGCTTGGCGCGCGAAAACGCTTGAAGTTCCCAAAGGGCCTTGAGGGCGTTGTACTCCATGCTGTCAGCTTTCGGTTCATACCGAGGGGGCTTATCCTCTGTGAGCGGTTCGATCTTCTCAGACTGCGGATCTGCCTTTATTGCTTTGCCGGCCGCTGCGTCATAGTGCAACTGGCCCGCGTCCATGGCCGGAATCGCACTCCAGAATGCGTGCCAAGCGCCATGCCAATCAATCGGCCTTGATTCCAGATTCCTGGCCATCGCCTGCAAATCGGCGTAGGGGCGTGCCGGGTCAGCAGACGCCAACAGCAGAGCCACGGCCCGCGCGTCTTTGGCCAGCCGAGCGCCCTCGGCGTCAAGCTGGCGAACGTAGTCGGCGTCCTGCTTGGTGGCGGCGTCGTAGTCGCCCGCAAGACCGACGCGCTCTGCATCTTCGCGGCGGTAACAGCGGTGTTGCTTCCCCAGCGGCACACCCACGGGCAGGTAATAGGGCGGATCCACCACGACAGCGGCGCGTCGAAACGTCTCCGGGGCGTCTTGCACAAAGTGGGCAATGAATGCCGCTGCGTCGGCTGGCTTCGTGGTCGGCGCTATCGCGTCCAGGTCCGTAGTGACGTTACTGCGTTTCTTCGACATGGTTCTCTATCCTTTTGTGGCCGGGCCAGCCGGCCACTGACACGTGAAGGATAGAACACGTGCCCGTGGCCAGCCGTTCGCGGGGGATCAGCCCACTACCCGATGATTACAGTCTACCCGATCTTGCTCGCGACCTCGACGCCGCGGCATTCATCGGCTTCGGCGTAGATCTGCGTCACGTCCGCCTTGGCGTGCCCCAGCAACAGCTGTGCCGCCAGCAAGCCGTGTTCCTTGCGGACCTTGGTTGCGAACGAGTGCCGCAACTGGTTCGGCGAGAACCTGTGTTGTCGCTCCCATTGCGTGGCCTCTTTCACCTGTTCCGGTCCGAGCCGCTTTTCCCATGCGGCGATCTTCTCGTGGCTGCCGCGCCGCAGACGTTCTGGCAATGGCCAGCATTGCCGGCAGGCGTGCCAGACCGCGTGCAGGAAACTGCGGCTGTCGTAATGGTCGCCAGGGCGCCACTCCGCCCCCTTGGCCGGCAGAGCGCGGTCCGGGTGGCGCTCCTGCATGGCTGCCGCCGGGGAGAACACGTAGGCGTCCAGGTTGAAGTTCTCCGTCAGCAAGGGGGTCAGCACCGCACGCGCCTTCGGTCCGATGTAGATGGTCCGGGTCTTGCCGTGGTGAGCGGTCTTGTGAGCCGCTGGCCGGTACTGCCAGACCGGTCCGGTCCGGTCTACGTCCCGCACCCGCATCTTGCATATCTCCGCCGGCCGCGCCCCGGTGAGCCGTCCGAATTCGACCATTGCCCGGACCACTGGCGGCAGGAACGGCAGCACCGCGTCCACCACGTCGTCACTGACGGGACCGATGCCGTCCGTCTCGTGGGCCTCGCACCGACCGGCCTTGAGCGGGGCGACGGCCTGAAGGGCGGTCAGCATCATGGCGGGAACGAGTTCATTCTCAACGCCCCACTTGATGCATCGGCGGATGCGCCCGACGGACCGATTGCAGTAGACCCGCGACCATCCGGCCTGGATCATGGCCTCGCGGCACGCCTTCAGGCATGTAGGCGAGAACTCGGCAGCTGGCAGCCGGCCGTACAGCCTCCGGACGATGGCCAAGGCAGCCTTGATGCCCGGTTGCTCGCCGCTGGCGGTGCCATCGGGGAGGCGATAGTAGGCGTCGGCGTAAGTCCAGTAGCGGTCCAGCAGTTCCACCATCACGATCTGCCGGGCAGCCACAGGCGCCCGCCGGCCACGGCTCAGCCACTCCGCCACGGCGGTATCGTAGGCTTGACGGGTTTCGGGTAGTTCGTATCGGCCAAGGTAATGCCGCTTGCCGTCGAATTCGACGAAGCCTTGTCCAGATGCCTTGTGCCGACGAAAAGAGGGAATGCGCGGTCGCCTGCTGACGGTCATGGTACGGCCTCCGAGAAACCTTGTTCGGGTAGACTACCCGGACAACCTTTTCGGTTACGGCCGCTCTGCCGACCACCGGCAGGTACGCTAAGATGTGTGTTCAGCCACACTTACGATCAATGCGGATGAGAGGACTCGAACCTCCACGACCTTGCGGCCACTGGCACCTGAAGCCAGCGCGTCTGCCAATTCCGCCACATCCGCATCTGCTACGGGA
>JAWLBS010000215.1:0-8937 GCA_041687575.1 Phycisphaerae bacterium | reverse complement strand
GGGTTTGACGTAGAGGGTGAACGTGAAATCGCTGAGCGGTCGAGCGTTGACGAAGGTCGAGATCGCCCCCGTGTCGAAATCGAAGATGTAGCATTCGTTCGCGCCCCACTTGGCGATGCGCACGGTCGAGCAGGCGCCCTGGTTATCGTAGGCGTCGCTTCCGTTCATCCCGGCATCGCGGTTGACATAGAAGGTATCACCGACGGCCGGAGCAACCAACAAACATAGAACAGACAACAGCTTCAGAACCTTACACATGTCCTACTCCTTTGCGCCTGGCAGGCGCCCGATGCCTCCGCGGCATGGGTCGACCGGCCGGGCAGACTTCTGACGCGCCGCCCGCCTCACCATTTGTGGCGGGCGGCGCGTCATTAACTCCATCAGCAATGCAACCCGGCCTTTGGCGGGCCGGTCAGTAGCCCGTCTCGTCCGCCCCGATGTCCGGGGTGGAGCTGCGGGCCTGCTGGTCGTAGTCGTCGGTAACCTCGGCCAGGGGCGAGGCGGCATTGAACGCCGAAGTCGCCTGCGCCGTCAGGTGCAGGTCGCCGCTCGCCGGGTCCACGAACCACGTGTTCTGCGGCGTGGAACCGGTAAGATTGCCGAGATAGCTCCAGGAGCCGGATGCGTTCTCGTAGATCTGACCGCGGATGATGTTGTAATAGATCTGCAGCCCGTTGATCAGATCGATGGAGCTGCTGTCATAGATGTGGATCGTGCGGAAGTAGCTGGAATCGGCGCTGTAGATGGTGTTGTGGTAGACCTTCATGTCATCGGTAAAGCAGAGCTCCAGGCCGATGTTCGCCCCGCGGACGATCATGTTGTTGCGGATGATGCCGTAGGTGCTGGCCGGTCCGGGCCCAGCCCAGCCGGGGTTGCCCATCGAGATGCCGCGGTCGCAGTTGTAGATCAGGTTCCGCTCGATGGTGGGATTCGTGTTGTGGTGCCAGATGAAGATGCCGGCCCGGCCGCCGCCGGTGGGGCCCTGGATGCCGCGGATGATGTTGTCGCGGATGATGATGTTGCTCACGCCCATCGTGTCGATGCCGCCGATGTAGTCGTTGTCGGGATGGTTGCTGTTGGGCTGGGTCTGCTCGAGCAGGCAGTTCTCGATCAGAACGTCGTCCATGATGTACTGCGGGGTGCCGCTGTTCCAGGAGCCCTTGAGATGCCGTTCGCCGCAGTTGAGCGTGCGGACGTTCTGGATCTTCGTGCGGTCGGCGTCGTTCTCGCCCCGCATGTGAATGCCGTGGTAGTAGACGTCGCGGATGGTCAGGTCCTTGATCGTCACGTCGTCGCTGGAGACGTCGAACATCTCCTTCGGCTCGGAGTTGACGGTCATGCCCGGTCCGGAGATCACCACGTCGTCACGGTTGCCCGTGCTGCCGCGGACGGTGACCGCCCCGTTGTCCAGGTAGAGGCGGTTGGTGGGATAGTAGGTACCCGGGGCGATCACGATGCTGTCGCCGGAGGCATAGTTGGCGACGGCCGTCATCAGCTCACCGGTGGTCGAGACGTTCCAGATCGTCGGCTCGTTGATGACCTTCTCGCGGATCTCCTTGATCTTCTGGACGCTGAGCCAGTCGCGCAGCAGGTAGCCCGAGCACGACAGGGCCGCCCCGTTACTGGCGTACGGGTCGCTGCTGGCGGTGTAGCCGCCGTAGTTGGCGCTGGGATGGACGCCGTCGCCGCTGATGAGCGTGCCGTCCCAGGTGTTGTCCGGCCGGCGACGCAGGATCTCCTGGCAATAGTCGATCAACGGGATCTTCTTCTGCTGGGCCAGCGCCCGGATCTCAGCGTTGTAGTTGTTGACATCGGTCATGTCATTGCGCTTGGGCGGGATCGTGGAAATGGCGACGATCACACCGGCGGCCTCGATCTTGTCGATGATGGTGGACAAATCGGCGGCCACCGCGGCAGCGCTGCGGTTGGCGCTGGCGTCGTTGGTGCCGAGCATCAGGACGACCATCTCGGCGTCGCGGTACTGCTTGCCGTCGGGGTTGGTGTAGCCGGCTGTGAACATCTGGTCGCAGCTCGGCAGGGAGTAGTTGCCGGCGATGTACTGGTCGGCGCGGATGCCGCTCTTGGCGGTGAAGCTGCCGCCCCGGCCGGACACGTCATAGGCCGCCAGGTACCAGCCGTTGGCGCTGTTGTTGGTGCCGTCGCCCCAGACGTCGCTGTGCATCCAGGCGCAGACGTTGGCGTCCTCGGCCGTCTTGCCCGAGCCGTACCGGGCCCATGAGCCGTACGGGTTGGCGTAGGTGATCGAGTCGCCGACGTGGACGACCAGCCCGCTCGTGCCGCTCCAGCCGCTGCGAACGGCCTGGCAGTGCTCCACCCAGCCGTTTGCGCCGGTCTCCCAGGCGTCGTCATAGCCGTTGGCGATGTCGATGCTGGCGTCCTGCTCGCGGACCAGCAGGCTGATCGGCAGGGTCTGCGGCGAGTTGCTGGCGCTGGGGTCGGTGACCGCGACGCTAGCTGTGTAGGTGCCGGGCGTCAGGCCCGCGGGGTCGATGTTGACGTTGAAGGCATCGCCATCGCTGCCCGAGCCGTTGGTGACGCTCAGCCAGCTGACGCTGCCCTGCTCGGCCGCGGTCCAGCTCAGCGGGTTGAGCCCGTCGTTGTTGACGGTGACCGGCTGGGTGTAGACCGGGTCGCTGGGGGCGAGGCTGACATCGATGCCCGCCGGCGACAGCACGATGATCGGCGCGACGCTGGGGACAACCTTGACCCGCACGAGGACCTCCTGCGGGCTGTTGGCAGCGCCGGCGTCGGAGACCAGAATCTTCGTGGTGTACGTGCCGGTGTTCAGGCCGGTCACGTCGATGTTGGCGGTGAAGGTGTCATTGTGACCGCCCGAGGCGCTGCTCAGACTCAGCCAGCCGACGTCGGGACTCTCGGCGGCGGTCCAGCTCAGGGTGCCCGAGCCGGCGTTGGTGACGGTGACGACCTGGTTGGCCGTCGGACTGGTCTGCGCGACGGTCAGGTCGATCAGGTGGGTGTCCAGGCCGATCCACGGGGCCGCCTGCGGAGGCTGGGCCACCACGACGCGGATGTTCGCCTGGTGGCTCCACTGGTTGTTGGCGTGGATGTTCAGGGCCGTGGTCTCGGCCGAGCTGACAAACAGGCCCAGGGCACCGGCGTTGTGCATGTACTCGCAGACCAGGCTTTCGGGCACGTCGATCACGACGTTCCAGCAGGCCGCCGGCAGGCTCGTATCCCACTCGGTGGTATACGGCAGGCCGGACAGGACGACGGTCTCGCCGCTGGCGGTGCCGGCATTGACGGCCGCGGCGAAGTTGCCGTAACCCGAGCCGTTGTGCGCCCAGTTGCCGCTGCCGGCGCTGAAGGCGGTGGACGACTGCCATACGACGGTGCCAGGGTCAAGATCGGCCGAGCCGGCCACCAGGGTCATGCCGGCGGGAGGTTCGGTCTGGTTCCAGCTGACCTGGCTGACGACGATCTTGGCATCCCACCCGCCGCAGGCGCTGTACATGGTGTCGATGGCATTCTGCAGGGCGGCGCGGTCGAACTGGCCGATGGTCGCATCGGCGTTGGAGTTCGGCCAGTTCGCCAGCCAGCAGTAGGTGGACGAGATGTTATAGCCGCCTCGCCAGCCGGAGGTGTTGCCACCGATGTGCAGGACGGTGACCGGCGGCTGCGCCGGCGTGCTGGTGGTCCCGCTGGCGACGTTGGACAGGGCCGAGGTGTTGGGGACCTCATCGCTGGTCTTGATCGCGAAGTAGTACGTCGTGCTGGCAGACAAGCCGGAGACGGTCATGCTCTCGGCCGAACCCGCCGCAGCCGGCGCAGGCTCGCCCGTGGCCTGCGTCGCTGACGCCCAGTTGCCCTCATCGATGGTCGAAGTGGAGTAGCGCACATCGTAGCTGGTTGCCGTGCCGGTGTTGCCGTCATCGCCGGGGGCCGTCCAGGTCAGCGTCAGGCTGGTGCTGGTCGCATTGCCGGCTGCCAGGTTGGTGACGGCGGCCGGCGCGGTGACATCCAGCGTCGTCGCGCTCGGCACGTTGGACAACGCCGAGACGTTGGGCACTTCGTCGCTGGTCTTGATCGCGAAGTAGTACGTGGTGTCCGACGTCAACCCGCTGACGGTCATGTTCTGGTTCGTGCCGGCGACCGCGGGTGCCGGTTCGCCGGTCGCCTGCGTGGCCGACGCCCAGTTGGCCTCGTTGATCGGCGAGGTGGAGTAGCGAACGTCGTAGCTGGAGGCGGTGCCGGTGCTGCCGTCGTCGCCGGGTGCCGTCCAGGTCAGCTGGACGCTGCTGCCCGTGGGGCTGCCGGCGGCCAGGTTGGTCACGGCAGCCGGAGCGGTCACATCGAGCGTCGCGGCGCTGGGCACATTCGAGATGGCCGAGGTATTCGGCACCTCGTCGCTGGTCTTGATGGCGAAGTAGTAGGTCGTATCGGAATCCAGACCCGACACGATCACGCTCTGCACCGTGCCCGCGGTCGCCGGGGCCGGTTCGCCGATGACCTCCCATGCGGACGCGAAGTTGCCCTCGTCGATCGGGCTGGGCGAGACACGGACGTCGTAGCTGGCAGCCGTGCCGGTGGACCCGTCGTCGCCGGGGGCCGTCCAGGTCAGCGTGATGGTGCTGCCCGTGGGACTGCTGGTCGCCAGATCGGTCACCGCAGCCGGCGGGGTGACATCGGGTGTCGCGGCGGTGGCTACGTTGGACAGCGCAGAGACGTTGGGTACCTCGTCGCTCGTCTTGAGGGCGAAGTAGTACGTCGTATCCGAGCTCAGGCCGGAGACGACCATGCTTTCCGGCGACCCGGCGACCGAGGGTGCCGGCCCACCGGTCGCCTGCGTCGCCGAGGTCCAGTTGCCCTCGTCGATCGGCGAGGTGGAGTAGCGGACGTCGTAGCTGGCAGCCGTGCCGGTGGTCCCGTCGTCGCCGGGGGCGGTCCAGGTCAGCGTAACGCTGCTGGCGGTCGGACTGCCGGCAGCCAGATCCGTCACTGCCGCGGGTGCCGTCGTGTCGGGAGGGGTCGAATACAGCTGCGCCTGCGGGATCACCTGCTTGGCCGTCGACGGGCTGGACCAGAGCAGTCGGGCGACCGCGCCGCCACCATTTTCGTAGTAGTCCATCTGGATGTCGTACATCTGCCCGGCCGAAAGCGCGATCTGGCCGCTGTTTTCGGTCGGCGCGTGGTTGGTCCAGTTGCTGATGACCTGCTGGCCGTTGACCCAGAGCCGCACGCCGTCATCGGAGACGGTGTAGAAGGTGTACGTTTCGGAGTACTGGGCCTTGACCTGCCCGGTCCAGCGGACGCTGAAGGTGTCCGCCCCGATGGCCGGGTCGGGCGAGCCGGTCCCCCAATCGAAGTCCACGGTCGCGTCGGTCCGCGTCAGGGCGAAGTCGGTGAAGTCCATATTGTTGTAATAGTCGCCCAGCAGGCCCGTGCCCGCCGTGCCCGTGGTCGTACCGGTCGGAACATTGGACAGGGCCGAGACGTTGGGCACTTCATCGGACGTCCTGATGGCGAAATGGTACGTTGTACCGGAGCCCAGGCCCGTGACGGTCATGTTCTGGTTCGTCCCCGCCGCGGCCGGAGTGGGTTCGCCGCTGACCTGGACCGCGCTGGCCCAGTTGCCGTCGTTGATGGCGCTGGTCGAGTAGCGGACGTCGTAGCTGGTCGCCGTGCCGGTGCTGCCGTCGTCGCCGGGGGCGGTCCAGCTCAGAACGACGCTGCTGTCGGTGGGACTGCTGACCGCCAGGTCGGTAATGGCGGCCGGTGGGGTAACGTCGCTGCCGGCCGGCGGGTAGAGGTTGGCCTGCGGGATCACCTGCTTTGTCGTCGAGGGGCTGGACCACAGAAGTCTGGCGACGGCGCCGCCGCTGTTCTCGTAGAAGTCCATCTGGATGTCGTAGAACTGCCCGGCCGACAGGGTGATCTGGCCGCTGTCTTCGGTCGGACCATGGTCGGTCCAGTTGCTGATGACCTGCTGGCCGTCGACCCAGAGCCGCACGCCGTCGTCGGATACGGTGTAGAAGGTGTAGGTCTCGGAGTACTCGGCCCGGACCTGCCCCATCCAGCGAACGCTGAAGGTGTTGGGCCCGATAGCCGGGTCGGGCGAGCCGCTGCCCCAGTTGAAATCTACGGTCGCATCCAACCGCGTGATCGTCAGTGCGGTGAAGTCCATATTGTCGTAGTATTGTCCCCGCAGCCCGGTGCCGACCAGGGCGGCCGTCGTGCCGCTGGGAACGTTGGACAGGGCCGAAGTGTTGGGCACTTCGTCAGAGGTCTTGATGGCGAAGTAGTAGGTCGTCGAGGGCGACAGGCCGGTGACCGTCATGCCCTGGCCGGTGCCTGCTGCGGCCGGGACGGGTTCACCGGTCGCCTGCGTGGCCGACGCCCAGTTCGCCTCGTTGATCGGCGAGGTGGAGTAGCGGACGTCATAGCTTGTAGCCGTGCCCATTGAACCGTTATCGCCGGGGGCGGTCCAGGACAGGGCGATGCTGCCGGCCGTCGGACTGCCGGTCGCCAGATCGGTGACGGCGGCGGGGGCGGTCACGTCACCCATGACGAAAGACAGGTCGTCGACAGAGATCCACGCGCCGCCGACCGTGCTGGCCCGCGAGGCCTGCACGCGGCTGATCGTGGTGCCTGCGGGGGCCTGGTAGCCGAAAAAGACGTACTGCGGATTGCCCGCACCGCCGAGGGCAGGCAGGTTGATCGTATCGGTCGTGCTGTCCGACAGCGTGAAGACCATCTGGCCGGCGGGCACGGCCTGGTCGTTGCGGAATGCGGCGCAGAAGCCCAGGGCGGCGACACCGTCGCCGCTGCTGGTGGTGATGGTGGCGTCGAACCAGTCGGTGGTGCCTTCGACGGTGTTCGGCACCGTCGACATGGCGTCCTGCAGGACCGATCCGGAAAAGGCGCCGCGACCGTACGACGTGTACGAGCCATAGTTGTACATCGCGGCCGGGAAGGTGAAGGTCACCGTCTCGCCGGCGGTGTAGTTGACGACGAGGGCCTGCATGCCCGTTCCCGGCGCCGGCGCCCCGTTGAAGGCAACGACCTGCGGCCCGAGGGCCTGGAACGTGGCGATCCCTATGCCGTAGCTCTGCGTCACGTCGTTCAGGCCGGCCGGATCGATGGTGGTGCCCAGGTCCCCCGGGCTGCTGTAGGTCAGAATGTTGTTGCTGAAGGTGATGGTGGCGACAGATGGCGTGCACATGCACGAAACAGCTGCGATCATGAGCAGGCACAAAGTACCTCGACCAACGCGTGTACTTATCATTTGCACGTCCTTTCCGACCTGAAGGTCGATGCGGTTGCGGCTTCAGGCCGGAAGACTTCCTGCCCGACCGCAGCCGGAGACATGTGGACCATCGCGCGCAGGCACGCCGCCGGCGAGCGGTAGGCTCGACGTTGTAAGACGAGATAACAGAACGGGCCATCAGCGATTCCGAGGAATCGCCTGCTGCACCGCGTCGATCTGCTGCGTCGGCAGGTCGTGCGTTCAGAACCGTCTCTGCGCAACTGAGACCGCGCCGGTCAGGCAGCCGGCCTCGAATCGACTCTTTGGACTGATGCAATACGCCGCGCCTGCCTCAAGGCAGCGGGCACGGTCAATACACGGAATTGGTCCTGCTCAAGGTGTGGACCGGTTCGAGCGGAGCGAATCGATGAGGCATCCCATCCTTGCGATCCTCTCGAAGATGCGTCAGACCAGCATTCAACTGTGGCTCATTCTTTGCGTGTCCGCTCGATATTGTCAAGGGCTTTTTCTAGACAGCCGCTTCACTTTCTTGTATCGACGAGTCACTGGATCGGACCTTCGGCCGGAACCGTCTTGACAGTCATTCAGCAATGTGACCGGAAAGACAGATGCCGTCGCTGGTTACGACCGCCACAACTCTATTGGAGAATAAAGACGCGGCATTGCCGCACCGGTGTCAGGTCCTGTCACCGCAGCGGATCAGTACCCCCACTCCCGGTCGACGACATTGCGCAGCGGGCGACCCGCCGCATAGCGCTGCAGGTTGTCCAGGACGATCTCCGAGAGTCGCTCCATGTACCGGGCGGAGCCGGCCGAGCGGTGTGGCGTGACAATCACGTTCGGCAGTTTCCACAACGGGCTCTTGGCCGCCAGCGGCTCGGTCTCGAACACGTCCAGGCCGGCGCCCGCCAGCTGTCCCGACCGCAGCGCCTCGGTCAGCGCGGCCTCATCAACCGTGCTGCCCCGGCCGACGTTGTAGAAGTACGCGCCTCGCTTGATCAGACCAACGCGCCGCGCGTCGATGAGGTGGCGGGTGTGGACGGTGCCGGGCAGCGTGTCGACCACATGGTCGGAGGCGGCCAGCAGACCGTCCAGGCCGGACACGTCGTACAGTTCGTCGACGAAGGGAGGCTTTTCCGTAGCGCGGCGACGCACCGCCAGCACCCGCATGCCCAGCGCCTTGGCGCGGCGGGCGACCTCGGTGCCGACGTCGCCCAGGCCGACGATCCCGCAGGTCGCGCCGAAGAGCTCCATCCGCTCGACCTCCTGCCGCCAGCGGGCCTCGCCGGCGGCGCGAACCGCTTCGGGGATCTGCCGCGTCAACGCGAGCATCATCGCCAGCACATGCTCGGCCATCGGCACGCCGAACACGCCGCTGGCGTTGGTCAGTTTCACATGCGGCGGCAGCGCATCAACGTGGCGGTTCGCCCCGGCGCTGCCGATCTGCAGCCAACGAAGCGACCGGGCCCTGGGGATATCATCAACCGGCAGACCGCCGATGACCGCCTCGGCCTTGGGCAGCAACTGCTCATAGGCCGCCTCCTGCCGGCCGGTCCGCAAGACGCAGAACCCCTCGGCGACCTGGTGCATCCGCTGGATGACCTCCTCCGACAGACCGGTCAGCACGAGTACAAGACGCTGGTTCGACATCGCTTCACGACCTCCATACTGCGGTTCGCACGACAAACAGG
>JAWLBS010000214.1:0-8961 GCA_041687575.1 Phycisphaerae bacterium | reverse complement strand
GTGCCAGGCCCGTCCAGTATTGTATCTTCCGCTCCCTCACGGTCGCGGCTCGTTTGCGCGGGACCGCGGCACCCTGGTTGTTTCACTGATCCCTGACCCCTGCCGTTGTTGCTGTTGTTGTTGTTTCTAATCTGAGTAATCTGCGTAATCTGCGGATACTCCCGTCGTTGTTGTCGTTAACTGGCTACTGGTAACTGGCAACTGGCAACTGCTGTTCTGCCGCGGCTACCACTGCACCAGCATGATCACCGGCAGGACCACCGCCAGGAAGACCATCGTATTGACCACGAACAGCAGGCTCGCCAGCCGGGCGTTCAAACCATACAGGTTTGCCGCGACCACCGCAAACACCGCCGTCGGCATCGCCGATTCGACCATCATCACGTTGATCCGCAGCGGGTCGAGCTGCAACCCGAGCTGCCTGACCAGCAGGATCAGTCCCGCTGCGACCAGCGGCGAGATCACGAACTTGATCACCGACAGCGACGCGCACTCGGCGATGTAATTCTTCAGCCGCGACAGGTGCAGGGTCAAGCCGATCACGAAGAACATCACCGCGTTGTTGGCGATCACCAAGGCGTCGACCAGGTGCCACCGCTCGACGAACTCCGGGCGGGGCACGCCCGAGACGTTCAGCGCCAGGCCCAGCAGGATGGCCGGCAGCGAGATGCACCGGATGTCCACCAGCGACCGCAGGAACGAGCCCGCCCGCAGCTGCACCGACTGGCCGGCGAACGCCCCGGCCATCGGGAAGAAGACCCCGAACATCAGCATCGTCCAGAGCGTCAGGTAGATCAGCGCCAGGGCCAGGCCCTTCTCGCCGAACAGCGCCAGGCAGACGAACCCGCCCATCGTCACGCCCATGTTGGTGTGGGCGGCGGCGTAGGAGTAGGCCCCGGCGTCCCGCGGGCGCATCCCGTGCAGACGCGAGCCGATCAGCCCGAGACCCAGCAGGATGAACGTCAGCAGGACCGCCTGGACCGGCAGCCACGCGTCCTCCCAGCCCATCCGCAGCTTCCAGACGGGCAGCATGCTCGCAAACGGCACGACCCAGACCATCGCCAGGAAGGTCAGCCGCTGGGCGTGCGATTCGGGGCACCACCGCAGCCGGCGGGCGAGGTACCCGCCGGCTGCCGAGGCGACGATCAGCACGAGCATCGCCGCCAGTCTCAGTATCCGCGGATCAAGCGAGGTAGGCGGCATCGGTTCGCAACTGCTCCCGCAACTGCCCGGCTGTCTGCTCGTAGCCGCGGCGACCCATCAGGGCGAAGGTGTACTCCTTGCCGAGCTGCACGGCCGGCTGGTCGTAGGCGTTGATCCCGAACAGCTGCCCGGCGATCGAGGTGGTCATCTCGTAGAGGTAGATGAACTGCCCGACGGTGCTCTCGTCGATCCTCGGGAAGATCACCCGCAGGCACGGGCGGTTGCTGGCGACGAGGGCCTGCTCGGTCGCCTCGCGCTCGGCGTTGATCAGCTGTGCCATGCTCGCCCCGCCCAGGTAGGCCATTTCCTCGCCCGAGGGCGGGGCGGCCGGGATGGGCACGTCGCGCTCGAACTGCTCGACGGCGAGCGTCGTGATGACCTTGTCGTTGGGGCCTTCGCGGTAGAGCTGGACCTGGGAGTGCTGGTCGGTGGTGCCCAGGGCCTTGATGGGTGTCGGGCCGGTGAACACGTCGCGGCCGTCGAGGGACTTCTGCTTGCCCAGGCTCTCGGCCCAGAGCTGCCGGAACCAGTCGGACAGGTCCTTGAGCTGATACGCATAGGGCATCATCACGTGCATCTTCTTGCCCTTCTCGAACATCAGCCAGTGGACGCCCGCCAGGATCGACGCGGGGTTCTTGCGAAGGTCGGTCGCCTGGATGCGCTTGTCCATCGCCGCCGCCCCGGCCAGCAGCGCGCGGACGTTGATCCCGCACATGGCGGCGCTGAACAGGCCCACCGGCGAGAGGACGCTGAAGCGTCCGCCGACGCCCTCGGGCACGGGCAGGTCGGCATAGCCCTCCTGGTCGACGATGGTGCGCATCGTGCCGCTTTTGGGGTCGGTGATGGCGATGATCTGGCGTCTGGCTTTTTCGGGCCCGAGGCGGCTCACGAGCATGTCGCGCACGATCAGGAACTGCGAGGCGGTCTCGGCGGTTTCGCCGGACTTGCTGATGACGTTGAAGACCGTCCGGTCGAGCTGGCCGTCGAGCAGGTCGAGCAGGGCCCCGAACTGCACCGGGTCGACGTTGTCCATGACGAACAGGCGCGGGCCGCCGCGCTTTTCTGCGGGCAGCAGGTTGTAGACCGGGCTGCGCAGGGCGGTCTGCAGGGCGATGTTGCCCAGGGCCGATCCGCCGATGCCGAGGACGACGAGGTTTTCGCAGCCGGGTTTGAACACGGCGGTCTGGCCCTCGACGGCCTGGGTGAGGTCCTCGCGGTAGGGCAGGTCGCGGTAGGGGAGTCTGCCGTCCTTGCGTTCGGCCTCGATCGCCTCGACGATCTGTCCGACCCGTTCTTGCAGGGCATCGAGGTCGGATTCCTGCAGGCCGTGGCTGTCGCCGACGGCCGATGCGAGTACATTCTTCCAGTAGACCTGTAATTGATTGTTCGGCATTACGATTTTCCTTTCTCTGCCTTTGGGCCGGTAGCGGGTGTCTTTGGCGGCCTGGACGCTTGTCTTGTGTTTCTTTTTGACGGTCACTTCAAGCGTATGCTCGTTCGGGACGAGTCGCTCGCTCTCTTCTTCGGGGCTGTCCTCGACCTTGAGGCTCGGCCACTCGCGTCGCTGCGCTCGCTCGGGCTGACCGCCTGAAGGCGGTACTCCGAACGCCGGCTAAAGCGGGGACTCCAAGCGCCTGCTGAAGCCGGGACTCCGAGCCTGGCGGGCGCAGCCCGCACCTACGTGATCTACCGCTCCCTCACGGTCGCGGCTCGTTTGCGCAGGACCGGGGCACCCGATTCCCTGACCCTGATCCATGCCGTTGCCTGCTGTCCCCTGTCCCCTGTAACCTGTCCCCTGCCGTTACTGGCAACTGGCAACTTTGGCGGGCACAGTCCGCCCTACCTTGCCGGGCGGATCGTACCGAACTTCAGAAAGAACGACCGCCGGCCGGTGGGCGGGCGGAACTCGACGCTCGCCTTGGCATCCTCGCCGGTGCCCTGGATCGAGACGATCCGACCGAGGCCGTACTTCGCGTGGGTGACCGTCTGGCCGACCTTGAGCCCCGGGCCGCCGCCTTTGGATGAGCTTGCGGCCGATGCCGGGCGCTCGCGCCGGCTGGGCTGGTCGCCGTCGAGGTCTTCGTCGCGGTCCCAGGAACCGTGCTGCCCCTGGCGGCGCTTGGACCGTCCGAACGTGCTGCCGTCGCCAAGGCCCTCGTCCTGCCAGCTCTGTCGCTGCGAGTCGCCGCGACGCTGCGGCCAGCCGGTTGTCGCCGGTCGGCCGCCGCCGTTGTTGTTGAAGATCGGCCGGCCAGAGACCATCTGCCCTTGCGACTCGTTCTGCCAGTCGATGTGTTCGAGGGGCAGTTCCATCAGGAAGGGCGAGCGGACCGTCGGGATCCACGTGCCGCGGATCTGCCTCCGCCGTGCGCGACTGATCGTCAGTTGTCGCATCGCCCGGGTGATGCCGACAAAGCAGAGCCGCCGCTCCTCCTCCATCTGGTGCGGGTCGTCCTGGGCCCGCTTGTGGGGCAGCACGCCCTCTTCCAGGCCCACCATGAAGACCACCGGGAATTCGAGGCCTTTGGCCGCGTGCAGCGTCATGACCGTCACGGCGCCGCTTTCGTCCTGTAGGGCGTCCTGGTCGCTGACCAGGCTCACCTGCGACAGAAAGTCGACCAGCGTCGGCTCCTCGTCCTGTTCGAGCCGCTCCTGCGCGAATCGGGCGGCGGTGCTGACCAGTTCGTTGACGTTGGCGAGGCGGTCGTTGTCCTCGGTGCTTGTCATCTCGAATTCTTTGCGCAGGCCCGTCCGGTTGATCACCTTTTCGATCAGCTCGGCGATCGAAAGGTCGGCCCAGCTCAGCATCTCGTCGAGCATCTTCGCGAACTGCTTGATATTGCTCGCGCCCCGGTTGATCGCCTCGATCCGGTCGACCTCGCGCAGGGCGTCGATCAGCGGCTTGCCGTGGGCGGTTGCATAGGCCTGCAGCCGTTCGATGCTGGTGGCGCCGATGCCGCGGGCGGGGGTGTTGATCACTCGGGCCAGGCTGACGTCGTCGCTGGGGTTGGCGAGCACCCGCAGGTAGCCGAGGGTATCCTTGATCTCTTTTCGATTGTAAAACTCGGTGCCCTTGACGATCTGGTAGGCCAGTCCGCAGTCGCGCAGGGCGGCTTCCAGCACCCGCGTCAGGGCGTTGATCCGGCAGAAGACCGCGATGTCTTTTAAGGGCGTGTCGGCGGCTGCCAGGTCGGCGATGGAGCGGGCGACGAACCGCGCTTCGCTCTCGGCGTCCTCGCACTCGACGATGCGGACGGGCGGGCCCTCGTCGTTTTGGGTCCAGAGGGTCTTGTTCTTGCGCTGGCGGTTGGCGGCGATGAGCTGGCTGGCCACCGCGAGGATCTTGGGGGTCGAGCGGTAGTTCTGTTCGAGCATGACCACCTTCGCGTCGGGGTAGTGCTGCTCGAACTCGAGGATGTTGCTGATCGTTGCGCCCCGCCAGCCGTAGATCGACTGGTCGGGATCGCCGGTGGCGCAGATGTTCTTGTACTTGTCGCACAGCAGGCGGGCGATCTGGAACTGCGCCATGTTCGTGTCCTGGTACTCGTCGATCAGGACGTAGCGATAGGTGTCGGCCAGCGACTCGCGGACCTCGGCGTTTTCGTCGAGCAGCCTTGCCATCAGCAGCAGCAGGTCGTCGAAGTCGGCCGCGTTGCGGTCGCGGATGAGGGCTTCGTACTTCGTCCAGATGCGGGCGATGGTCTTGGCGCCGAAGTCGTTGGCCTCGCTCTTGGCGTACTCGCTGGGGGTGTACATCTGGTTTTTGGCCAGGCTGATCGCGGAGGTCACCCGCGCGACCGGCCACTGCTCGATCGACAGCTCGCAGTCGGCGATCGCCTTGCGGACGACCTCGTTGCGGTCGGACTCGTCGTAGATACTGAAGTTGCCCTTGAGGCCCACGTGGCTGGCGAATTGGCGCAGCAGCCGAGCGCACAGCGAGTGGAACGTCGCAACCGTCATCCCCCGCACGCCGAGGGCGGCGATCCGGTCTCGCATCTCGGTGGCGGCCTTGTTGGTAAAGGTGATCGCCAGGACGTGCTGCGGCTGGGTGACCGTCGCGGCCAGGTATGCGGCGCGCCGGGTGATCACCCGCGTCTTGCCGCTGCCGGCCCCGGCCAGCACGAGAAGCGGACCATCAGCATGTGTGACCGCCGCCCGCTGCGGCTCGGTCAGACCCTCGAGCAATGCCTCCAGATGCATGTATCCTCCTTGTTCAGGCATGGCATGTATATCGTAGCGCGGTCGAAGCGTCCAGACCGGTGTGCCGGGATGTGGTCGCAAGGGGATGGGGGGCAGGGCGTGACAACATGACAACATGACAATGTGACAACGTGAAACAGCGGTGATCGCGACAGGAGGGAGACGAAACGCAAGCGGAGGAGCGCACCAAGAGGTAGAGATCCTTCACTTCGTTCAGGATGACGACATTACGGCCATTGCGCAGGGCCTTGACGGGCGCAGCCCGCGCTACGCACGATGACGACCTGTTGCGCAGCCCGCCTACGCTTGGTTCAGGATGGCAGCTGTCGTTGCCGCTACGCCGTTGCCCGGGATATCTGGCTCCCGGGCAGGTCGATCCGATCGAGCGCGTGACTCGCCGCCGGGCCCAGCCGCGAGGCGTACTCCTCAAGGGTCACAATCCGCCACGGCGAACGCGGCGGGGCCTCGTGCACCGTGATCGGGCCCGTCCACTGGTTCAGCAGCCACCGCCGCATCATCCAGATCGACCGGAACCAGCCGGCCATGCCGAACGTCTGGAGCACGCTGTCGTAGAGGCTCATCGGGTCGCGGAACCGCACCACCTTCTTCACGAAGTTGACGGGGTGATAGAACGCCGCGTACGCCCCCAGGATGTTGAGCTGGTGCCGGAACGCCACCTTCGGATCGCACGCCACCACATGCTGGCCGTCGTAGTAGTGGTCGTCGACGTCCACCTTCCCGACCTGCTTGGCGACCTTGCCGCTCTCGAACGGCGCATCGTACATCTTCGTGCCGACCGCCGGCGTCAAGAACGTGATCTGCACGCTGCCCGCCCCGTAACGCTCCAGGTACGAGACCTGGTTGGCGATGCCCTTGAGGCTGCCGCGGGTGTAGAACGGCTGCCCTTCGTAATGCATGAGCATGGGCATCGGCCAGACGCCCCAGCGGCGCATCAGCGGGAACAGTTCGGCCACACGCTCGGCGGACTGGCCCTTCTTGACCAGGTCGCCAGTCATATCCTCGATGCCGAACCAGATGGCCCGCAGGCCGCCCTTGCGGCACAGAGGCAGGATGTCTTTCGCGCGGTACACGTCCAGCAGCGTCGCTTCGGTGCCGTAGTGGATCGTCTTGCTGAAGGGTTTACCGTTGATCTTGCCCTTGGCCAGCTCCGCGAAGATGTCGGTCACGGCCTGCTGATTGTTGAACATGTTGTCGTCGGTGCCGAAGAACTTCAGCACGTTGAGCTGTTCGCCAAGGCGCTGGATCTCCCAGCGGAGCCGCTCGGGGCTCTTGTGGCGGAACTGCCGGTGATTGTTGTCGGGGATCGGGCAGTATGGACATCCGAACCGGCAGCCTTGGGTGGTCAGCAGCGGGATGAGCTCCGCGTACTTGTGCACCTGGTTCGTCGCCAGCGGCTGCGGCGCCATCGATGCCTTCTTGTGCGGGGGCTCCAGGACCGTGTAGCCGAGGTAGGGATCCGGCAGCTCATCCAGATCGACCAGCAGTCGCTGCCTGCCGGTGCTGAGCAGCTCGATCTCCGGACCGCCGTCATCGACGCGGTAGACCAGGCCCGGGATGTCCAGCAGCGCGTTCTCCCGGCGGGCCCGCTCGAAGGCCTCCCGCATCGTGCCGTTTCGGCCGCGGAAGTCCAGCAGGCGGTCCATCAACTCCAGGGCCGTACTCACCTCGCCGGTGACGGCAATATCGGCGCAGACGCCATCGCCGCGGAACATGTCCCACGGCTGGTGCATGGTCTTCGGCCCGCCCGCCAGGATCAGCGGCCGGTCCCGCCCCATCGACTGGCAATCCGCGATCAGGTCGTACATCGGGCCGCTGTGCATCTGCATGCCCGAGATCAGGGCCATCTCCAGCTTCCGGCCGTCGATCCGACTCTGGCTCGGGCGGACGTTTCGCGCCCACTGCTGCATCACGACCCGCGTCCGCTTAAAGCCGCAGGCGACGAAGCTGGCGCCCAGCGTGAGCACGCCGGCTGGCGGCAACCGCAGGTCCACATACAGAAACGGCCCGAGGCGGGTGCGGAAATCGAACGCATAGAAGATGCCGGTGGCGATCTCCTCGCACTCCGGTCGCTGCGCAAGCTTCTGTTCCAGCTGCCGATGGAAACCCGGGGGCAGAAAGTGCGCCCGGTTCGCAAACGGTCCCGATGCCGCAGCCGTCGTGACTGCAGCTCCACAACCTGGCATCGTGCCAGCGGTCTGTCCAACCATTCAATTTACCCCGTCTCGCACCACGTAACTCGTGGCCCGCATATCAGCAAAACCCTGCCGGCCCGACCCGCAGACCGGCCGATCGATGTACTCCGCGCCTGGCGACGCCGCAATATCCGGGACTCCCGCGTCCGGCCGGCGCCGCTGCCGCAACGGATCGCCTCGGGGCCTCCCGAAGCGATTCTACACTATAAATTCACGGCAACAAACGACTTATGTTCTGTATCACCCATGCGGCCGTCGACAGCCCGCCAAGGGCGATTCCCGACCAGGCCGCCAGCCGTCGGGCAGTGCCATACTGCACGTATAGACCCCGCACGGCCATCAGTCCAGCCGCCACGGCCATCGCCGCCACAATGGGGGCATAATAGACGACCACGGAAAGCACGCCAAATACCAGCGAGAGCATGGCCCAGCCGCTGACCAGCCCGGCCGGCTCGACCGTACCGGCCTCTATCGTAAATGGTATGCCGCACGAACGACAAGCGTTCGCCTCAATTCCGTTGATTGTACCACAACGTCGGCAACGAATCACGCTTGTCATGCGATCATCTGCAACGACAACTTCCGGCGCGTGGGCGCCGTCGGCTGCATAGGCGTGCGGCGCGACCCGCTCGTCCCCGATCCGGCCGACCTCGAGCGTCCGCGCTCGGGTTCTTGCTTCGCGCAGTGCTGCCAGGTCCGGCACATGAAAGTCTATGCCGCACGTCGGACACCTGCACGTCCGCCCCGCCAGGTGCACCTTGACTTCCAGGCGGCTGCGGCAACTTCGGCACACCAGGTAGTATACCCGGGTATCCTCCGGAGACAGATTGTCGCTTGCATCAGATTCCCGCATCTGTCCCGCCTGCGTGTCGCCTGTCCGACTCGTGTCCCGCCAGTGGGTTTCCGTTGCCGCATCCAGGCTCCGCGTGTCTCCGCCCGATTCGGCACCGGGGCTCCGTGGGGTGCTTGCGGTCCTGCGCCTCGCCCAAACGAGCCGTAAGGGAGCGGTAGACGGCGTCCCGGTTCGGGTGCGACGGTCCTGCAGCTGTCCTTGTCACGGCGTAGTCGTCGTTTGACGAAGCCGGATGCAGGGCCGTGCGCCTTTCGGCTGGGACCGGGCACTTTCCGCCGAAGGCCGCATCAGGCCCCGGCTCCAATCGCTCTCGCGGCTGCCAATCGCCGGGCGTCGGGTCCAAACCCTTGCCGCGCGGTATTGTAAAAGATCCATTCTACCTTAATAATGCGCCGCTTTGATAGCCAACAGGAGGTCGTGGAGATGAATGATCGCCAGCGCTTTCTCGCCCAGATGAACTATCAGCCCGTCGACCGCTGTCCGATCTGGGAT
>JAWLBS010000213.1:0-9058 GCA_041687575.1 Phycisphaerae bacterium | reverse complement strand
CCACGCAGATCGCCATGCTCCGCCGGGCATTGGACATCGCCGCCGAGGTCGGCGCCCGCGTCGTTTACAGCACCTGCAGCATCGAGCCGGAGGAGGACGGGCAGGTCCTGCAGGAGGTAATGACCGGCCAGGCCGAATGGATCGTCCTGGACGCCCACCTGCACCTGCCGACCTGCGATGGCCCGATCACCACCTGGCGAGACGGCGGCTATCTGGCCGTGATCGACCCTATCGTGCGCGGGATGTGAGGCGCCGCGGCCGGTAGCCGCAACCAGAGTCGCCGTGACAACGTGACAACATGACAAGGTGAAACAGCCACAGCTGTCCCCTAAAGTCTTTGCGGCGCGCAAAGAAGATACAGGTTAGTGGTACGAAGTAAGACAACAACAGCAATATCAGCCACGGATGAACACGGATTCCAGCGCGGATGAACGATAACGGCAGGGGACAGGTGTCGGGGCTCAAGCAACGGCAACGACTGCTTTACTCACTATCCATGCTCAATAACCTGTAAAGTCTGCGCCGGACTGTTCCAGTCGTTCACTGGCAACTGGCAACTGGCAACTGGTAACTGCCGTTCTGCGAAATCTGCGGAAGGTCGTTATCGTTCCCGCCGCGCCTGCCCCAGGAACTCGAGCACCCGCCGCTGATACTCCAGGAAATCCGTCGTCATGATGTTGCTGTGCGGACCCGGGCCCAGCCACTTGTCCTTCGGCGGCCTGGCGCAGTCGTAGAGGATCTCCATCCCGGCTGGCGGGATCAGAATGTCGTCCCTGCCGTGGATGAACAGGACCGGCCGGGGCGAGATCGTCGCAACCGCCTCGCGGGCGTCGAGGTACCGGAAGCTTCGCCCCGCATGCAGGGACATTGAAGCCAGGATCGTCTCAGCCAGGGCGCGGCCCAGCACGGGCACCCTCGCGAGGTGATATGCCGCAAGGTGCTCGGCCGAGACGAAGCAGCTGTCCAGAACGACCGCCTCGATCCGCTCGTCCTTCGCCGCCGCCCGGACCAGCGCCATCGCGCCCATCGACGAGCCCAGTCCGTAAACATGCCGCGCCGCCAGCGGGCGCTGCGTCTTGAGCCAGTCGACCGCCGCCCGCACGTCGGCGTCCTCGAAGAGCCCGAAGGTGCTGGTGTGGCCGTCGCTGCCGCCGTGGCCGCGAAAATCGAAGATCAAGCTGTTGTAGCCCTGGTATCGAAACACCCGCATATAGTCGACGAAGTTGGACTTGTTGGCCCCCGCCCCATGACAGATGATCACCGTCGAGTCGGCGTGCGGTTCGGGCAGGAACCAGCCCGCGAGGATCAGGCCGTCTTCGGTGCGGAAGGATACGTTCTCGACGGGCAGACTCGCGGTCCGATTCATCCCCGCGGGATCGGCGACTTTGAAACGATGGATCAGCGACCCCACCACCAGCGGCACAAAGACGAACACCGTCAGCGCGATCCTCGCCGGCGCGATCAGGCGTGTCGCGCCCGACAGGAAAGGCCGGCCACCGGCAGACGCGCCATCGACGCCGGGCATTGCAGCTTGTGAGCCCTCAACGGCCGTTCCCGAACCGGAATGCGGCGTGCTGTTTCGCATGGCAAACCGCGTGCGTCGCCCCCAGCGTCGCCACCGCTCTCCCAACCGCCCGGCCGTGCGGCTCCAGACCACCCACGCCAGCCGCCATGCCACGATGAACCAGATAGCCCAGAGAATCTCGATCGGAATCACCCGGCCGGTCGCAACGTACGCGACGAACCACTCGGCGCCCGCGACGATCCCCGCCAGGAACAGGCCGTACGCGGCGTATTCCCACCACGCCCAGCGTTTCGACGCCGGCCAGCCGAACCAGAGCAGGACCGCCAGCGCCGGCGGCATCAGCAGGATGACCGTCTCGCCGGGGTGCCGGGTCAGCGGATTCAGGATCGCGAATGCGACGGCGGAAGCGACGGCGACCGCCAGCAGCAGGTTCAGCCGGCGCGTCGATGCGTGTTTCCGCTGGCATACGCGCAGCCGGCGTGCGGGGCGGGTTGGCCGTGCCAGGTTGCTCATGGTGGCAGGATATCCATGGCCCGGCGACGCCGTCAATGTCCTGGCGTCGTTGACACCCTGCCACCGCCCATTTACCCTTGCCGGCGTTGTCGGGCTGCGGCGGCCTGGCGACGTTTTTCGATGGTTCACACGCGGCCAAGACCCGCGCCTCGCCGGATTGCCACCATGTGTGCACTGCCGTTCGGAAAAAAGACCGACAGGTCCCCGGGGATCGCCCCGGAGATGGCACGGCTGCCCGGCTGGGCGGAGCAGATGCGCGACCTGTTCCGCAGCGGGTCGGTCTCGCAGTTCATCGTCCACGGCAACGTCTTCGACGTGATCCCCGCCCA
The DNA here is from genome assembly GCA_041687575.1 of Phycisphaerae bacterium. Classification (GTDB taxonomy): domain Bacteria; phylum Planctomycetota; class Phycisphaerae; order UBA1845; family JANYLN01; genus JANYLN01. Next base: position 6,691 of record JAWLBS010000213.1, on the reverse strand, counting down.
GACCGCCACCGGTCCGCGGCTGGTCTCGCTCAAGGCCTTCCTCGACGAGGTCATGTTCGCCAACTACGACGTCGTGCTCCATTACGACCGCAGCCGGGGCATCCGCGCTACCCGCGGGGCCGACGACTGGAACACCTGGGTCCGGCAACTCGCCGGCCCCGAGGCCGACAGCCTCGCCGTCGTCCGCGAACCGGGACAGGCCACCGAACTGATCGACCGCTACCTGCTCCGCGCCCTGCACGCGCGGGCGGCCGGCCGGGAGTCGCACGTGCCCCAGCGGATCGCCGTGGTGATCGACTTCGCCGGCTTTGTCGTGCCGCGCGGCCAGGCGATCCAGATCGGCGGGGAATTCGCCGCCAACATCGTCAAGGTCCTCGGCTGGGCGAATGACCCGGGCATCCTCGAATCGAACGTCGCCACGGTCCTTCTCACCGAGAACCTCCACGACCTGAACGACCTGGTCGTGGACAACCCCCACGCCGCGAAACTCCGCATCCCCCTGCCCGACGAGCGCGAAATGCTGGCCTACGTGCGGATGCTGATCGACTCGCAGTTTCCCGACCTGCCCCAGCGGTGCGAGGTATCGATGGACGTGCTGGCGGGTCGGCTGGTGGGCCTGAGTCGCGTCGACGCGCGGACCGCGCTGGCGCTGGCGATCCGGAACAACCGCCCCGTCACCTCGGTCTGGCTGACGAAGATCCGCAAGGAAATGATCGAACGCGAATGCCAGGGGCTGCTGGAGTTCGTCGAATCGCCGTTCACGCTCGACAACGTCGCCGGCCTCGACGCGGCCAGGCAGTGGCTCCGCGAGGACGCCCGGCTGCTGAGACAAGGCGCCCTGCACGCCCTGCCCATGGGGTACCTGATCTGCGGGCGGATCGGCACGGGCAAGACCTTCCTGGTCGAGTCTTGGGCCGGCGAACTGGGCATCCCCTGCGTCGTGCTCAAGAACTTCCGCGACCGCTGGATCGGCGCGACCGAATCGAATCTCGAAAAGATCTTCGCCGTTCTGCACGCCCTGCAGCAGGTGGTCGTCTTTGTCGATGAGGCCGACCAGGCAGCCGGCAAGCGGCAGAGCTCCGGCGACGACAGCGGCCTGTCCGGCCGGGTCTATGCGATGCTCGCCCGCGAGATGGCCGACACCCGCAACCGCGGGCGGATCCTGTGGGTCTTTGCGACCAGCCGACCGGACCTGCTGGAGGTGGACCTGAAGCGTCAGGGCCGGCTCGACGTGCACATTCCATTGTTCCCGCCCCAGACGCGGGAGGAAATGCGTTCGCTGATGCTGGCGGTGGCGCGGAAACTGAAGTTCCCCCTGGCGGAGCAGGACCTGCCCGATCTGCCCGAGGACCTGCGCCTCGGCGGCAACGAGCTCGAAGGCGCCCTGGTGCGGGCGCTGCGGACGTACGAGCTCCAGCCGGACAGGGCGTCGAACCCGCTGCGGCCCGCCCTGGCCGCGGCGCTGCGGGACGTGCGTCCCAGCGCCTACACCAGGCAGCTCGAATACATGGACCTTGTGGCCGTCAAGGAGTGCACCGACGTGCGGTTCCTGCCGGCGCGGTACCGCGACCTGTCGCCGGAGGATCTCGAGCGGCGGATCGATGAGCTGCGGGAGTTCGCATAAGAGTCGACGGGCATGTGCGGGCGCTGCAGCGGGCGAGGGGAAACAGCCTTCCGCAGATTTCGCAGATTACTCAGATTGGAAACAACAACAACGACAACAACAACGGCGATATCAGCCACGGATGAACACGGATGAAACGCGGATAACAGCAACGACAGGGGACAGGTGACAGGTGACAGGTGACAGCAAACCGGGTTTCGGGGATCGGGGTTCGGGTGTCGTAACGGCAGGGGTCAGGGGCAAGTGAACTCGGGTGCCGCGGTCCTGCAGCCTCGTCGCGGCGAATCGCCGTTTGACGAAGCCAGGGAGCAGGGCCTTGCCTCCTTGGACGAGCCCCCACTGGACCTTCCCCGTCCCGCCACGAATAATTCCAAATGGACCGGCGTCACCCGTGTCGAGCTGAATGTCTTGAGGGTCAGAGAGCCCCAGCAAGGAAATCCGACGTATGAACAATCGTCACCAGGATCAGCCCCAGCCTGGCAGCACCTCCGGCGAACATCAGCACATAGACCCCGTCTGCGGCATGACCGTCGAGCCCGAAAGCGCCGCCGCCACCAGCCAGTACAAGGGCCGGACGTACTACTTCTGCGCCAAGGGTTGCCGGCAGGCCTTCGAAAAAGACCCGGAAAAGTACCTCGCCGCCCCGGGCAAAGCGGAAATGCCGCAAGAGGCCCCCGCCGGCCAGCGCGACCCCGTCTGCGGCATGACCGTCAACCCTGAGAGCGCCGCCGGCACCGCCGAGCACGAAGGGCAGACGTACTACTTCTGCAGCGCCTCCTGCGTCAAAAAGTTCCAGGCCGACCCGAAGAAGTACCTCGAACCCGGAGCTTCACCCGCGACACCCGTCGAGCACCCCGAGCAGCCCGAGGGCACGGTGTACGTCTGCCCGATGTGCCCGGAGGTCCGCGAGACCCAGCCGGTGCCCTGCCCCAGCTGCGGCATGGCCCTGGAACCCGAAACCCCGGACCTCCCCTTCGGCAAGGTCGAGTACACCTGCCCGATGCACCCGGAGATCGTCCAGGACGAACCGGGCAATTGCCCCAAGTGCGGCATGGCCCTCGAGCCGCGCGGCGTCGCCGCCGAAGAGGAGGAGAATCCCGAACTCGTCGACATGCGTCGCCGCATGTGGGTGAGCATGATCCTGTCGGTGCCACTGGTCGCCTTCATGATCGTCGATATGGTGCCCGCCGCGGGGCTGCACCACTGGATGACCGTGGGTACCGCCCACTGGATTCAGCTCGCGCTGGCGACCCCGGTGGTGCTCTGGTGCGGCTGGCCCTTCTTCGTCCGCGGCTGGAACTCCGTCATCCACCGCCGACTGAACATGTTCACGCTGATCGCCCTGGGCGTCGGCGCGGCGTACGTATACAGCTTGATCGCCACGATCCTGCCGGGCATCTTCCCAGAAGCGGTCCGCACGATGGGCAACCGCCCGCCGGTCTATTTCGAGGCCGCGGCCGTGATCACGACCCTCGTGCTGATGGGACAGGTGCTGGAACTCCGTGCCCGCAGCCGCACCGGCGCCGCCATCCGCGCCCTGCTGGGGCTCGCCCCCAGCACCACCCGCATCATCCGCGACGACGGCCGGGAAGAGGACATCCCGCTGGCGCAGGTCCACCCCGGCGACCGGCTGCGGATCCGCCCGGGCGAGAAGGTGCCGGTCGACGGCGTGGTGCTCGAAGGCCGCAGCAGCATCGATGAGTCGATGGTCACCGGCGAGTCGATCGCCGTGGAAAAGCAGGAGGGCGACAGCGTCATCGGCGGCACCGTCAACGCCACCGGCAGCCTGGTCATGCGGGCCGAGCGCGTCGGGCAGGACACCCTGCTGGCACGGATCGTCCAGATGGTCAGCCAGGCCCAGCGAAGCCGCGCGCCGATCCAGCGGGTCGCCGATACGGTCGCAGGCTACTTCGTGCCGGCCGTGATCCTGGTCGCGGCGGTGACCTTCCTGGCGTGGCTGTTCATCGGCCCCGAGCCGCGCCTGGCGCACGCGATCGTCAACGCGGTGGCCGTGTTGATCATCGCCTGCCCCTGCGCCCTGGGCCTGGCCACGCCGATGTCGATCATGGTCGCCAGCGGCCGCGGGGCCAATGCGGGCGTGCTCATCAAGAGCGCCGAGGCCCTGGAGACCATGGAAAAGGTCGACACGGTCGTGGTGGACAAGACCGGGACGATCACCGAGGGCAAACCCCGCGTTCAGGCCGTCGAACCGGTCGCCGGCCGCGAGGCGAACGAGATCCTGCGCCTCGCCGCCAGCCTTGAACGCGGCAGCGAACACCCGCTGGCCGCCGCGATCGTCGGCGCCGCCGAGCAGCAATCCCTCCCCCTGACCTCCCCGAGCGACTTCCAGTCGGTGACTGGCCGGGGCATCCACGGGGTGATCGACGGCCGACGGGTGATCTTCGGCAACCGCGGGATGATGGACCTGTCGGGCATCGACGTGGCCGACCTGGAGGCCCGGGCGCAGGACCTGCGCCGCGACGGCCAGACCGTCATGTTCCTGGCGGTCGCGGGCGAGCCGGTCGGCATCATCGGCGTGGCCGACCCGATCAAGGAATCGACGCCCCTGGCGATCCGCGCGCTGCAGGACGAGGGCGTCCGCGTGGTCATGCTGACGGGCGACAACCAGACAACAGCCGAGGCGGTCGCCGCGAAGCTCGGCATCGACGAGGTCAAGGCCGAGGTCCTGCCCGACCAGAAGAACCAGGCCGTCCGCGACCTGCAGCAGCAGGGGCGGATCGTCGCGATGGCGGGCGACGGGATCAACGACGCGCCGGCCCTGGCGGCGGCACACGTGGGCATCGCGATGGGCACGGGCACGGACGTGGCGATGGAGAGTGCGGGCATCACGCTGGTCAAAGGCGACCTGCGGGGCCTGGTGCGGGCCCGCCGGCTCAGCCGCGGCACGATGCGGAACATCCGCCAGAACCTGTTCTTCGCGTTCATCTACAACTCGCTCGGCATCCCGATCGCGGCAGGGGTGCTCTACCCGTTTTTCGGGCTGCTGCTCAGTCCGATGATCGCGGCAGCGGCGATGAGCTTCAGCTCCGTCAGCGTCATCACCAACGCCCTGCGGCTACGCCGGCTGTCGCTGTAGGGCGGGCTGCGCCCGCCGAAGTTGCCAGTTGCCGAGTGAAGGGAGGCATCGGCGCCATCAGAGGAAAATCGCCGGAAGTATCGGGCCCAGGGGAGGGAGAGAGGGAGGTCAGAACCCGATACATCCGGCACTCCATTATACCCCGCCGACTGATCCAGGACCGATAAATTGCTTCGCCGCGCCAGCACAAACGCGCCGCGACCGTGAGAAAGCGGTAAATCCCAAACGAGCCGCGACCGTGAGGGAGCGGGGATTCCCAAACGAGCCGCGACTGTGAGGGAGCGGTATCCGGGTCACCGCCCCGCCACACCGGGTTGGCAACGCCCCCCGCGGCCGCGCCGCCGGCGATCCGCAACACTGGAGGGACACCAATCTCGCCCCGCCCGCAGGACGGCGCAACTTGCCATGGATTTTGCATCACCAATGACTGTATTGTAACTGTCAAGAGGTGACACTCAGCGTGGGCGAGGGGCATAACATGAACAACTGGCTACCTGACGCACTGAATATCCGGTCTGTCCGCGTGGACAAGGCCCTGTTGCGACGGATCCTGGACGCGCTCGACAGCAACGGCTGCGGGTTCGAGCTGAACAAGCGGCGGCACGAGCGGCTGCCCTACCGCGGCAGGCAGGTGATCCTGTACACCAAGCAGACCGAGCGGGACGTGGCGTTCATCGTGCCGAGCCGCAACATCTCGCGCGGCGGGATGTCGTTCCTGCACGGACAGATGATGCACCTGGGTCAACTGTGCTCCGTGGACCTGGCGACCAACGACGGGAACTGGTTCACCGTGGAAAGCACTGTCGTACGGTGCAGGCACGTCCGCGGGATGATTCACGAGATCGGCTTGAAGTTCAACGAGCTGATCAATCTGGAGGACCTGCGAGACCTGTCCAGCAGCGTCAGCGGCGTTGAGACACTGCTGCCGGAAGAGCTCGAAGACGTCGACGATATGGATTCGCTCATGGCGTAGGACAGGTACGCCCGGCACGGTCATCGGAGAGTGCCCGCCCGCCGGCATGGAACAGGGCATGCAAAAAGAAAGGGTCCTCCCGAAGGAGGACCCCGTGCTACTCATACTGCTGTGTCATCCGCATCATTCCACGCAGCCATTCCTGCAACCGCGCCGACTGATGCCGACAACGTGCCAGGCCGCGGGACCGCGACCTGGCCACACCGGGTTACGTACCCGCCAGCGCCCCGAGGATGTCGTCGAGGAAGCCTACATCCAGGAACAGCGTAGCAAGGATCAAGGCCCACAGCAACAGGTTAAACATCACGTCTCCTCCTATCCAGACGACGTTAAACCAACCGCCCAACCCCGAACGGAGCCAGGCAACGATATCCACAACAAACCGGCAAAAAAATAAACGATCTGTCTTGCCCGCCGGCACCACCCCTCCAGGTTCCGAAGCCAGCCAGGCCCGCGCCACACGAAAACGATGAAGCGACAGAACACAGCTCCAGCATCTTCGTTTCCTAAGGTAGAATATAGACCGACCTTCAAGGCCCGTCAATAGCCCCCGCAACGACACTACCCACCGCGACCAACCGCACCGACCGCCCCGATCGGCCATGCCCCGACGTTGTCATCTCCCGTGAAACCACCTGTTACACATCATGCCGACCGCTCGCTTCTTCTTATATCAGCCAAACTTGTGAACGACCAATACCCCGCGAGACTCGGCTATGAATCCTCGAAAACATCCACGCCAGCCGACGGTTTCCACAGCCCTGGACTTTCCGGCTGCGTCTTGCGATTCCACTCCGTTATGATCCGATAACCTCGGCGAGACGCCTCGACCTCGCGCCGAATCGCTTCGCCGTCCCAACCAGCCAGCACCCGGGACAGCAGCGATTCTACCCGTGTTTCGTACCGCCGGCTCGTGCGGCAGTGAACAGTCGCCCACCACAGCCCTCCGACAGCGGTTGGAAGCACAGCTGCCCGTCGCGGCGGACCGTCCCGGTCC
>JAWLBS010000212.1:0-9070 GCA_041687575.1 Phycisphaerae bacterium | reverse complement strand
GGGTCAGGGATCAGTGAAACAACCAGGGTGCCGCGGTCCCGCGCAAACGAGCCGCGACCGTGAGGGAGCGGAAGATACAATACTGGACGGGCCTGGCACTGCGATCCGAACCACCTGCGAAACGTGCGGATCATGCTTTGCCAGCCGTTCACTGGCTACTGGCAACTGACATCTGGCAACTGATTGGAGACGAATCCGATGCGACACGCGGTAATCATGGCGGGCGGCAAAGGCACCAGGCTCTGGCCGCTCTCCCGCGAAGACCGGCCCAAGCAGCTGCTCAAACTCTTCGAGGGCCGCAGCCTCCTGCAGCACGCCTACGACCGGCTGCGGACACTCTTTGCCCCGGAGCAGATCCACGTCATCACCGCCGAAAAGCACATCCCCGCCGTCCGCGAGGAACTGCCGGACCTGCCGCAGGACAACACCATCGGCGAGCCGGCCGTCCGCGATACCGCCAACGCGATCTGCTTTGCCGCCACGGTGCTGGCCCGCAAGGACCCCGAGGCGGTGGTCGGGATCTTCACCGCTGACCACATCATCCGCCCGGTCGAGGAGTTCACCCGGCGGATCGACCAGGCCTACCAGACCGCCGAGCAGCACCCCGACTCGATCGTGACACTGGGCATCAAGCCGACCATCCCGCACACCGGCCTGGGTTATATCCACCGCGGCGACGCCATCGGCGACGGTGTCAGCTGGGTCCGCGAGTTCAAGGAAAAGCCCGACCTGGCCACCGCCAAACACTACGTCGACAGCGGCCAGTACGACTGGAACAGCGGTATGTTCGTCTGGCAGGCCGGAACCGTCCTTGCCGCCCTGGAACACCACCTGCCCGACAGCTACAGGAAACTGTGCCAGGTCGCCGAGGTCTGGCCCGGCCAGCAGGGCCAACAGCTGGCGGCGGAGCTCTACCCGACACTCCAGAAGATCAGCTTCGACTTTGCGGTCATGGAAAAGGCCGCAAAGGTGATCGTTGTCGAACTGCCGTGCGAATGGGTGGACGTCGGATCGTTCTCGACGCTGGAGAGCCTCTATGAGCCCGATGACGCCGGCAACCTGTGCGTGGCCGCCTCCAAGTACATCGGCCTGGGCACCCACGACAACATCATCGTCAGCGAGCAGGAGCACCTGATCGCCGCCATCGGCCTGGAAGACCTGATCATCGTGCACACTCCGGACGCCACGCTGATCTGCCGCAAGGTCGACGCCCAGCGGATCCGGGAACTGGCCGCGAAACTTGAGACCGATTTCGGAGGGCGGTACGCCTGATGGCGATCATCTTCGGCGTGGACTATGGCCTCAAGCGCATCGGCATCGCCATCAGCGACGCCGACGAGCGGATCGCCCTGGCCGGCCCCCTGCTCAATGCCAGCGGCGACCCCGCGCGCGATGCCGTCATCGTCCTCGCCCAGGCCCGCGAGTACGCCGCTCGCCGCTTCGTGGTCGGCCTGCCGATCAACATGGACGGCACCGAGGGTCCCCAGGTCGAGATCACCCGCCGCTTCGGCAACGCCCTGAAAAAGGCCTCCGACAACATGCCCCTGGAGTACTGGGACGAGCGCCTCAGTTCCGCCGCCGCCGACTGGTCCCTCGACCTGATGGAACTGACCAAGGCCCGCCGCAAGGCCCGCCGCGACGTGATCAGCGCCCAGGTCATCCTCCAGGGCTGGCTGGACGCCAAAAACGCGGAGACAAAGTGACAACGTGACAACATGACAACGTGAAAGACATGTGAAGCCGGCGACAACCTTCTTTGGACTGCGGCGCCGAAGACGCCGCTTTCACTCAGGCCGCCATCGGCGCCACGCTCCTCAACTGGGAAGGAGCATCAGCGGCGACCAGTGCCGAAGGGGCGGCACAGACGCCCCTCGGCATCAAGCCGCCCCCCAGTTCCCAACCTTTCACATTGTCACGTTGTCATGTTGTCATGTTGTCACGTTGCCATGTTGTCACTCCCTCCCTCGCCATGGTACATTGCCCCCCAACGAACTTACGCACACAACCCAACCGCCAGGAGGCGCCCAAATGTACGTCGGAGCCGATTACTACCCCGAGCACTGGCCGCGCGACCGCTGGCCCGTCGACGCCGAACTCATGCAGCAAGCCGGATTCAACGTCGCCCGCATGGCCGAATTCGCCTGGGTCAACATCGAGCCGCAGGAGGGCCGCTACGAGTTCGGCTGGCTCGACGAGGCGATCGACATCCTCGGCCAGCGCGGCATCAAGACCATCCTGGGCACTCCGACGGCCGCCCTGCCCGCCTGGACCGTCCGCAAGTACCCCGAGATCATGCTTACCCGCCCGGACGGCTCGCGCCTGACCTGGGGCATGCGCAAGCACAACTGCTTCACCAGCGGCACCTTCCGCCTGCTCTCCAATCGCGTCACCCGCGCCATGGCCGAGCACTACAGGGACAACCCGCACGTGATCGGCTGGCAGACCGACAACGAGATCGGCGGCCACCCGATGTGCTACTGCCAGTCGTGCCGGACAAACTTCCACGACTGGCTCAAGGGGCGCTACGGCACCCTGGACGAGCTCAACCGCGCGTGGGGCACCCACTTCTGGAGCCAGGGCCTTGGCGACTGGAGCGAGATCGTCCCGCCCGACGACTTCAGCGCGCACAACCCCCACACCTGCCTCGACTGGAAACGGTTCTTCTCGTGGCTGAACGTGCGGTTCCAGGCCGAGCAGGTTGAGATCCTCCGCGCCGTCTGCCCCAGCCACTTCGTCACCCACAACTTCATGGGCCTGTTCAGCGAGATCGACTACTACGACCTCGCCGAGGACCTCGACTTCGTCTCCTGGGACAACTACCCCGTCGGCGGCCCGCCCGACATGGCCGCCAACTACAACGCCGCCATGGCTGCCGATGTGATGCGCGGCCTCAAGCGCCAGAACTTCTGGATCATGGAACAGACCAGCGGCCCCCACGGCTGGGGCACCCTCAGCCGCGCCCCGCGTCCCGGCGAGATCCGCAAGATCGCCTACCAGCAGCTCGCCCACGGCGGTGACGGGCAGGTCTGGTTCCGCTGGCGGGCCTGCACAGCCGGCCGCGAACAGTACTGGCACGGCATCATCGGCCACGACGGCAAGCCCGGTCACCGCTACGACGAGACGGCGCAAACGGCACAGGAATACCACCAGCTCGCCCCGCACCTGGCAGGCACCACCGTCAAGGCCGAAGCAGCGATCATCTACGACTACCACAGCGTCTGGGCCCTGTCGGCCCAGCCGGCCTACGAGGAGAACAAGTACCACCAGGTCATCGGCCGCTATTACCAGGCCCTGCGCCGGGCGGGGGTGTCGGTCGACATGGTGCGCCCCGGGACGGACCTGTCCGGCTATAAGCTGGTCCTCGCCCCGGACCTGTACATCCTGCCCGACGACCTGGCGGCGCAGCTCGACGCCTACGTCAAAAACGGTGGCGTCCTGCTGGCTGACGCCCGCACCGGCGTCAAGGACGAATCGGGCCTGTGCCACGTCCGCACACTGCCCGGCCTGCTCTCGGACGCCCTCGGGATCCGCATCAAGGAATACGAAGCCCTGCGCGGCGGCATCGAGTACCGCGTCGAAGACCGCATGGGCGTCCGGACGGTGAACGTCACCGCCATCCACTACGCCGACTGGGTGGCCCCGACGACCGCCGAGGTGCTGGCAGGCTTCAAAGAGTGGCACATGGAGCCCTACGCCGCGCTCACGCGCAACACGTATGGCCAGGGCAAGGGCTACTACCTCGGCACCATCATCAAGGAAGCGAGTTTCTACGACACGCTGATCGACGAGCTGCTCGACGCAGCAAAGATCGAGCCGGCCTTCGTCGCCCCCGAAGGCGTGGAGATCAGCGTCCGCGAGGGCGACGGCAAGCGGATCCTCTTTCTGGTCAACCACACCGAACAGCAGCAGACCGTGCCCGTCCCAGCCGGCAAGGACGACCTGCTCGCCGGCAACAAGACCGGCTCCACCATCACGCTCGACCGCTACGGCGTGGCCGTCGTGAGGGTGTCATGATCATCGATTCGCACGTCCATGCCGCCCTGCTGGGATGGGAGACACCGTGAACCCGCGCGATCGAGTCATGGCGGTTCTGACGGGCAAGCCGGCCGAGCCGATCCCCTGGATCGAACACGGCGTCGACCGGCGGGTCGTGCTCGGGGCCTTCGACCTGGGCCCCTTCCCCGACCTGCCTGATGGGCCCGGCGTCGAGTACGACCTGGCCGTGGTGGAGCTCGACAAGCGGATCGGCCGGGCGATCGGCATCTGCAACATCGAGGCCCCCTCGCGCTTCACGATGGCCCCGCGCATCCGCGACCCGCGGACCTGGGCCGGCCAGATCACCGACGAGGCAAGCCTCTCGAAACTCGTCATGCCGGAGCTCACCCCGCAGCACTGGGACGACCTGCAGCGGGTGATCGACGCCAAGGACGAACTGGCCATCAGCGTCAGCATCTCGACCGGCATCGGCCACATCTGGCAGACGATGGACATGGAGGCCTTCGCGATGGCCTGCCTGGAAGACCACGCCCTGTTGCGGCGGATCCTGCAGCGCTACACCGACTGGACCTGCCGCGTGCTGGAGAAGGTCCAGACGATGGGCGTCGATTTCGTCTGGTCTTTCGACGATTTCGCCTACAAGACCGGCCCGATCTACTCGCCGGCCATCCTCCGCGAGGTGGTGCTGCCGTATGCGAAACAGGTGGCGGATGCGATCCGGCTGCCCTGGATCTTCCACAGCGACGGCAACCTGATGGATGTCCTCGACGACCTCGCACCGCTCGGCTTTTCCGCCCTCAACCCGATCGAGCACGGCTGCATGGATATCCCCGAAATCCGCCGCCGGCACCCGCGCCTGACCCTGATCGGCAACGTGGACCTCGGCCTTCTCGCCCGCGGCACGCCCGACGAAGTCCGCCGGTTCGTGCACGACATGTTCGAGGAGATGAACGTCCCCGGCCGATATATCCCCTCGTCCGGCAACAGTATCCCCGGCTACGCCCAACCCGCCAATGTCCGGGCGATGGGCGAAGCGATCGCCGCCCGCGCCGGCTGGTAACGGTGGCGGCAATGTAGGGCGGGCTGCGCCCGCCAAAATGTGCGGGAAAGGACTACAGAACCCGTGACCAACCCCCAACCCGACACTGCCGACCGCACCCTCGCCGACGAGGTGCGCCGCATCTGGAACACCAACGCCGAATGGTGGGACGACCGCATCGGCGACGGCAACCAGTTCCAACTCGAACTCATCGAGCCGACCACCCACCGGCTTGCCGAGATCGAGCAAGGCACCCGCGTTCTCGACGTCGGCTGCGGCGCCGGCCGGCTCGCCCGCCAGATGGCCCAGCGCGGCGCTCAGGTCACCGCCTTCGACTTCAGCGACAAATTCATCGCCCGCGCCCAAAAACGCACGCCGCCGGAAATGACCAACATCGACTACCACGTTATCGACGCGACCGACGAACAGGCCATGCTTGCCCTGGCCGGCCAGCCGTTCGACGGCGCCGTCGCCACCATGTGCCTGATGGACATGGCCAACGTCCGCCCCCTGTTTCGCGCCCTGGCGAAGATGCTCCGCCCCGGCGGCTGGTTCGTCTTCAGCATCATCCACCCCTGCTTCGACGCACCCGGCGGTGCCCGTTTCGCCGAAAGCCGCGAATGCGACGGCCGGATCGTCGTCGAGACCGGCGTAAAGATCGGCCGCTACCTGACCCCGACCACGTGGAAAGGCCTCGGCATCGTCGGCCAGCCCGAGCCGCACTACTACTTCCACCGCCCCTTGAGCGTGCTGCTGGGGATGGCCTTCGAGTGCGGCCTGCTCGTCGACGCCCTCGAGGAACCGGGCCTCAAGCCCGACGCCGACGACGCCCGCTACCTCCGCCGCGACGCCGCCCCGGAGATCCCCCCGCTGCTGATCGTCCGCATGCGCACAAAAATGTAGGGTTGGCTATTGCCCACCAAGGCATCGCGTCGGGTGCCATGGCCGCGCTGCTTGCCACGGCGTAGCCGTCGTTTGGCGAAGCCGGGTTGCGGCCATGGAATCCCTCGGATGAGCAAAGCGCCCACAGACAAACGGGAACGAGCCCGAAGCGCGAGCGAGGGTGCCTTTGTCGTCCCGGACGCGCAAAACAATGCATCCTGCGGAAAGGCCCCTCATTCAACCGCAAACTACGGCCGCAGCGCCCCCCGCCGCGTATCCGGCAACGGCTCCATCTTCAACAGCCGCTGCGCGTTCCCGTGCATCACCGCCTGCAACGCACCGTCCGGCAGCCGGAGCTGGTGAATGAACCGCACATGGTTGCGGAAATGCTGCAGCAGGTACTCGTCCACGTGGCCGGGCTCGAGCATCACATCCGTGCCGAACAGGATCCGGTCCTGCCATTTGCAGAACACCTCATGGAGGCGGACGCGGTCGGCCTCGTCCATCTGGTCGTCCGGCCGGACGATGCAGCCGCAGCTCGTGTCCGTGTGAAGGTTCGGGTGCTCGGTGAACAGGCGATCCAGACGCTCCCAGCCGACGTGGATCTGGTGAGCGCCGATGAAGGAAATGCCGCGGAACCGCTTCACGTTCTCGGCAAACACGGCGACCATGTCCTCGTTGCTGAAGGTCGCCCCCTTCGCCCAGCCCTCCGACCAGTACGAGTTGAGGTTGCCGCCCATATACGGCGCCGCCGTGTGCCGCTGCGTCACATGCCAGAGCACCGGAAGGTTCCTGCCCTCCAGCCAGCGGAAGATCTCCTGCCACGGCTCCGACAGCCACACCTTGTGATCGCCCGCCTCGCGGATCATGCGGATGTTGAGGATCTTCATCCCGACCGCGCCGGCATCGACCGCCTTTTTCAGAAAGTCCAGGTCCGGCTTGTCGTCGTTCATTCGAACCCAGAACCGGAACCGCGGGTCGAACTTGGCCACAGCCGCAAAGGCGTCCAGATTCTCCGCCCGGCCGTCCAGCGCAACGATCCGCCCCAGCCGGTAAGCAACGGCCCGGCTGAAGAACTCGTCCACCAGCCTGAAGACCTCGTACCGATCCGTCGACCGGTGAAGGTGCATGTGCGGATCGACGATATATCGCTCGGAAGGCAGATACTGGCTGCCCCAGCCCGCGGAAAAGCCGTTATCAACGGTCTGACGTTCGGCAACATCGGGGGCATGCGGGATTGATTCGGGACGATTCGGCTGCGTCGGCATTTGTTCCATCCTTTCGGTCCATTGGCCGTTATGCGGCAAGAGAACACGATTCACCGCCAGCCCGGACGCCTGTTCACCGCAAACGACAATACCGCCATTATAGCCCTAAGCCGTTGGGAGTGTAGTTGGCCGTTGGCAGTTGTCAGTTGCCAGTCACGGCAGGGGTCAGGGGTCCCGGCTTCGCCATACGACGGCTTCGCCGTGGCAGGCAGGGGTCAGGGAATCGGGTGTCACGGTCCTGCGCCAACGAGCCGCGACCGTGAGGGAGCGGTAGACAGGATCTCGGGTGCCACGCGCAGGGCCGGGCTGTTAGGAGTCCCGGCTTCAGCCGCTGTAGGGCGGGCTGTGCCCGCCAAGTTAGGAGTCCCGGCTTCAGCCGGCGTTAGGAGTACCGCCTTCAGGCGGCGCTGGGAGTCCCGCCTTCAGGCGGTCCGCCCGAGCGAGCGCAGCGATGCGAGTGGCCGAGCCTGGAGTGGCCAAGAGCGCCGCGCACGGAAATCAAGCCCGCAAGTCATCGTGAGCGAAGCATCCTCCTGAAGCCGGGTGCCCCCGCGCCCCGCCGACTTCACTTCCTCTCGCCCCCCGGCCGCGTGGGCGGCCGCTCGATCTCCTCAACCGTCTCGCCCGCCCCATGCTCATGCGGCTCGATGTGCACCAGAATACTGTGAATATTGGGCATCGCATGCTGAATCGCCTGCTGCACGTCGTGAGCAATATCGTGCGCCCGCTTGACATTCAGGTCCGGGTCGACCTCCACGTGCACGTCCACCAGATACTCCAGCCCCGCCTTGCGGACGAACAACTTGTCGATCGCCGCCACGCCCTGCACCAGCGATGCGGTCTGGCGCACCGACTCCAGAAAACTGACATCCGCCTGGCGGTCGAGCAGCTCCGATACGCTCCCCCGCATCAGGTTGACCCCCGCCCACAGGATCGTCCCGGACACCACCAGCGTCGCTACACTGTCGCCCCACCAGTAGCCCCACCGGCTGGCAGCGATGCCCGCCAGCACCGCCAGGCTCGCAATCGCGTCCGACCGGTGGTCCCACGCCGCCGCACGCAAACTCTGACTGCCCAGCCGGCGGGCCACCCGGATCTTGTACTGGTACAGCGACTCCTTGATGATCACCACCGCCCCAGCCACAATCAGCGTGTACCAGGCGGGCACAGGGTGCGGGGCATCGAGCGAGGCCAGCCCCTCCCTGCCGATCCAGACCCCCGCCCCCGCCAGGCCCATCGCCAGGTACAGCCCGATAATCGCCTCGATCCGACTGTACCCATAGGGATGCTTGGCGGTGGCAGGCCACGTCGAAATCTGCATGCCCACCAGCACCCCGGCCGTGCTGATCAGGTCGCCGAAGCTGTTGACCGCGTCGGACACCAGCGCCAGGCTCTGGCCGATCAGCCCGACGACCAGCTTCGACACCCCCAGGACAAGGTTCACCCAGAACGCCAGCCACGCCGCCCACCGGGCCTGCCGGTACGCGATCCGCATGGCGTCGACATGAGCCTTGTATGAGGCGGCCCGTTCGGTTGCGGCGCCAACATGTTCGGCCATCAAAACTCCCTTGTGCGAACGACGCACTGCGGGGGTCTGACCCCCTGGCAGCACGCCCGTCTTCGAATCCACGATCCAATCCTCTTGGCGGCACCGATACCGGAAACATCCACCGGGGTCTGACCCCCTTGGGCAACACTCCGGACGGGTGGCACGTGCCACGCGTGCCACGGTCCTGCAGTAAACGAGCCGCGACCGTGAGGGAGCGGTACGCGTGGTTCCTCGAACGCCACGGGGTCAGACCCCGGTGACGTGCACAGGCATCCAGGCCGCCATGAAACCCCGGCGTTGGTTCCGCCGGAGGCGTGCGCCTCGGGGTCAGACCCC
>JAWLBS010000211.1:1782-9090 GCA_041687575.1 Phycisphaerae bacterium | reverse complement strand
TTGTGTGTCGAGTATGATTTTAGTCCCGGGGCGCCTCGGTTGCCAGCGCCGGCACCATCCGGGAGAATTTCCAGGGGTCTGACCCCGACTCGCACGCTTTCGGGCGGAAGCAACCCCGAAACTTCCTGGTGGTCCGGATACCTGTGCACGTCACCGGGGGCTGACCCCGTGGCGATGGCAGGGACATGGCGGGGTTTACCGCCCCTCACGGTCGCGGCTCGTTGGCCCGGGCCCGTGAGGCCCGTCCGGGGCGTTTACCCCAACGGCTCAGACCCCGTTGGATCTACCAGGTATCGGTGCCATTATGGGAACCGCGGCGGCAAACTCGAGTGTGGACGCGCTGCAAGGGGGCAGACCCCGGGCACGCCGCCTCCCACGGATGCACCCGGTTCGTGCAGCATTTCACACCCCTGTTGGCAAGATACGGCCCGACAGCTTACAATACGACGCATCGCTGCCGGCGGGACCGGCTCGTTCCGCTGCGGTGGTGCCCTGGCCAGCGAGAGATCATTCCCCTCATCAGGCCGGCAGGGACGTGGGTGTGGCGGGGCCGGGAATCCCCACACTGAACAGGCACTTGCACTTACGATATTAGGAGAAGCCATGGCTGACTATTCCGTCGCTCCGTCGGGTGAGAAGTTTGCGATTTCGCAGAAGGATGAGTACGAAGCCGAGTTCGCGCGCGTCGAGAAACTCGCCGCGGGCGCCCGCGCCGAAGGCAAGGAGGTGGTGGTGGTCATGGGTGTCGGCTTTGTCGGCGCGGTCATGGCCGCGATCGTCGCCGACACGGTCGACAAGCAGACGGGCCAGCCGAGCAAGTTCGTGATCGGCTGTCAGCGCCCCAGCCCCCGGAGTTACTGGAAGATTCCGATGCTGAATCGCGGGCAGAGCCCGGTCAAGGCCGAAGACCCCGAGGTCGACCCGATGATCGCCCGGTGCGTCAATGACAAAAAGACCCTGATCGCCACGTACAACAGCGACTGTCTGAAGCTGGCCGACTGCGTGGTCGTCGACGTGCAGTGCGACTACACCAAGCACGCCCTGGGCGACATGCGGGACGGCGAGGCGGAGATGGCCGCCCTGGAAGCGACCATGAAGACGATCGGCGATAAGATCGGGCCGGACTGTCTGGCGCTGATCGAGACGACCGTTGCGCCGGGCACGACCGAGTTTGTCGCCTACCCGATCATGAAGAAGGCCTTCAGTGCCCGCGGGATCGACAGTCCGCCGCTGCTGGCGCACTCGTTCGAGCGGGTGATGCCCGGCCGGGAGTACGTCAGCAGCATCCGCGATTTCTGGCGGGTCTGTTCGGGCTGCAACCCGACGGCGCGGGAGCGGGTGGTCAAGTTCCTCTCCGAGGTGCTCAACGTCGAGAAGTTCCCGCTGACGGTGATGGATCGCCCGATCGAGAGCGAGACGACCAAGATCGTCGAGAACAGCTACCGGGCGACGATCCTGGCGTTTCTGAACGAGTGGAGCCTCTTCTCCGAGCGCAACGGGGTGGACCTGCTCAAGGTCATCAAGGCGATCAAGGTGCGGCCGACGCACAGCAACATCATCTTCCCGGGCCCGGGCATCGGCGGGTACTGCCTGCCGAAAGACGGCGGGCTGGGCTACTGGGCCTACAAGCACATCCTGGGCTTCGAGGACCAGGACAACGTCTTCAAGATCACGCCGCAGGCGATCGACACGAACGACACGCGCGGGCTGCACGTGGCCGAGATGACCCGCGACGCCCTGCGGAACATGGGCCGCTACATCGCCGGCTCGAAGGTGCTGGTGGCCGGGGCGAGCTACCGCGAGGACGTCGGCGACACCCGCTACAGCGGCTCGGAGCTGGTGGTCCGCAAGCTGACCGAGATGAACGCCGACGTGAAGGTGCACGACCCGTACGTCGACCACTGGTACGAGTTGGAGAGCCAGGACACCTATCCGGCGCCGGGGCACTCGTGGGCGCGGTTCTTCCGCAACCAGGAGGACCTGGTCAACACGACCGTCGAGAAGGATCTCGCCGCGGCGGTCAAGGGGTGCGATGCATTGATCCTGGCGGTGCGGCACGCCCCGTACCTGGAGCTCGACCCGCAGGACGTGGTGACCTGGGCGGGCCAGCCGCTGGCGGTGATCGACTGCTTCGGCATCCTCAGCGACGAGAAGATCAAGTGCTACATCCAGCTCGGTTGCGAGGTCAAGGGCCTTGGCCGGGGGCATATCAAGCGGCTCAAGGACGAGGTCGCCGCCAGCCGGCGGGTGGAGGCGGCGGAGTAGGAGTCGCGGCCACAAGTACTGAATGGCTGATGACTATTCAGGAGTTTTTCTATGCAACGAGATGACGTGCTGGCCGCGCCGTTGACGCCGGAGCAGCTTCATGCCAGCGTGCGTCAACATGTTCATGCTTTGCGTGCCAGGCAGGGCTTTGCGCCGCGGGACATGGCACAGTTTTTGCAGGATGCGCATCCCGGGGCCGTTCGGCGGATGGTGAGTGGGGCCCAGCTTCCCCTGCAGGGCATGCTTGTGCTGCCGGGTACCGGCGGAAAACCCCACTTCGTCTGTGATCCGCCCGACTGGCACACAATGCAGTTCGACGACGAGGAATACGTCTGGGACCTGAATCGCATGAACCACTGGCCGGACCTGTTGGCGGCCTTTGCGCTGACCGGCGACCGCAAATACGCCGAGAAGGTGGTCCGGGAACTGGAAAACTGGATCGACACCTGTCCCCGGCCCGCGCTGGACGCGTCCACGCCAAAGCATCAGAGCCCCTTCGGCGCGCAGCGGACACCGTGGCGGTCGCTCGAGGTCGGCATCCGATGGTTCGAGACCTGGCCGTGGGTGGTCGAGTTCCTCATCGACGAACCGGATCTGCTTACGCCATCGCTGCTGGCGAAGATGGTCGTCAGCGCCCACGAACACGGTGAGGTGCTGGCCGAGGCGTGCCCGGTCTTCTGGCCTCGCGCCGATCACAACCATTATCTGATGGAGAACCTGGGCTTGCTGAGCCTGGCGTGCCTGTTTCCGCAGTTGGCGAAGGCGGACGCCTGGAAACAGCACGCCGTCCACGAGCTGGAGCGATGCGCGCAGGCGCAACTCATGCCGGCTGGCGGCCAGATCGAAGGCTGCCCGTCCTACCACAACGGCTGCACGTACTGGTTCCTTTTGGCGGCGGAGATCGGCGGGAAGAACGACCTGTCGTTCAGCGACGAGTACCATGCCCTCGTCCGCAAGAGTCTCGAATATACGATCCATGCATTTCGACCGAGCGGCACGGTCGTGCCCTGGGGCGACAGTGACCCCGAGCAGCGGAGCATGATCCGGGCGGCGCTTCACGGGTACCTGGCTTATGGCGACGTGCAGTACCTTCAGAAGGCGGCTGGCATCCTTGGTGTCGAGGCCGCCATTGATCGCTGCCTCGATTTCGCCTGGGGCGTCGGCGACGTGGATACTCTCATTCGGCGCCTTCGCGATGAGGCGGTAACGCCATGGCCGACCGTGGCCTGGTTCCGGGAGCTCAAGCAGGTGGCGATGCGAACGGGCTGGAATCGCGAGGCGCTTAGCGTGTTTTTCGCCTGCCGCACACCCATCAACAACGGCCACGCCCATATGGATCCGATGAGTTTCGATTTCTGCGGACTTGGCCGAACACTCGTGGCGGATCCGGGCCGGTTCACCTATCGTGCGGATTCCGACCGCTTGCGGTTCAAGTCGCCGGAGTATCACAGCACCTTGACGATCGATCGCAAGCCGCCGTTTGAATACGTCAACCGGTGGCGTTACGGTCCGCAGAAAGAGGGAACGATTTGCGATGTGCACGGGGAGCCGGGCTTGCTGGTCGCCGAGGCGCTGCATCAGAATTACGAGCCTGCCGTTCACCGGCGACTGATTGCGATCGTCGATGATGCGTTTCTGCTGGTGCTGGACAGGGTAACCGGTATGAATCCCGATTCGACGGTGCAGATCTACTACCACTTGAACTCAACGGACGTGACGTGGGACCTCGCTTCCGGCTGCGCTGCTTTTGCCGTCGACGATGTCGGCATGGTTGTGGCGGTTACGGAGAATCTGCGGGGCAGGCTTTGCGAAGGCGAGATCTCCGAGCGTATGGACGTGGCCTACCCCTCGATGCGCTTGTGCCTGGATGACGAGACAACGGGCCAGGGCGACCGGAGCTACGCTGCCGTGCTGATCCCCCACAAGGCTGGAGCAGCGCCAGCTCTGTCCGGCCTGCGCGTGCAAACCATTGGCGAGAGTGCGACCTGCACGTTTTCGTTGAATGGCCGACCCGTTGGATTCATCTGGGACGAGAATCGCTTCGAGCGACAAGGGTGACCTTGCGGCGGGTCGTGCGGGAGCATTACGGCTGTCGGTGACGGCGCGTCATGCCGCGGAACTTGC
Organism: Phycisphaerae bacterium; assembly: GCA_041687575.1. Lineage (GTDB taxonomy): Bacteria > Planctomycetota > Phycisphaerae > UBA1845 > JANYLN01 > JANYLN01. The sequence continues at coordinate 4,701 of JAWLBS010000211.1, read as the reverse complement.
GCCACTGGTCCCAGTAAAATCCCTTGCCGGGGTTCAGGTTGATGGCGCGGGCCTCGATCAGGGCGGCCTTGTCGGCGTTGCCCATCCGCCACTCGATCTCGGCCAGCGTATCCCAGAACTCCGGGTTCCACGGCTGGGACCGCAGCGAGCTGAGCACGAGCTGCCGTGCCCGTGTCAGGTCGTGATATGGCTCGTTCGGCCGGGTCGCCAGGGCCCAGGACAGGTGGTTGCGGACCTCCGCGGCGGCCGGGTCGTAGGCGATCAATTCATCGAACTGCGGGATCGTCGCCAGCGTGCCGTGCTTTTCTTCATGCGCCAGGACCTGATAATATCGGTCCGTCGTGTCGGGCTTTCGCGTCAGGCCGATGTCGATGGCCAGCAGGCGGAGCTGTGGCTTGCCGTCCGGACCCGTGCACGGCGCGAGGGTCCAGATCCGCTGGCCGTCCCATGCGGCGGCCGCCTGCGGCCAGGGCAGGGCTTGGTCCATCAGCGACTCGGGGTCTCCGGTTGCCTCGGTCAGTGGCTCAGTCGGCGTCGGGTTTTCGAGATCCTGCGGCAGTGACCAACCTCTCTCGCGGAGATGATGCGGCAGCGAGCGGGCCGTACGGATGCGCCTCATCTGCATGCGGGGCTGGGGCGTGCCGTTCGAGCCGGCGACGATCTGGCCGAACCAGAGGCCCACGCCGTCGTGACCCATGAGGAGCTCGTCTTGGCCGACGACGATCCTCCTTTTCTCGTCACCTGTCTGCGGATCGATGAGCAGCGCCACGATCCCGTCGGCCGGCACGGCCGCGTCATTCTGCGGCTCGAGATTCTGAGCCGGGCACGTCACCCATATCCCTTCGTTGATCCCGTCCCACGCCACTCGCCAAAGCGGTGAGTTGGGGGCGGGGAAGGCGTCGACGTCGGCTGTCACCGGCAGTACCGGTCCCGGCGAGACGCCATAGCCGGGGGCCTGATTCTGTTGGGCTGCTGCGTGCGTTCGGTACGCCCAAGGCGTTTCGGCCACCTCAGCGTACCTGTTGGCCGCACAACCCGGATTGATGAACAACGCCGCCGCCGCAAGACACGCGCACATACCAGCCGATCGCATCCGCTTCTCCGCCTCAAGCAAAAGGACTGCACGAATCATCTTCCGCCGCACCGTCGCGGCGAACGGGCAGTGTCCGCTGCCGCCGTGCGGGTGTCAACATGCTGCACAGTGGGAGCGTCGATTGAATCGAGCGGCTTGTTGGTTTACGCTGGGGCTTGATGTTCATCCAATATGCATGGAGATACCCATGACCACGGTCAGCATTCATGGCGACGAATTCTGGATCGACGGCCGGCCCACCTACGAGGGGCGAACGTTCCAGGAGCGCAGGATTCAGGGGCTGCTGTTCAACGTGCGGGCGGTGCAGGCGACCTTCGACGACGCCAACCCGACCACCCGCGACCTGTGGGCCTATCCCGACACCGGCCGGTGGGACCCGGACCGCAACACCGATGAGTTCTGCGCGGCGATCGAGAGCTGGCGCGACCACGGTGTGCTCGGCTTTACGATCGGTGCCCAGGGCGGCGGGGGCCGCTATCTGCCCGAGGTCTATGACCATTACGACAACAGCGGTTTCACGGCCGATGGCGAGCTGAAAGCCGACTACGCCGGCCGGATCGCCCGCGTTCTGGCGCGGGCCGACGAGCTGGGCATGGTCGTGATCGTCGGCATGTTCTACTGGAAACAGGTGCAGCGGATGAACGGCGAGCCGGCCGTGCGGCGGGCGATTCGGGCGATGATGGACTTTCTGCGCGAGACCGGCCGGCGCAACGTGCTGGTCGAGATTGCCAATGAGACCGACCATGCGTTCGGCATGGACCTGTTCCGGGCCGACCGGGCCCACGAGGTCATCAGCGAGCTCAAGGCCGAGTACCCGGAGCTGCTCATCTCCACCAGCCAGGGCGGGATGAACGTCGAAAAGGGGACCTGCCTGCCGCCGCCGTCGATGGTTCGCACCGTCGATTTCATCATGCCGCACGGCAACGGCAACACGGCGGAGAGGCTCGCGGCGGGGCTGGACCATATCCGCTCGATGCCGGAGTTCCAACTGGCCCCCAAGCCGATCCTGATCAACGAGGATTCGACCGGCGTGGTCAACCTGGACGTCGCCTGGGGGCGGTTTGTCTCGTGGGGCTACTACGACCAGGGACACAACGGCGAGCCGCATCGCCGCCACGACATCTACATGGACACCCGCCTGCCCCGCGAGACGACGTATGCGGATCTGAGCGGGTTTCAGACCCCACCGGTGAACTGGACGATAAACACCGAACACAAGCGGGCGTTTTTCGGGCGCGTGGCGGAAGTGACGGGCTATGCGAAGGGGGCCGGGCGCTAGCGTAGCGTATGGCACTGGGCATCGGGTCTCGGGGGTCGGGTATCGGGTGTCGTAACAGTAGTTGCCAGTTGCCAGTGAACGGCAGGGGGCGGGGATCAGGGATCAGGGGTCAGGGGTCAGGGATCAGGGGTCAGGGGTCAGGGATCAGGGGTCAGGGATCAGGGGTCAGGGATCAGGGGTCAGGGGTCAGGGGTCAGGGGTCAGGGGTCAGCCGGATACGCCGAAGGCTGACAAGGTGACCGGGTGGCGAGGTGACCCCGCTTCGCCAGACCACCTGGCGGCCTGCCGCTCAGGGCACGGCCGTCTCGTTCTCGACCTCGATGAACCGTCCCATCGTCATCATGGCCGTCGCTGCCGCAACGGATGGCCGGGCGTGTATCCGCATCAACACATTCCCTACTGCGGCGCGGGGGTCGCCTTGTAGCCGGCGTCCTGGATGACCCGCTGAACCTGGGCATCGGCGGGGCCGCCGTCGGGGGCCGGTTCGATGACGGCCTGCTTCTGCTCGAACGATACCTCCACCGACTGCACGCCCGGGATCGTCCGC
>JAWLBS010000211.1:0-1682 GCA_041687575.1 Phycisphaerae bacterium | reverse complement strand
ACCTGGGCATCGGCGGGGCCGCCGTCGGGGGCCGGTTCGATGACGGCCTGCTTCTGCTCGAACGATACCTCCACCGACTGCACGCCCGGGATCGTCCGCAGCCGCTGCTCGATCGTGTCGGCGCAGCCCTGGCAGTGCATGCCCTCGATGTCATAGACCTTGCTCATGGATTCCTCCGTCGATTCATTCGGCTGGTTTACCTGAGCCGCCCGCGGTGTGGCCGGCGAAGCCTCTGCCGATGCGGTCTGGCGCCCGGCGGGCTCTGCCGAGACGACCACGGCCGGAGCCGGTCCCTCGCCCGGCTGCCACCGCAGCAGGGCATACCCGATCAGTGCGCCCAGCGCCACGATAGTCAGTGCCAATGCGATTGCCTGTGTGCGTGACACGATACAAACCTCCAATACACGTACCGGATCATATGCACGCACGGTCCGGTGTCGCCACGGAAACTATTTGCGGGCATACAATAAGAGTTGCAGGTGCATTCTTTGTCTGGTGGCAGTGACGGCCGGAGTGGCGGCTGCGGGGGTCTGACCCCGAAGCGGCCGCCTCCAGCGGAATCAACGCCGGGATTTCATGGCGGCCTGGATGCCTGCGCACGCCCACGGGGTCTGACCCCGTGGGGTTCGAGCGGCACGGTGGGGTTTACCGCTCCCTCACGGTCGCGGCTCGTTGAAGCAGGACCGTGGCACGCGTGGCACGCATCCCGAGCGTTTGCCCAGGGGGGTCAGACCCCGTTAGACGTTTCAGGGTCCGGTGCCGCCAAGGGGACTGGGGCGTGGGCTCGGTTGCGGGCGTGCTGCCAGGGGTCAGACCCCCGTCAAGTACCCCGCTCTGGCACGGATCTCGGGATGCACCCCGAGGAGTTGGCGTGGACAGCTGTCATACTTGCGTTGGTCTGTCATGCACGATACAGAGGAAAGCCTGATTTGCACTCGGGGCCGTCCGGCCTGGCAGTGCGTCTGCGATCGACCGGACCAACTCGCGTACAATGCAGGCGGGTCATGTTGACCCCTGACTCCGGAGGTGAACCCCAATGGCCAGAGACGCTGATCGCCGACCCGATGATGTCCCCGTCCATTCCCGCAAGCGCCGCCGCTGGCCGTACATCCTGGGCGGCGTGCTGCTCTTGCTGATCATCCTGCTGATCGCCCTGCCCGCCATCGTCGCCAGCCGGCAGGGGACGCAGTACGTGGTCGGCATGCTCAACGACCGCCTCCGCGGGACGCTCAAGGTCGAGGACGTGGACCTGTCCTGGGGCGGGCCGCTGCGGCTTGAGGGGTTGACCATGCTCGATCCGCAGGATCGCCAGGTGCTCGGCGCCCGCCAGGTGCTGGTCACCGCCGGCCTGTGGAACCTGGTCCGCTCGCCGATGACCTTCGGCGAGATCACCCTGGATGAGCCCGATGCCGTCGTCTACCTCCAGGAGCAGCAGCCCCCGTCGATCGCCCAGGCCGTCGAACCGACCGAGCCCGCGCCCGCCGAGCCCGGGCCCGCTGTCGAGGAGCCAGCCGAGCGGGCCGCCCCCCGCGGGCGGATCAACATCCGCGGCGGCCGGATCCGCGTGGTCAAGCCGACCGGCGAGGATCTGGCCGTCTCGGACGTCACCGGCGAGGTGACCCTCGACACGCTGGACAATGTGCAGGGCGAACTGGCGGCGACGCTCGCCACCGGCGGGCGCG
>JAWLBS010000210.1:0-9211 GCA_041687575.1 Phycisphaerae bacterium | reverse complement strand
CCGCAGTCCATGGACGTGCCGTGGCGAGGATGCAGGGCCGTGGCACCGCGGTTGCTGTCCCCTATGCCCTGTAACCTGTCCCCTGCCGTTTCACCTTGTCACCTTGCCACCGGGTCACCTGGTCATGTCTTCACATTGTCACGCTGTCATGTTGTCACGTTGTCATCTGGAACAGCAATGCGGCGGGGCGGCGGCCTGGAGATCCGAGCATTTTGCCTGCCGCGGTGGACCGTCCACCGCGGTGCTCGAACTCCCCAGGCGCGCCCGCCGCCATGTCAGGCTCGCAAGGTCCCTGCGTACACGCACCTTCTCCGGCGGCGGTTCAGGAAACCGCTTTCGTCAGGTCGGCTGCGTTACAGGTTTTTGCTGCTTTGCGTCGCTACGGTCAGGCCGGCTCGGCGGCCGTCGGGTACTCGTGCTTGCCGTTGCGGTGGCGGCGGATGTCTCGCTGGCGGCCGAGCTGCTTGCGGACGCGCGTGGCGAGTCGATCCGCGGCCTCGTGGACGGCCGTGCGTACGTCACCGGCGGTGCAGTCCGCCAGTACCGTTCCCGAACGCCTGAGATGGGCCTCGGCGTGACACCGCTTGTCGGCGCCGCCTTTGGGACCATTTACGTCATCGACGTGGATCGTGACGTGCGAGATGCGGTCCTTGATCCTCCCGAGCGAACGATCGAGCTGCTGCTCGATGTAATCCCGAAGGGTGGGTTTGAGATTCACGTGTCCCGAACGGATGTCGCAATTCATTACCGATCTCCTTATCCCGTGAATCGAGTGGGCCATGACAGCCATCTAAGCCATATGATGTGAAACGCCTCCCGGCAACTGCCTCGTCCATATTTGCATACGAGGCGACGATTTGTGTGGTTCGCGGATGGTGTGCATTGCGGGCGGTTTCGGGCGAAACAGCTCAAACCGGCTGCAATGCAGGCAGATGCGAGAAGGACTGTCGGCCTTGAGAAACAGGTTGCACTCGGGCTGGCGAGCCGTGGCTCGAAGGGTTGCAGGCCGAGGTTGACCGATACATGCGTCAAAGCAGTCTCCTCGAGTCCGTCGAGGCGGCCGCCGGGGCGAAGTGCGAAGGGAAAGACTCGCCCGTGTCGCGGAGCACGCCCTGATATGTCTATCGGCTCCGCGGCCACCTTTTCTTTGCCGCCTCTGTATATATTGTGCCCCCGGAAGCGCCAAAAATCAAGGGATTGTTGTGCCCGCGCCCTGCTGCCGGGAATCGATGGCATCGTCCGGGGCAAAAACGTATACTCGGCGGCAGATGCCGGTGACCGAGAACGTTTGGCCTGATCGATAGCAGGAGCCCGATTCCATGCCGCAGCCGACGCCTCGCCGCGTGATCTGGATCTCGACCGACCACATGCGCTACGACTGCATCGGGGCGCACGGCAACCCCGCGATGCACACGCCCAACCTCGACCGCCTGGTCAACCAGGGCGTGTCCTTCGAGCAGTGCTACGTCCAGAACCCGCTGTGCATGCCCAGCCGGGCGAGCTTCATGACCGGCCTGTACCCCCAGCAGACCGGGGTCACGCAAAACGGCAACACGCTGCGGCCGGACTTCGAGCCCACCGTCGCCCGGACGTTCAAGGCCGGCGGGTATCAGACCGTGCAGATCGGCAAGCTCCACTTCCAGGAGCACGAGGACAACGATCTGGACCCGCGGGCCCGGCACGACTACGGCTTCGACGTGTTCTGGTCGAGCGAGGAGCCCGGCTGCTACGAGGACGCGTACATGACGTGGCTGCGGACGCAGCGGCCGGACCTGGTGGACGTGTTCCGGCTGCCGCGTTCGTCGCACCCGGACCGCAAGAGCGAGGAGAACGGGCGGGTGCTGGACGCGCCGTGGCAGTTCAGCCATTCGGGGTGGGTCTCGACGATCGCGCAGATCTACCTGCAGGCCCGCCATTCGTCGAAGCAGTTCGCGCACCTGGGTTTCTACGCTCCGCACCCGCCGCTGAACCCCACGCGTGAGATGTTCGAGCCGTACGCGGATGCCGAGATCCCCGAGCCGGTCTGGAGCGAGAACGAGTGGCAGGACAAGCCCGAGCCGCTGGCGCGGTTCCTGCGGATGAAGCCGGACTGGACGATGGAGCGGTTCGTCGACTACCGCCGGCACTTCTACGCGATGGTGACGGGGGTGGACCTGGCGGTGGGGGCGCTGCTGGACATGCTCGAGCGCAACGACATGCTCGACGACACGCTGATCGTCTTCATGAGCGACCACGGCGACATGTGCGGCGATCATCACATGATCATGAAGCAGGGCAGCTGGTTCGACCAGCTGATGCGCCAGCCGTGCGTGCTGCACTGGCCGGCCGGCTTCGGCAGGCAGGGACGGCGGGTGAGCGAGCTGGTCGAGATGGTGGACCTGCTGCCGACGCTGCTGGACCTGGCGGGTTGCCACGTGCCGGAGGTGATGGTCGGCCGGTCGCATGCCGAGGCGCTGCGGACGGGCGGGCCGGTCGATGGGCGGGAGGACGTGTTTGCCTATCACGAGCCGCCGATGGGGGCGATGGTGCGGACGGCCACGCACAAGTACATCCGCTACGGGCCTGGCGCCGAGGTGCTGTACGACCTGCGCGAGCAGCCGTATGAGGTGGCGAATCGGGCGAATGACGACCCGGCCACTCTGGCGATGATGCGCGAGCGGCTGCTGCAGCGGCTGATGGAGGCGTCGCGGTCGCCGCAGCCGCATTTGTGGCGGTATTGAGTCGGGCGACGATTTTGTTGGGTGCCATGGCAGGGTGCCATGGCCGGGGCTGTTTCCGGCCATGGAATTCTGCGGATAAGCGGTCCTCCCACATGCAAGCGGGAAAGAGCCGCGACCGTGAGGTCGCGGTAGTCCTCAGGACAAGTGGGATGTCCTGGTACAATCACCGACGCGGGTAAAATCCGCGAGATGCGAGGCTGCGCACCATGATTTTGGCAAATGGCATCAACCTGCCGCTCGTACTGCTCTTGGGCCTGGTGACGATCGGGCCGTTGACGCTGTTCGTGGCTGCCGTGGAATCGCTCGCGTTTCGCGGGTTGTACCGCAGCCGGCTGCGAGTGACGTTCGGGCTTGTCCTCGTCGCCAACATTCTCTCCACCGTCGCCGGGCTTATGGTCTACGCGTTTCAGGACCTGGTCCTGCACGAGATGGGGATACGCAGTGCGGCCGACTTCGCGCATCACTACCTGAATGGCGCCCTGGTGCTGATCGGCCTGTACCTCCTTGTCAGTGTGCTGGTGGAGGGGTTGTACCTCGCACGCCGGAAGGTGGCGGAGCGGCTCGGCCTGGGGCGCGGCGATTTGTGGAAAGGGATTGCTGCGGCCAACGTATTGAGCTACACGTTCATGGGCCCGATCTTCTATTTCAGCACGAGGCCGACTTTTCATGGCCTGGAATTTGTGGACAGCCCCGCAGCCGTGACCGATTGCACCGATGCCATCTACTTCATTGGCTCCGAAGATCGGCACCTCTTTCGAATCCGTCCGGATGGAACCGGGCGCGAGGAGGTCGTTCCGCATGAGGTGCGCGCGTTCGTGGTATCGCAGGATCAAACGGCCTTTGTGTATCGCGGGCCCGGCAACGACCTCTGGTTCTTTCGCCAGGGCGATGCGCGGCCCCGGCGCATCTGGAAGACCGACGAACGGTTCCACACCAGCGAGTTCGATCTGTCCGCCGATGCCAGCCGGGTTGCTTTCGCCAGCACGTCGGAGGTGTTCGTCTATGACCTTTCTGTCGGCCGGATCGTCGGACGGAGCGGCCTGACAGGCGATGGATGGGGCGGTGGTTCTTCTCATTCCGTGGATCTCCTGGCGTGGGATGGCGACGACCCCGACGTCCTGCACTGCTATCGATCCGGTGGCTGGCAGAGCTGGCGAGTCTCGGAGGATTCAGTGGCAGCCACGGCTGCCCCGGTCCGGCGACTCGTGGGCAACTATCGGCGCTGCATGCCGGGCAGCAGCTGGGGCGGGCGTCATGACTGGGGCGTGCCGCTACCGTCTGCACAGGACCATGGCGAGTTGAGCTTGTTCTCCGTGCCGGGTCTGGGCAAGTCTGTGCGGGTATACAGGAACGGCATGCCGGTGATCGTCTTCCACAACGATTACGGCTTGCTCAACATGGGTTCCCCAGGTCCCAGTGAGGCATGCTTCCTCAGCGAGCCAGGCATGGTCCTTTGCGGAGGCTCTGACAGGCTTTACGTTCTCGACGCCTTGAAGAAGCGCGTGGCGGAGTTGGCGCAGGGGGACGAATTCGTCGCTGCCATTCCCGAGTTTCAGGCATCGGCCTGGTTCGATGGTGAGGGCAAGCGGAAGCGGTAGTGCAGTATGGCTGGCATCTCGGCCCTGCCTGCCGCTGAAGGAGTAAGCGGCCCACGCCGAACTGGCGGCGGCCGCCCGGTTCAAGTATCCAAAGCTGAACTTCGGCGACTGTTTCGCGTATGCCGCGGCGAAGATCAGCGGGATGCCCCTGCTGACGTTCGATGCGGATTTCGCCGGGGTCGATGTCGAATTGGTTGGGTTGTAGAGAAGAGCCAGGGGCCACGGTACTGCAGCTCGTCCCGACGTAGTCGGTTTGATTGACGAAGCCGGAAGTGGGGCGATGACCCTTTGGAGTGCGGCGCCGAAGACGCCGCTTTCCCTCAAACGCACGCACTGCGTCAGGGCAGAAATCCTCGCGGGCCAACGCGGCCCCGAACACTGACGGGACTCCAACAACGGGAAAACCCCCAAGAGGTGGGGGCCTCTTTTCCAGGACTCCGGCGACGATACGACTGTCGCCTGCGTCCTGAAACTATTCCCTTTCGTTCCTGGCGAGACTGTGCGACAACGGCTTTGGCGGGCGCGGTCCGCCCTACATGTACCACTCCACGAACTCGCCGGGGGTGAGCACGTCCACGTTCAGCCGGCTGCGGACGGCCAGCAGGTGTTTGTCGTTGGTGATCAGCATGGCGCCTGTCGCATGGGCCAGCGCGGCGAATTTGCGGTCCTCGGAGTCTTCGACCATGGCGAATTCCTCCGGCCGAGTCGGCTCGCGGTGCTCGTGCTCGGGCAGGTAGAGCCCGGCGATGCGGTCCCAGCTCAGCCGGGGGATCTGTCTGAACAGCCGGCGGGTTTCGCTACGGGTCGGTTCGTCCCAGACCATCTCCAGTCGGCCGTCGCGAACGGCGGCGACGATGCGGGCCGAGGCGCTGCCCCGGGCGAAGGCGGCGGCGATAAGGATGTTGGTGTCGAGGATGACCTTCATGCGTGCTCCTGTGTCTGCAGTCAACCCGCCGCCACCTGTCGCGGGCCTGGCAACTGCGGCCGGCGGGGCGGGGCTGCATCCGTTATCCGGTGGCAGTGAACCCCGGTGGCGTTTTCCCCGGGGGGTCAGACCCCCAAGGGAGCCCGCTCCGCCACCGATCGCCGGATGCGCCGGCGGGGCCGGGCGGGTCCTGACAATGGATGGTATCACGCAGCCCGATCTGGTACACTGAATCGACCCTTCGATGCTGCCGGATCGGTCGGCGGCTACGCTTTCTTTGCGATTCGAGGGCTGCAAAGGGGACAGAGCGATGCGACGGACAGGTCTGGCGGTGCTGGCGGCGGTTCTTGTTATCCTTCCTGCGACGGCGCTGGGGTGGCTGGACCCGGCCCAGCCGGACGTCGAGGTCTTTCCCGACACCGAGGACACCCAGTTCAGCTTCTACTACGACATCAACAATCAGAATGAATGGCTGCTCAACTGGGGGCGAGCGACCAGCACCCGGCTCAAGGGCCACGAGAACTGCACCGCCATGAAGTTCGACCTGTCGAGCCTCCGCGGCCGGACGGTGGTCGAGGCGGAGCTGCACCTGGCGCGGGCGAACTCGGCCAACCTGTTCGCGGTGGTCGCCAGCACGATCAACGCCGACTGGCACGAGGGCAACGGCTGGGGCAGCGCGGCGCAGGTGGGGGAGTCCTGCTGGCGGTGGCGATCGCGGCCGGTCGACCCGTCGAACCCGCAGCCGGGCGACGAGTGGACGTTCCCCTACAGCGACTTTACGACCGCGGCGATGGGCAACTACGGGTCGCTGGTTTCCTACGCCTACCCGGTCAACGGGACGATGGGGACGTACGCGGCCGGCGGCTACACGTGGGTCCGCGTGAAACTCGACCCGGACCTGGCTCACGCCCTGATCCTCGATCAGTACGGCCTGGCGGTGACCGACCCCCGCGACTACCAGATGAGCAACTCCACCGTGTACACCCGCGAGGCCGGCAGTGCCGCTCAGCCGCGGCTGTACATCCGCACGGCCGAAACGCTCGACACCACGCCGCCGGATGCCGTGACCGGTCTGGCGGCCGAGCCGGGCGAGGAGAGCGGCAGCGTGGTGCTGCATTTCGCCGCCCCGAACGATCCGCAGGCGGACAAGGCGTTCGGCTATGACGTGATCTACGACTTGCAGACGCCGGGCACGACGCCGGTCGAGCGGTGGCGGATCCCCCGGCCGGAGATGCCGGACACGCCGCAGAAGATGCTCATCGAGGGGCTCACGCCGGGCGGGACATACAACTTCCATGTCGCGGCGTACGACCACGCGGGCAACCGCAGCGGGTGGCAGATGGTCACGCTCACGCTGCCGCCGGCGCGGGCGGACGGGGCATTCAGCGGACCGCCCTTGCCGGTGCCGGACCCGGCGGGCAAGACCGTCCGCACCGTGCCCAACGTGCTTCGCTACTGGGCGGTGTCGGAGCTGATCAAGGTCAACCCCGTCACCGGCAACCGGCTGGAGGACGGCTACGGCGGCACGGGCGCCGAGGATTACAAAAAAGCGAACCTGGTCTGGGACGCTGCGACCAACACGGTCTCGCTGGCCGGCTGCCGCAACGAGATGGTCGGGGCGCAGCTGCTCATCGAACGCCTCGCCACCAGCCTGACCAACGTGAGCGTGACCGTCGGCGACCTGATCGGTCCAGGCGGGGCGGTGATTCCCTCGGCCACGCATGTGGAACTGTTCCAGCTGCATTACGTCACCAGCGGCAGCACCTACTTCCCGGACCCGGCCGTGCCGCTGGCGCCGCCGTTTCCGACGACCTTCAGCATCCCCGACCCCAACCGCAACCCCATCGGGCGGAACCAGTCGGTCTGGATGGACGTCTACGTGCCGAAAAACGCGCCGGCCGGCGAATATGTCGCGACGATCGCGATCGACGCCGACCAGTTGGCGGCGCCGGTGACGGCGACCCTCTCGCTGGCGGTCAGCCCGGTGCGGCTGCCGGACGAGTCGACCTGGCTGATCGACCTGAACGGCTACGGCAACAAGTGGGACTACGGCGATGACTGGCGGCTGACGACGCTGCGCTGGTTCCAGACGGCCCACAAGCACCGGATGGTGCCGAACTGCCTGCCGTACGGCTGGAGCGCGGCCATATGGGGCGATCGGGCACCCGAACTGGGCGGCGCCGGCGAGACGCTCCACGTGGCCGACTGGAGCGCGTTCGACCACCAGTACGGCGCCCTGTTCGACGGGACGGCCTTTTCGCCGAGCAACCCGGACAGCCCCTACTACGGCCCGGGCATGAACACGCCGATCCCGGACTTCTACACGACCTTCTTCGAGTCGTGGCCGATCCACTTGCTCGATCCGGACTACGGCTTCGACGCGCCGAGCCTGGCGGGCGAGCCGGGGACGTACGGCTACGGCGGGCAGTACTGGGAGGCCCTGATCGACGGGGACGCCTCGCAGCAGGCCCAGTTCTGGGGCAATGCCCCGGACGTGTGGCGGGCCTTTCCGCCGGGCTACTGGCAGGGCGTGCAGAACATCGTCAAGGAGTGGTTCGAGCACGCGCAGCAGAAGGGCTGGCACCGCACCGCGTTCCAGGTCTACTTCAACCACAAGTACTATTACATCCAGTGGGCGAACTGCGCGGCGCTGTGGATCCTGGAGGAGTGCGTCCACGGCGACGACTACCGCGCGGTCAACCTGTTCCACAACATCTTCCAGGGCGGAGCGGCCCTGGCTGACGCCCCGGACGTGAATTGGCACTGGCGGCTGGATATCTCCACGCGGTTCGGGCAGAACTATGGCCAGCTCGACAACCTGATCGACCTGCAGTGCATGAGCACAGGCGGGCTGCAGTGGTACTGGCCGCACATCAAATATCGCAAGTACTCCGTCACCAAGCCCGAGCAGTGGTGGTTCTACGGCGGCGGCCCCGGCCCTCAGGACAACGGCACCGGCCACGCCCCGAACTTCCTGCAGCAGTGGGCCCGCGGTCTCGACGGCGGGACTCCCTACTGGGACAACTACCAGTTCAACTGGAACAGTGCTTCGGGCCTGTGCCTCTACTACACCGGCCAGGACATCCCCGGCTTCGGCACGTACGACGGCGGCATCGCCAGCATCCGGATGAAGATGATGCGCCAGGCGTCGCAGATCTGCGAGCTGCTGAACATCCTGAGCGGTCGCAAGGGCTGGAACCGCACGAAGGCCACCGAGGCGCTTCTCGCGAAGTATACCGATGGCAACCGGGGCCGGTCGTTCGGCTCGATGACCGAGCGGGAGCTCTACCAGCTCCACGCCGACCTGCTGGCTGAGATCGAGCCGCTGCTGCCCATGCCCGGCGACGCCAACGAGGATGACGTGGTCAACGTCATCGACCTGCTGATGCTCGCCCACGCGTTTGCGACGCAGGCGGGCGAGAACGGGTTCGATCCCCGGGTCGATTTCAACGCCGACGGCCACATCAATGCGATCGACCTGCTGATCATGGCGAACAACTTCGGGCAGAGTCGGGGGTGAGTGTCGGGTTTCGGGTTTCGATGCCCGGCACCGGACGATCCGAGAGATGGCCGGCGTTCAATGCAAAGCCTGCGGCTCGCGCAGTGCGGCGGCGTTTGACTCGGGATTCGCAGCACGCTCGGCAGCCCGGCTTGAGTGAAAGCGGCGTCGTTGCCGCCGCAGTCCATATTGTCGCCGCATGATCCGCTCGGATCGGGAAAGTTGGCGCCGCCGGCGGCTTGATTGAAAGCGGCGTCTCCGGCGCCGCACTTCCAGGCCTGTCGCCGTCTTTCACGGCCCTGCGCCCGGCTTCGTCAGACGCCGGCTGGGCAGGGCGGGTCGCAGCACCGTGGCGCCCCTGACTCTCCTTTCGCCCCTGACGGGGCTTTGGCGGGCGCAGCCCGCCCTACAACGGCTGTTGTCGTGGTCGTTGCTGATGTTGTTGTTGCTGTTGTTGCCGTTGACTGGC
>JAWLBS010000209.1:0-9220 GCA_041687575.1 Phycisphaerae bacterium | reverse complement strand
GATGAAGCACCGCAATGTGAGGAGGGCCGAACTGATGAAGATCTAACCCGACTCGACAAAACGACTTGCCGGCGGCAGTGCCATTCGGGTCTGACCCCCTGGGCCAAACGCTGCGAGGGGTGCTACGGTCCTGCTTTAACGAGCCGCGACCGTGAGGGAGCGGTAGACCCCGCCGTGCCCCTGCCAGTGCTGGTCAGCGCCACGGGGTCAGACCCCGGTGAGATGCACAGCCATCCAGGCCGCCACAAGATCACGGCGTCGATTCTGCCAGGAAACGTGCGACTCGGGGTCAGACCCCAGGAAACGGCCGTCCCGGACTTCACTGCTGCCAGGCAAAAGCTGGTTCCTGCCCACCGGCGCGCCGCGGAGCTGCAAACTTACCTCATGTCTCCCAAGTAGTTCGCCTCGCCCGGCCGCGGTGGACGCGCCTACAATCGGACATCGGGAGCGTGGCGGGCGGATCCGCCGCGGGTTTCCTTTATCGCCAGTCAGGAGTCAGGCATGCAGTACACGAATCTCGGCCGGACCGGGTTGCGGGTCAGTCGTCTTTGTCTGGGCACCATGAACTTCGGTCCGCGGACCTCGGAGCCCGACAGCTTCGCGATCATGGACAAGGCCCTGGACCTGGGGTTCAACTTCTTCGACACGGCCGATCGGTACGGCGGGCAGGATAATTACGGACGAACGGAAGAGATCATCGGCCGGTGGCTCGACCAGGGCGGGCGGCGCGATCGGATCGCCTTGGCGACGAAGTTGTACGGGGCGATGGGGCCCGGCGAGAACGACCGGGGCCTGAGCGCGTACCACATCCGCGCCGCGTGCGAGGCGAGCCTGCGGCGGCTGCGGACCGACCGGATCGACCTGTACCAGATGCATCACGTCGAGCGGACCACGCCGTGGGAGGAGATCTGGCAGGCGATGGAGACGCTGGTCCGCCAGGGCAAGGTCCTGTACGTCGGCAGCAGCAACTTCGCGGCCTGGGACATCGCGGTGGCCAATGCCAAGGCCCAGCAGCGCCACTTCCTCGGGCTGGTCAGCGAGCAGAGCGTCTACAACCTCGCCAACCGCGCGGTCGAACTGGAGGTCCTGCCGTGCTGTCAGGGGCTGGGGCTTGGCGTGATCCCGTGGAGTCCGCTGGGCGGGGGGCTGCTCGGCGGCGTGCTGGAGGCGAAAGAGGGCGACAGGCGGACCAGCGAGTCCATGCACAAGCAGATCGAGCAGCACCGAAAGAGCCTCGAGCCGTATGAGAAATTGTGCAAGGATCTGGGTGAGAGCCCGGCCAATGTCGCGCTGGCGTGGCTGCTGCAGAATCCGGCTGTCACCGCGCCGATCACCGGGCCTCGGACGATGGAGCAGCTCAACGAGACGATGCGGTGCCTCCAGATCGAACTGAGCGACGAGACGCTCAAGAGGCTCGACGAGATCTGGCCGGGGCCCGGCGGAGCGGCGCCGCAGGCGTATGCGTGGTAGGGCTATCTCCGAGCAAGGGCGGCAGGCGTGCAGGGTGGGCTGTTGCCCACCAAGAGCTTACGTGCGAGCACGGTTCGTAATGCGGGCAGAACGTCCATCCGAGGGGATACCGCGACCTCACGGTCGCGGCCCTTTCCCGTTGGCCTGCGGACGCAATGCTCATCCGAGCTGCGGATCGAGTGAGCCGACGTGGAACGCGAGCTGTTCCAGCTCGACGGCCAGGTCAACGTCCTTGACCATCACCTGGTGCGGCAGGGCGAGCGTGACCGGCGCGAAGTTGAGCACGCCGGCGATGCCGGCTTCGGCGAGCTGCTCGGCGACCTGTTGGGCGGCTTGGCCCGGTACGGCGAGCATCGCCAGGCGGGCGTTTTTCTCGCGGACGATCGCGGGCAGATGGTCCATGGGCTGGACGACCAGATCGCTGCGGTTGGCGAGCTGCTGGCCGATCTTGGACGGGTCACGGTCGACGGCCGCGACGATACGAAAGCCCTTGCCCGCAAACCCGCGATAGCCCGCCAGGGCGTTGCCCAGGTTGCCCGCCCCGACCAGTACGACGTTCCAGAGCCGGTCTGTCCCGAGGATCCCCCGGATGGTGGTGATCATCGCCGGCACGTCATAGCCCTTGCCGGGCTTGCCGAACTGGCCGAAGTAGCCAAGGTCCTTGCGGACCTGCGCGTCGGTGAAGCCGAGTGGTTCGGCGAGCTGTTTGCTCGAGACGGTCAGCAGGCCGCTGGCGGCGAACGCCTCGAGTTGACGCAGATACAGGCTCAATCGTCGAACAGCCGGTTCGGGAACCGGCTGGGCGGCGGACGGTTTCTTGTTGTGCGCATTCGGAATGTGCGAGGGCGTCTGATCTGCCATTGTGCGTATGCTACTGTGCACCCGTCCAGCCGGTCAAGCCCGCGGCGGATTGCGCGGAGGCATGGCGACCACCGGCAACGGCCATAAACCCTGTCATTCCAGGCGCTTCAAATGGAGCTTGCTTGACAGCATTTCGGACGCCTGCTACTCTGCCAGCGACCGGGTCGAACGTCCACCGCCGGGCGCCTGCTGGTCGCGGCGGGACGAAATGCCCGCGGGTGTCAGGTTGGCCGAGAACCCGGCGGCCGCCTGTTGCGGAGAGACATTCCATGCGGATAACCCTGACTGCACCACTTACGTTTGTTCTGACGCTTGTGCTGGCGAGTTCCGCGCTTCGGGCGCAGCAGCCGCAACCGCCTGCCGGCCCGCAGGATGTGCTCGCCCAGCTTCGCAGCCGCGACGTGCTCAGCGCGGCCGATCAGGCCAACCTGCGTCAGGCGATCGAGCAGCAGGTGCAGGCGATGGTTGCGGCCGAGAAGGCCAACGACGACAAGGACCTGGCCGTGGCGCGGCGCAACCTGTCGGACGCCCCGGGGCAGGGCGCCTCGGCGATGTTCCGCACGACCTTTGCCGACGTTGCCGGGCCCGTCTTCCAGCCTTACCTGGGCATTGGCAACAATGCCGGCGGCGACCAGCCGCGTGTCGCCCTGTACCTGATCCAGGTCCTCGGCGAACTCAACCAGCCCAGCAGTTTGAACACCCTGACAGCTGCCTTGCAGAGTAAGTATCCGGCCGTCCGGTATTGGGCGGCGCGGGCGATTCGGGATATGAGGGCCGAGATCGCCAGCCGGCCCGGCGGGCTGGTCGATACCACGATCGCCGCGCTGCGTGCCGCGGGCGTGAACGAGGGCTATCCGCCGGCCGCGCAGACGATCTACCAGGCGATCGATTTCCGGGGCCCGGTGCCCGCTGCCGCCCCGCAGGTGTACAAGGCGTGGCTCGACATGCTCGAGGCCCGGCTGGGGCTGTACAACAACCCGCTGGTGAGCGATCTGTACCCGGATGCCGAGGTGCTGGCGGCGCTGCAGGCGGCCAGCGGTCTGAGCGACGGCGATAAGGCCCGCGCCGTACAGATCGCCCATTCCATTATTGAAAATTGTGCGCAGCGGTGGGCGGACGTCGCCCGTCCGTCCGAGGATCTGCCCGTCGATCCCGAGAACCCGTACGACCCGTACTCGGTTCGCCAGTGGCACCTTCGCTACCAGCTCGTCCGCACGGCCCAGGAGGCGGAGTCGCTGATGCGCAAACTCAGCCCCGCCGCGGCACAAAAGGCCGGCCAGACGCCCGATGTGGCCAGCCTGATGACCAATCTGGCGACCACGGATCAGGTCAAGCAGGCGGCAGCCGGCTGGGGGGCGATCCTGCAGGCTGCCCCCGCGACAGATCCCGCCGCCGAGGCGGCCGCGCCGGGCGCCCAGGGATAAGCAAAGCAGGTCAGTTTCTACTCTCGCCGACCGGGCGGCACAGATACAAAGCGGTCGCCAGGACCGCCAGGGCGGCGACTGTCAGGACGTTGCGGGAGGTCTTGTCGCAGAACATCCGCGCCAGGCCGATCGTCCGGGCCGGGCCGATGTACCGCTCGGTCATCATGTGGGCCTGCCGGACGTATTGTTCGACGGCCGTCGCATGGCCGACAGACTGCTCGCCGGCTGAATCGCCCGCATCACGCGCGACGGCAGCCGCAGCGGGGGTGACGGAGCCCGCCGGGGTGAAGCTCGCAAAGACCTCTCGTGCGACGGGCAGGGGGGCTTCGTCCGGCCGGCGATACTGCAGGTCGGAGATCGCCAGCAGCTCCAGGGCCTCTGGGTCTTCGCGATAGGAGCGGATGTAGTAGTCGTTCTTCTCGGCCCGGGCCCGCAGGTCGGCGATCTGTTGCCGCATCTGGTCGCGGACGCCGGCGACCTGTTTGTACTCCGCCCAGGCGGGTATCGTCGCCGTCAGCGCGAGCGTCAGCATGCCCATCGCCGCCAGCCACCAGAATACAACCGTCGAGGTCACCTGCTTGAGGGCCTGGTTTCGCTGTGGTTGTGTCTGCTCGGGCATAGCACGTTTCCTGCCGGGGGCAGCACGGCGCGCAAAGGCCGTGCGCGGTTCTGTTTGTGTTATCGGCCGATTGGCGGGGCAGGCTTCAGTCCATCCGGGGATCGCCTGAGGCGGCGGCCGTTATCGGGCGTTCCGTGCCGGTGGATGGCGAGTTCGCAACAACCGCGTCGAGCCAGGTGCCGATGGTCATCTTGAGCGTCCGGGGCAGCAGGAAGTAGATCTGGCCGTGGCCGCCGTAGGTCTGGAACACCATCTTGGGCGGGGGCAGGGCCTCATAGACTTTCAGTGCGCCCTTCTGCGGCGTGAGGGTGTCCTCGGGCGAGTACAGGATCAGCTTTGCCCCATTGGCGTTGGGGGCGTACTTCAGGACGTCGAAGTCGTCGGGGACCAGCGGTGTATTGAGCAGGAGATCGGCGAGGGTGTAGAGTGCCTGACGCTGCGGGTCGAGGTCGGCCAACAGCTTCGCCGCCGAGGGCAGCACGAGGACACCCTCGACCGCCACCGCGACGACCTCGTGCTCGCTGGCCGCCCGGATCGCCAGGGGCGAACCCAGGCTAATCCCGAACAGTGCGACCCGCTCGTGCCGGGTCATGGCCCAGCGGACGACCGCCCCGGCGCTGTCGGCGGCATGCTGCAGCGTTGCCTGGCCGGGGCTGTTGCCGAAGCCCTCGTAGTCCATCAGCACCACGTCGTAGCCGCTGTCGACCAGCATGGGCAGGCTCTGGACGTAGAGCGACTTGTTATCGCTGGAGCCGGGGATGACGACGACCAGGGCCCTGGAATCATCCGAGCGGACGTGCCAGATCACGACGCTGCGGCCGTCGTCGCTCACCTCGATCGTCCGCTCTTCGTAGGGGTAGCCGAGGTCAGCGGGGGTGACGGTGATTCTGGTGTCAGGGCGCAGGATCAGGTCGTCCAGCGTCGGCAGGAGGTTCCCGCAACCGCAGATCGTGACCAGGCCCAGGCAGGCCACCACCACGCGCCATCCCCTGCAATTCATAAGTCCTGTCCCTCATGCCCCTGCGGCGGGCGGTTGTTGCCAGTCCGCATGATGATCCGGCCAGATGCGGTCGCCGCCCGCCTCGTCGACCTGCATTCAATGATACCGCCTGCACGCGACATTTTCCGTAAGCTGCCCCCGGACGTTCGGCGGCTTCCGGGGGTCTGACCCCGGGGCGAGCGCATCCGGCCGCGATCAACGCCGCAGTATTGTGGAGGGCAGGATACTTTTGCGAGTCACCGGGGTCTGACCCCCTTGCGCGGGTGCCGAGCGTTTCGCCCATTGGGGTCAGACCCCGGTGGATCGTTCAGGGATCCATGCCGCCACAGGAATTTCGGCGGCGGATGCGAGTTCGGGTGTTGTGCGAAGGGGTCAGACCCCGTCACGCCGCGGCAGGCAACCCGCGGCGGGCACACCTTGCGCGGGGGGCGATTGCGTGCTAGAATACCTGTTTCGAAACACATGGACCCCTTTTTAACCTGTACAGGCCCAGAGACGATGACCACCAAACGAAACCACTGGCGTATCGATATCAGCAATCGGCCGGGCGTCACCGATGCCCACGGCCACGAGATCCTCGGCGACATCCGCGACCTCGGCATCGGCGGCGTCGGCGGTGTGGCGAGCAGCCGCATCTTTCTGGTCGACGGGCCGCTCTCGCGGGAGCAGGTGATCCGGATCGCGGCGGAGCTGCTGGCCGATCCGGTCTGCGAGCGGTTCGACGTGCACGGCGAGGGCGAGGCGGCAGCTGCGCCCGAGGGTGCGACCGCGGTCGAGGTGTTCTTCAAGACCGGCGTGATGGACCCGGTGGCGCTGTCGGCGCAGACGGCCATCGCCGATTTCGGCATGGCGGCCGAGACCGTTCGCACGGGCAAGCGGTACGTGATTTCGCCGGCCCTCGATGACGAGACGGTGCGCTTGATCATCCGGCGGGTGCTGACCAACGGGTCGATCGAGGATGCGCTGATCGGCAGCCGGCCGGCGGGGCCCGCGCCCGAGCCTGCGCCCTATACGCTGCACCTGCGGACGGTGCCCCTGCGGGATCTGGACGACACGGGCCTGGCAACGCTCAGCCGCGACGGGCACCTGTTTTTGAACCTCGAGGAGATGCAGGCGATTCAGGCCCACTACCGGGACCAAGGGCGCGACCCGACGGACGTGGAGCTCGAGACCTTCGCCCAGACCTGGTCGGAGCACTGCGTGCACAAGACCTTCAAAAGCGCGGTGACCTACACGGGCGAGGCGATCCCGGCGGCGCCCGAGGCGGCGACGGATGCCGACGGCAAGACGGCCGCAGCGCTTCTCGGCGAGCCGGCGGGTGACGGCCGGATGCGGTACCGGTTTTCTAACCTGCTGAAAGACACAGTGGCGGCGGCGACGTTCAAGCTGGCCAAGCCGTGGTGCCTGTCGGTGTTCGTCGACAACGCAGGGATCATCGATTTCGAGCGGGGCTACGGCGTGGCGTTCAAGGTCGAAACGCACAACCACCCCTCGGCGATTGAGCCGTACGGCGGGGCGGCCACCGGCATCGGCGGCGTGATCCGTGACATCGTCGGGTGCGGTCTGGCGGCCAAGCCGATCGCCAACACGGACGTGTTTTG
The DNA here is from genome assembly GCA_041687575.1 of Phycisphaerae bacterium. Taxonomy (GTDB): domain Bacteria; phylum Planctomycetota; class Phycisphaerae; order UBA1845; family JANYLN01; genus JANYLN01. The sequence goes on along the minus strand of JAWLBS010000209.1, from coordinate 2,245 downwards.
CTTCGCGCTGCCGGACCTGCCTCTGTCGAAGATCCCCCGCGGCATCCTGCACCCGCGGCGCGTGGCCAAGGGCGTGGTCGCGGGGGTTCGCGACTACGGCAATCGGATGGGCATCCCCACGGTCAACGGGGCGGTCTATTTCGACCCGCGGTACCTGGGCAACCCGCTGGTCTATGCGGGGTGCCTGGGGCTGATTCCCGTCGACCGGATCGAAAAGGCCGCCCGCCCGGGCGATGCGGTGCTGGTCGTCGGCGGGCGGACCGGCCGCGACGGCATCCACGGCGCGACCTTCAGCAGTGCCGAGCTGACCGACACGCACGCCGAGGAGTTCGCCCACGCGGTGCAGATCGGCAATGCGATCACCGAAAAGACCTTCACCGACGTGATCCTGCAGGCCCGCGATCACGAGAAGGGCTGCCTGTATACCGCCATCACCGACTGTGGGGCGGGCGGGCTCTCGTCGGCGGTCGGCGAGATGGCGGAGAAGATCGGCGCCGAGGTGGATCTGGAGAAGGTCCCGCTGAAGTACGCCGGTCTCCGCTACGACGAGATCTGGATCTCCGAGGCCCAGGAGCGGATGGTGCTGTCGGTGCCGCCGGAGAACCTCGAGACGATCCTGGCGCTGTTTGCGGCCGAGGACGTCGAGGCGACGGTGATCGGCACGTTCCGCGACGACGGGCGGCTGGTCCTGCGGTATGACGGGCAGCAGGTCGGGCGGATCGACTGCGAGTTCCTGCACAACGGCGTGCCGGGGCTCGACAAGGTCGCGACGTGGACGCGCCGCGCCGCCCAGCCGCCGGCCGGCTCGCACGTGCGGATCTACGACGAGCCGGGCCCGCTGGCGGAGCGGCTGCTGAAGCTGATGGCGCACCCGACGCTGGCGAGCAAGCAGTGGGTCATCCGCCAGTACGACCACGAGGTGCAGGCGGGCTCGGCGCTCAAGCCGCTTACAGGCAAGTGTAACGACGGCCCGGCCGACGCGGCGGTGGTCCGGCCGCTGCTGGACAGCCGGCGAGGCGTGGCGATCGCCAACGGGCTGGCGCCGCACTTTTCCGACTGGGACCCGTACTGGATGGCGGTCGCGTCGGTGGACGAGGCGATCCGCAACGTGACCACGGCCGGTGCGGACCCGGCGCGGATCGCGATTTTGGACAATTTCTGCTGGCCGAAGACCGAGGACCCCGAGATGCTCGGGTCGCTGGTGCGGGCGGCGCGGGGGGCGCACGATGCGGCGCTGGCGTTCGACGCGCCGTTCGTCAGCGGGAAGGACTCGCTCAACAACGAGTTCGCCCTGGACCCGGCCGACGCGGCGAACCTGGGCTTCGCCCAGCCGCGGATCCGGATTCCGGCGACGCTGCTGATCAGCGCGATCGGGATCGTCGAGGACGTCGCCCAGGCCGCGACGATGGATTTGAAGGGCGCCGGCAACCTGCTGGTGCTGGTCGGCCCGAACTGGGTCTGGCCCGACCCGGCCGGGAATCTGCCGTTCGACTGGACGACGGCGCGGGCCGTTCACCTGGCGGTCTCGCGGCTGGTGCGTAGCCGGCAGGTCGCCAGCGTCCACGACTGCAGCGAGGGGGGCATCCTGGCGGCGATAGCCGAGATGTGCATCGCCGGCCGCCGCGGCGCGGTGCTTGATACGACGGTGGCGACGACGTGCAAGGGTGCCATGGCCGCGCTGTATGCGGCCATGGAGTCCTCCGGCCGGACGAGGCCCTCCCAGCCGGCCACCGCCCCCGAGCGCCTCACGGACGCCGCCGGGTCGTTGCCGGAAGACGTGCCGCTGGCCAGCCCGACCTGGACGGCCCCGATCGTCCCGCTGGACCGCTGGCTGCTCGCCGAGGCGCCGTCGCGATACGTGCTGGAAGTGACCCCGTCCCAGATGCCCGCCGTCGCCGAGGCCTTGGCTGATGTGCCCTGGACGACGCTGGGCCTGACCGGCGAGGCGGATCAGCCGCTGACGGTCCAGGGCGCCGAGGCGCAGCCGGTGAGTGTCGATGTCGAGGCCCTGCGGAAGGCGTGGATGGGCACGTTGGATTGGTAGACATTGGCACGCATGTTTCCCTTGACAGATACGGAGTAGATTTCCGTGAGCAGTCGCACACATGAGAGAACATGCAGATTGTGCAAAGGCAGTGGACCACTGGTGTCCTTTCGGCAGACCTGAAAAAGCCAGGAGCCTCGGGCGGCGACGCTGCGGTCGTACCGTTGGATCAATCCGCGGAGCGGACGCCGCGGATTGAGA
>JAWLBS010000208.1:0-9225 GCA_041687575.1 Phycisphaerae bacterium | reverse complement strand
ACCTGGGCGCACCTGCTGAGCCTGGCGGGCTACGAGACCAGCCTGGTCGGCAAGATGCACTTCAACGGCTACCAGAAGATGTACGGCTTCGACCGCAGGCCGGTGCTGGAGGGCAATCAGGCGGGGAAGGACTTCTACTCGTGGGGCGTTCGCACGAGCCACGTCTGGACCGACCCGCTGCCGTACCGCGCCAAGCCCGGTTCGGGCGGGATGTGGGAGGAACTGTTCAATGCCGGCCCGGACACCCCCCAGCGCGAGCCCATCTTCCAGAAGGACCTGGAGGTCCTCGACGTGACGCTCAAGATGCTCCGCGAAAAGGGCTCGCACCAGCAGGATCGGCCGTGGGCGATCTGCTCGTCGTTCGTGCTGCCGCACCCGCCGTGGAAGGCCCGCCCCGACATCCTCGAGCGCTACCGCGGCAAGGGCGACCTGCCGGCCAACTGGAAAGGCGAAGGCCTGGACACCTGCGACCGCTACCTGCAGAAGTACCAGGGCGAGGTCTTCCATCTGCCCGAGGACAAGATCCGCAATGCCCGCGAGGTCTACTTCGCGTTGATCACCGAATTCGACGAGTACCTCGGCCGGATCCTGGAATGCCTTGACCGGAGTGGTCTGGCGGAAGATACGGTCGTGTTCTACTTCTCCGATCACGGCGACATGGCGGGCGAGCACGGCATGTGGGGAAAGGTGACGCTGCTGGAGGCCTCGGTGCGGGTGCCGTTGATCGTTCGCTGGCCGGGGAGGGGCAAGGCGGGGGCGCGGGTCTCTGCGCCGGTTTCGCTGGTCGATCTGTACCCGACGTTCCTGGACGTGGCCGGGGCGGAGCTGCCGTGGCCGCTGGAGGTGGACGGCCACTCGCTGGTGCCGCTGATCGAAGGGCGGCCGGACGCGTTCGCCGGCGGGGACGTCTTCGGCGAATTCGAGGGCGAGGGCTGGAACCACCCGCGGGCGTTCCTGCGGTCGGGCAAATACAAATACGTGTACAACCATACCGCCGAGCAGCGCCTCTACGACCTCGACGCCGATCCGTACGAGATGCGCGACCTGTCGGCCGATGCCGCGCATGCGTCTGTGCTGGCCGAGATGCGGGCGAAGCTCCTGCGCGACTGGGACCCCGAGCGGGTCGAGCAGGAGGTCCTCGCTGCCCAGGTCCGCCGCAAGATCGCCCGGAACAAGCACGTGGCGATGGATCTGGGCTGGTAGGGCAAGGCGCGATCATGTAGGGCGGGCTGCGCCCGCCGAATCGCCGTTGCAGGGTGGGCTATTTGCCCAGCAAGGCGTTGCGCGAGTATGATTTATGATATGTGCGTAACACTCATCTGCAGGATTCCATGGCCGCCAACATCGCGGCCATCGGTCACCCGGCACACAGGGCACCCATTGCGGATTGGATAGGCAAGGGCAAGGAGGCCAAAGGAAGATGGCTGGCAAGAAGACGGCCGGGTGGAAGAAGGTCGGTAAACAGGCGAAGCGCCCTCGCCTGTCGCGGGCGCGCAAGCCGGAGGACCTGTCGCTGGAGGAGTGGCAGATCGGGCTGCGCAGGCAGATCGCCACGGAGCAGAAGTTCAAGATCCGCAACATCGGCCATGAGCCGATCTTCTCCGAGTTCGAGGTGACCAACCCCCAGACGCGCCGGGCGTACCGCGTGGCGATCCGCGGCGACGGGCTCGGCGTGAACTACTGCTCGTGCCCCGACTTCGCCGTCAACACCCTGGGCACCTGCAAGCATGTCGAGTACACGCTGGGCAGGCTGCGCCGCCAGCGGGGCGGCAAGCGGGCCCTGGCCGAGGGGTTCCAACCGGCCTACAGCGAGGTCTACCTGCGGTACGGCTCGCGGCGGGACGTGATCTTCCGCGCAGGCAGCGAATGCCCCGACTCGATCCGGCGCTTTGCCGGGCGGTTCTTCGATGACGATGGCGTGCTTCGTCCGGATGCCGTGCCGTGCTTCCACGAGTTCCTCGCCCGCGCAGCTGGCAACGGCCACCAGGTGCGATGCTACGACGACGCCCTGACGTTCATCTCGCAGGCCCGCGACCGGCTGGAGCTGATCAAGCGGATCGACGCGGCGTTTCCGGCCGGGGCGGACGACCCGGCATTCGACCGGCTGTTGCGGGTGAAGCTCTACCCGTACCAGCGGGCGGGGGCACTGTTCGCCGCCCGGGCCGGCCGGTGCCTGCTGGCCGACGACATGGGCCTCGGCAAGACCGCCCAGGCGATCGCCGCGGCCGAAATACTTATGCGCCATGGGGCCGTCGAGCGGGTGCTGGTGGTATGCCCGACGTCGCTGAAGCACCAGTGGCAGCAAGAGATCGAGCGGTTCACGGGGCGGACGGCTGTCGTGGTCGAGGGGATGGGTGCGGCCAGGCGACACAGCTACGCCGCCGACGCGGATTACAGGATCGTCAACTACGACGTGGTCTACCGCGACCTGCCCGAGATCGGCAAACACCAGACCGACCTGATCATCCTCGACGAGGCGCAGCGGATCAAGAACTGGCAAACCCGGACCGCCAAGACCATCAAGCAGCTCCAGTCCGACCACGCCTTCGTGCTGACCGGCACGCCGCTGGAGAACCGGCTGGAGGAACTTCACTCGATCGTCGAATTCGTCGATCGGTACCGGCTCGGGCCGATGTTCCGGTTCCTCGCCGAGCACCAGGAAACCGACGAGACCGGCCGGGTGGTCGGCTATCGCAACCTCGATCGCGTTTCGACCACGCTTTCGCCGCTGCTGGTGCGCCGCACGAAACAGGCGGTACTCAAGCAGCTGCCCGAGCGGCTGGAGAAACGCTACTTCGTGCCGATGACCGAGCCGCAGATGCGGTACCACGAGGAGAATCGCGAGACGGTCGCCCGGATCGTCCGCAAGTGGCGGCGGTTCGGCTACCTGTCGGAACTCGACCAGAAGATCCTGATGGCCGGCCTGCAGAATATGCGGATGTCGTGCGACAGCACATACCTGCTCGACGGCGAGACCGACCATGGCCTGAAGGCAGACGAGGTGCTGACCTTGCTGGAGGAGGTCTTCGAGGACCGGGACGCCAAGGTGGTCATCTTCAGCCAGTGGCTGCGGATGCACGAACTGCTCGCCCGGCGCATCGAGCAGCGGAAGTGGCCTTACGTGATGTTCCACGGCGGCGTGCCGGGACCGAAGCGAAAGGAATTGGTCCGGCGATTCCAGGAGGAGGACAATTGCCGGCTGTTCCTGTCGACCGACGCGGGCGGCGTGGGGCTGAACCTGCAAAGCGCCAGCATGGTCGCGAACATGGACCTGCCGTGGAACCCGGCCGTGCTGGAACAGCGGATCGGGCGGGTGCACCGGCTGGGGCAGCACCGGCCGGTCCGCGTCGCGCACTTCATCGCCGCGGGCACGATCGAGGAGGGGATGCTGAACCTGCTGGCGTTCAAAAAGTCGGTGTTTGCGGGTGTGCTCGACGGCGGCAGCAGCGAGGTGTACCTCGGCGGCACGCGGCTCAAGCAGTTCATGAAATCGGTCGAGACCGCGACCGGCGGATCGCACGACGGTGAGACGGCTGAGCCGCGCAACAGGGGTGCAGGCGATCCTCGCGACGGTGAAGCGGTCAGGCCAGCCGCCGGTGCGGGTGGTCGGGATTCAGGCACGGTCGGACAGGCGGCGGCGCCTGCCGAGGCGGACAGGCGAGCCGGTGACCGGGTGCCCGGTGAAGCGCCCGCCGACCGGTCCGGAGCGGCGCCGGGCAGCGGCGCTGCGTTGCCGCCCCAAGCCCTCGGCGATCTGCTGACGGTCGGGGCGTCGTTGCTCGGCGAATTGGGCAAGGCCCTGAGCGAGCAGGGCGGCGACCCTACACGCCTGATCAGCCGCGACGAAAAGACCGGCCGGCAGTACCTGCAGCTGCCGCTGCCGAAAGGTGCCCCCGCCGAGCAGATGGCGGGGTTGCTGGAGTCGCTGGCTGGGGCACTGCGAGGCCGATAGATGCGAGTCGCCGTCCCCGGCGCAGACTGCAGGCCTTGCGCGATGGCCATGACGCCGCCAGCCTGAACGAAATGCCCGCTCATCCGCAGGAGGCCAGCGTCACCCAGGCTGTCATTGTGTGTTGTATCTGTGTAATCCGCGACATCTGCGGACAACACCGCTGTCGCATGGCGAAACCGCTCAATCCGCCGGGCGGAACGTCTGCTGCTCGGGCGGCTCGTTGGTCAGGCGCTCGGCGGACCAGTCGACGGTCCACGGCTCGCGGCGGCGGAACTTCGAATGGAACTTGTTTTTCAGCACGCCGCGGCTTTCCAGGCTGATCATGCACGCGCGGGTGCAGCCGCGGGCGCCGCAGACCGCCTGGCCGGTGTTGTAGACGTTCTTCGGCTTGTTGTTGAACGGTGACCAGGGGGCGCGCCCGACGTGCTTGTCGTACATCGGCTCGGTGTACCACTGCTCGCGGTCCAGCGGCTCGTCGCTGACCAGCCCGCCGCGAAAGGCGATGTCGCACGCCTTGCAGTCGATGTCCGCCCACTCGACTTCGCTGCCGGCAAGGTTGACCTTGACCGTTTTGTCTTTGGAGATCGCGTGGCCGGGGCAGGCATTCACGCACGCCATGCAGCGGTTGCACAGCGGCGTCCCGTTGTAGATCGGGTCGGGCTCGAGTTCGGCTTCGGTGATGATGATGCCGATCCGCTGGCGCGGCCCGAACTCGGGCGTCAGCAGCATCTTGCTGTAGCCGATCTCGCCGAGCCCGCACAGGTAGGCGGCGATCCGCAGGTGGATCATCACGTCGGGTGCCGCGCGGCCGGGGGCGACGGGCCGGCTGTAGCCGGGGCGGTCTTCGCCCTCGTTGCCGATCGCCCGCCAGTCGCTCTGGTGCCCCATGGGCAGAGACTCGTAGCCTTCGTCCTCGATGAACTTGCAGATGTTGATCACGGCCATGGGCATGTACAGGTAGGTGAGCCCGCCGTAGCCCATCGCCGAGTAGTTGCTGAAGAAGGTGCCCTCCTCGATGCCGCGAAGGCTGCCGCGCATGACGCGAAAGGCCATCCCGATCACCGACCGGGCCTCGGGCATGATCTGGCGCGGGTCCATCTGGATCGGGGCGCCTTCCCACCGGTCGATACTGCCGATCTTGACGACGTCCGCGCCGCAGGCGCGGGCGTACTTCCTTACCGTCTCAGCATTCAACATGGCTCGACTTCCTCCGCCTGGTCGTTTCTTTCTCACCTGCACCGTCATCGGCCGACAGGTCCGCTGCCGCCCGTATCGCTGCTTCGACTGTCGCCGCACGGGCACGCTTGGAAGCGCCTTCCAGTGCCGTCGCCAGCACGTTCAATCCGAGAATCCCGACAAACGCCCGCCCTGCGTCGAACACCGGCACCGCCACCCGCAGGGCCTCGTCGCGGCCGAAGGGCAGCTCCGCGTATCCAGCGGCGCGGACGGTCTCTAAAAACGCGTCCAGCCGGGCCGGCTGCTGCCACGCTTGCACGCCTTGCTCCCAGAACGGGTGCCTGGCCCGCAGGTCCCGCAGGATGTCGCCGCTGGCGAAGGCCTGGGTCAGCAGTCCGGAGGCCGACGTGTACAGCGGCAATGTCCGCCCCCGAGGCCTCTGCAGGATGCCGGCCCGCTCGGGGCTGCCGCGCAGCCGGACCACCACGTCGCCCGCGAGCAGCTCGCTGAATGTCACCGTCGCGCCGGGGACCGTCGCCGCCAGATCGCCCACCGCCACCGCCGCCCGCTCCAGCAGACCGCGACGCTCCTCGGCCGTCGCCAGTTCGAACACCGCCGGCCCCAGCCGGTAACTGGTGCCGTCCTGGCAGACGAAGCCCCGGCTCGCCAGGGTGCGCAGCAGGTTGTGTGCGGTCGGCGGCTTGACGCCGAGCCGGCTGGCGACGTCCACGACACGCAGCGCCCCGTCCGCCTCGGCCAGCAGCCGAAGGATATCTAGGCCGCGCTGCAGCGACTGGATGAGTTCATTTCCCGGCATATATGTGTTCATCCATGATGATGAAAGATTCATCTGAGTTCAGTGTACCGGGGATGGTTGCTCGCTGTCAACCAAAAAGCGCCCATGGATCGGGGGCCAGGGCTGCTTCTTTCTCGCGCAAGCCCTGCGGCCGCGTCGGTGGATTTGCCTTCACCCCGCAGGGGTGACACTATCCAGCCCGGGGTCAGCGGGTCGATCCTGCGCAGCCGTCGTCTGGCGGAGCGGGATGTGACCCGCGCCACCCCGGGTCGCCGGCCCGACACCCTCGTTTGTCTCCGTTTTTGCCGTTGAACCCTGCAGGGGTTCCAAAACCCTCGATCCCGCAGGTGCTCCTGGTCATACGGAACACCGCAGCGATTGAGGAGCCCCTGGAACTCATCGTGGCACGAGCCCTTTCGACGGTTGTGGAACCCTTGCAGGGTTCCTGAAGAGGAAACGTCAAAGGCAATGGTTGCGTCGCGTACCCGGGGCGGCGCGGGTCGCAAACAGCGCGACCCGCTCTGCCCCGGGCTGGATACTCTCACCCCTGCGGGGTGAAGACGGCGACATGCGCGTGAGGCGGCACGGGGTGCAAACGGCGCAATCCGCTCTGTCACGGCCGGATCTCTCACCCCTGCAGAATGAAAACGTTTGCGGCACCAGCGAGCGACCCGCGTTTCCAGCAGCCCGCGTTTCCGGCAAGTCGCGCAGGATCGAGCGGATGGCTCGTCGGGGAATGCGGTTGTCTGTGGATCGAGGGCCGCGGCTCGGCCACTCGCATCGCTGCGCTCGCTCGGGCGGACCGCCTGAAGGCGGGACTCCAAACGCCGCCTGAAGGCGGTACTCCGAGCTTGGCGGGCAGAGCCCGCCCTACTTCTGAAGGCGGCTCTCCGAACGAGTGGCGAGCCCGCGCCTAGATCCCGCTGCCGTGGTTGTGGGCGTGCAGGCCGCATTCGGTCTTCGCTTGGCCGGGCCAGCGGCCGGCGCGCGGGTCTTCGCCATCCCGGATCGGCCGGGTGCAGCAGGCGCAGCCGATACTCAGGTACCCCTGTGCCCGCAGGGGGTGATACGGCAGGTCGTGCCGGCGGAGGTAGTCGTCGATCTGGTCGGCGGTCCAGTCGATGATCGGGCAGACCTTCAGCAGGCCCGCCCCGTCGCGCGAAAGCACGCCGGTTTCGCGGCGGGTGTGGCTCTGCTCGCGCCGGATGCCGGTGGTCCACGCCCGCAGGCCCAGTTCTCGCTTGGCCGCCTCGAACAGGCGGGTCTTGGCAGCGGAGCAGCAGGCGGCCGGGTTGGTCAGCCACATCAGGCCCTCCCGATCGACGAAGGCCTCGTCGGTCGGCGGCAGGCAGTAGATCCGCAGGTTGAGCCTCAGATGCTTGAGCATCTCGGTGCGGAAGGCGATTGTCTCGGGAAACAGCATGCCCGTGTCGATGGTCACCACGCGGATGTCGGGCTTGACGCGGGTGCACAGGTGAAGCATCACCGCGCTGTCCGCCCCGAACGACGAGGCCAGGGCGAAGTCGTCGCCGAACCGTTCGACCGCCCAGGCGACCCGGCCGACGGCGTCCAGCCGCTCCAGATCCTCGTTGAGCGTTTGCAGATCCTCTTGCAGGCATGTCGTGGTCATAAGCCCTCCCTCGCGTCTGCCCTGCCGAGCTGGCGGCTTCTTCTGTCTCCAAAACGCCAGCCTTACTGACCGCCTAAATATAAGTAAGCCGATTGACATTATGTGTAAATCGAGGTGAAAGTAAACCTTCGGCCGCTACACGCGCCCCGCCACAGGGACATCAAGCATTACCTTTTGGGCTGCAATTGGATAGGAATCGCCGCTGGCATTGACGTTGCGGGAACAGGACTCCTACTGTGGCATCGAGGCTAGACGCGGAGTTGCGGCTGTGGGATGGTGAAAAACACTCGAGGCCCGCTCGAGATGCCCGCGCAGTGCCCGTGGATGCGTAGTTCCTGGCGTGATCTGAGGAACCCCTATGCAGCGAAAACTGGACAGCGTGCGTCGCAGCGACGATGAGGCGGTCAAGCAGGCCGGCCTGGTGCTCGACTTCGACGAGATCGCCCGCAAAGGCTCGATGTCGCGCGAGGAGACCGCCGTGGCCAAGTGGTACGGCATCTACCACTCCCGCCAGCCGGGCGATCATATGGCCCGCGTCGTCATCCCCGGCGGGCAGCTGACCAGCGTACAGGCCAAGGCGCTGGCTGACCTGGGCGAGCGGTATTCCCCGGGCCGCGTCTCGTTCACCACCCGCCAGTCCGCGCAGCTGCACTGTCTGCAGCTGCCCGAGCTGCGCAACCTGCTTCGCGACGTGGCCAAAGCCAACCTGACGACCTTCCACGGCTGCGGCGACGTCAATCGCAACGTCGCGGCCTGTCCCTGGGCGTCGATCTGCCCGCACCGCCGGCTCGACGTGCTGCCGTTTGCGAAGCAGACCGCCGAGCTGCTGGCGAGTTGCCGCGACCTGGACAACCTGCCCCGCAAGTTCAAGGTCACTTACTCCGGCTGCTCCGGCAACTGCGGTCAGCCCCACATCAACTGCGTCGGGGCGATCGCCGTCACCCGCAAGCGCGAGGACGGCCGCCAAGAGCAGGGTTTCCGCGTGCTGATCGGTGGGGGGATGGGCTGGAAGGCGTTCGTCGCGCAGGAGCTCTACTCTTTTGTACCGTCCGAGGCGATGGTCAGGCTCTGCCGCGCGATCGCGATCCTGTTCCGCGATCATGGCGACCGGTTCAACCGCGCGACCGCCCGGCTGAAGTTCGTGGTGCACCGGTTGGGCATCGACCGCTGCCGGGAGATTGTCGAGGCGGCCCTGGATGCCGAGGGCGTCGATCATGCCCGCTTCGAGACCGGCCCGGTCGAGGACTGCGGCCCGGCTGTGCCGGATCGGCCCCTGCGCGAGACCCGCCCGGTCGGCACCGACGGGCTGGCGATCGAGCGGATCATGATCCCCAAGGGGGAGATCTCCTCGGCGAACCTGTACCGCATCGCCGAACTGGCCGAGATCTACGCCGACAAGCACGTCTACAGCACGAACCGCCAGAACCTGGAGCTGCACGGGGTCCGGCCGGATCGCGTGGGCGAATTGCGGGCGGAGATCGAGAAGATCGGCCTGCGGACCGAAGGGTTCTATGGATTACAGGATGTTGTCACCTGCGTCGGCACGACGTACTGCCCGCTGGCGGTGTCGAACACGCACGACATGTTCGACCGGCTGCAGGCCGTGGTCCACCAGGAGAAATACGCCCCGATCCGCGAGAAAGTGCTGATCAACATCACCGGCTGCCCCAA
>JAWLBS010000207.1:0-9248 GCA_041687575.1 Phycisphaerae bacterium | reverse complement strand
GTTGGCGCGCCCGGCAGGGACAATTCAAGCAGGCGGCTGGCATGCGCAGCCTCCGGGGTAGTGGCGGAACGGCAGACGCTGGGGACTTAAAATCCCCTGCCCGCAAGGGCGTGTGGGTTCGATTCCCACCTACCCCATGTCTACGTTGCTCGACACATCCATCCCGCCTTTGTCGACCCTGCGACTCTGATGGGGAAACGAAGCCATAGAATCAGAGAGGACAGGTTGACCGGTCCAGCCTCCATGGTGCGGCCGATCGGCGATTCACGTGCCCTGGGCCCTTTTGCTCAGGGTGAAGGGGGGCGTTTGGACATGCAAGGTCAAGCAGGAATGTCCATCGCGGCGGCGGGCCGTCGCTTTCGCCGCGGACCCTCGCGCGGTTCGGGGGACTTGGGATCGGTCAACGCCTTCCGCAGCGCAGCGGCGATCCTGGCCATCGGCCTGCTGGCCCTCGGCGGGTGCGGAGGGGATCGCATGGAACCGGTGGCACCGACGGGCCCAGCCAATGGCGGCACAGGCGGACGCGGCGTGGTCATCTACCTCGACGGAGCCGGGGGCGGCAACCCGCTCGTCGATTGGGGCGAGCAAGTCAAGGAAGGCCTGCGGTTGGCCGGCTATGGCGGGGCCATTCGCGAGTACGAGTGGCAGACACGCCTGGGCGCACTGGCTGACCAGTGGGCCAGCGAAAGATACAAGAGGGATCAGGCCCGACAGGTGGCCGAACGGATCGTCGTGATCCGGCGGGAGCATCCCGGCGAGCCGCTCTACCTGATGGCGCTTTCGGCGGGAACGGCCGTCGCGGTGTTCGCCCTGGAGGCGCTGCCGCCTTCCGTGCAGGTCACCGACGTCGTGCTGCTGAGTTCCTCGATGAGCGCCGACTACGACCTGACCCGCGCGCTGCAGCACGTCCGCGGCCGGATGTACGTGACCCTCTCCCATCGCGACGACGTGCTCAAAGTCCTCGTGCCGCTGTTCGGCACTGCCGACCGCCAGTTCGAGGGCCGGCGAATCGCCGGATTGCAAGGCTTCGCCGTCCCAGCCGGCGCCGACGAGCGCGTGCGGCGGCTCTACTGCCGGATCGAGTACATCCGCTGGACGCCACGATACGGGTCCGACGACGATTTCGGCGCCCACCTGGAGACGACCGTACCGGAGTTCATCGCCAACGTCGTCGCCCCGCGGATGCTGGCCGGGGAGTAACTGCCGGCCGCTGCAACGCTCCGGGCGAAACGGCCTTCCGCAGATTTCGCATATTACACAGATTAGACACAGCAACGGCGGCCGTAGGGCGGGCTGCGCCGGGTGCCATGGCCACGATGCTTGCCACGGCGCAGCCGTTGTCTGGCGAAGCCGGGTGTGTGGCCATGGAATCCCTCGGATGAGCGTTGCGTTCAGATACAAATGGGGTAACACTTCACCCGTCTGCAACGGATTGTACTGGTAACGGCGGCAATTCGCCCGTAGCTCAGGTAGGTTCGCAACGCCGAAACGATCGTGCCGACCGGATCGTGCCCTCGCAATTTCAACGTCCGGTACACACTCATCAGCACCGCCTGGATCGCCGCGCCTCGCTCGCTGCGGTTGCCCTGGCTGATCTTACGCAGCAACACCGCCGGACGAACCATCCGCTCGGCCAGATTGTTCTCAAACGGCACCTCCGGCCGATCCAGGAACGTGAACAACTCGTTGCAGTATTTCAGCAGCCGCCTGGCCAGCCGGGCCGCATCGGCGTCGCTGTACGTGCCCTTGGCCAGCACCATCAGACGCTGGTCGATCCGCTGGATCCGCGAGCCGTACCGCTGCGGATCGAAGACGGGTGAAGTGTTACTGTCGAACAGGGGGTGCAGGGGCTTATGTCCGTACGCCTGCATCCCATTTCCGCAGCACTTGCAGCAGCTGCTCGCGAACATCCGCCGATGATTCGGCGGCGAGGAGGTTCCTCATCTCATACGGATCGGTTTTCATATCGAACAGCATCGTCGGCTTCAGCCCGTCCTGCGTCCGGTCGGCGACCAGCTTCCACCGACCCCGGCAGACCATGCACCAGGGACTCCCTCCCGTACACTCGACGAACGTCGGCCAGTCAGGTTCGTCCGCCCTGCCCAGCAGGTAACCGGCAAAGCTCCGCCCGTCGACCGTTTCCGGCACGGTCACGCCCGCCAGTTCCAGGCATGTTGGCATGAAGTCCACGCCGGAGACCAGGGCATCCGATACCCGTCCGGCCGGACCGCCCGGCACGCGGGCGACCAGCGGGATGCCGGCCGACTCCTCGTACGGCAGGTTCTTGTTCTTCAGGCCGTGACTGCCCTGCATGTCGCCGTGATCGCTGGTGTAGAACACCGCGGTGTCTTCCGCCAGGCCCAGCCGCTCAAGGGCCTGCAGCAGCCGCCCGACGTTGGCATCGAGCTGGCTGCAGAAGGCGTAGTACAGGCGGAGATACTCGTCGAGGTCGTTCCCGTAGCGCTGCCAGTCAAGATCGGGTTCAGGCGGCCACGGACTCGGCGGGCTGTGCGTCCGGGTGAACGGGTCGACCTCGCGGCTGTTCGGCCGCCGCTCGATCCGCACTCCCTTGAACATCTGGTCACACTCCGGCGAGGGTTGCTCCGGGTAGTGCGGCGCCTGGTAGGACACGACCAGCGAAAATGGCTGATTTGCCATCCGTTCGAGCCGCTCGAGCGCCAGGTCGGTCGTCACCTCGGTGCGGTGCCGGTCGAAGCGGTGCTCGCAGCCGGCCTCGTCGTAGAAGTTTACATCCTTGTAGAACCCGTTGTAGCACTGGTAGCCGACGAAATCCTGGAAGCCCCCGCGCAGCGACGGCGCGATCGGCCCGTTGCCCGCCCCGCCCAAGTGCCACTTGCCGACGAAGCCCGTGCGATAGCCCGCGGCGTTGAACGTGTCCGCCCAGGTCGGCACCCCCGCCGGCAGGGGGTCTCCGTTGCGCAACACGCCGCAGCGACTCGTGTACTGCCCCGTCAGCAGCAACCCCCGAAACGGCCCGCAGACCGGATTGTTCGAATAGCACCGCCGAAAGAGCGTCCCCTCCAGCGCCAACCGATCCAGGTTCGGTGTCCGCGCCTGCGGATGCCCCATACAGCCCAGCGTGTAACGGTGCTGCTGATCCGAAAAGATAAAGAGCGTGTTCATCAGGCAACAAATCTCCCGGCCGTCGAATCCCGGCCGGAGTATAGCACCAGGTGCCTGCGAACGCACCCCGCAAGGGAAGGAGCCGCGACCTCACGGGCGCGGTAAACCCTCGGATGGATAACTGCTTACGCGCTCGAGCCTGATCGACACCCGCCAATGCGGGCAAGCTATCTGTCCACCAGGTTCGTGCCGTTGACAACCATGTTTCCATCTAACGCGGACTCGTCCCGCCAAAGCCTTTTCGGGTGCCACCTGCGACTCGTCCCGGCGTAGTCGCCGTTCGACGAAGCCGGAAGCAGGGCCGTGCCATGTAGGGGGGGCTCTGCCCGGGCTCTGCTCGCCAACCACTGCTGTTGGCAACAATGCCCCGCAGGGGCAGAATAAGTCATCCCGGGGGGAGCGGGTCGCGTCACAGGCCTGCGTAGCCGCCATGCGGCGAAGCAGGCCGCGACCCGCTGACCCCGGGTAGCGGGCCCCCAATCTCTGGTTCAGCCCTGTAGGGGCTGGATAATCGTCCGGAGCCTGGCCGTTGTCACACGGGCAGAACGCTTCGGGCGCACATGATCCCCCAACACTTCAGTCGTCCCTGCCGAGACTCCAACAACAAAGACAGCAACGCAAAGCCTTGGCGGCCAGTCTACCCCACCACATACGGCGGCTGCCACAGGGCCCGTATGTCCTCGATCCCGTACCGCAGCATCGCCAGCCGCTCCAGGCCCAGGCCGAAGGCAAACGCCCGGTGCTGCGCGGTGTCGATGCCGGCCTCGGTGAGCAGGGCGGCCGGCACCATCCCGCAGCCGGCGATGCTCCGCCACTGGCCGCCCAGCTGCGCCCCCAGGTCCAGGCCCTGTTCGAACGACGGGAACGACTCCGCCTCCCAGCGGACCTCCGGCACCTGGCCGGCGAAGACCGCCGCCAGCACCCGCTCGATTGTCCGCTTCATCGCGTCGATGTCGGCGGCCGGCTCGACGCACAGCGCGTCGGCGTTGTGGAAGACCCGCGCGTGCCATGCGTCCTCGCCGGTGCCCAGGCCGGCCTCGCTGGGGCTGGCCTTGCCGCGAAAGACCCGCCCGGCGGTGAGCAGCCTGATCGGCGGCGTCCGGCCGGCCAGCGCCGCCAGCGTCACGCCGGTCGTGCTCGTCCGCAGGACCTGGCCGGCTGGCTCGGGGTATCCATAGCCGACCCCGCCGCTGACGCGGAGTTGCTGCTCGCGGGTGATCACCTCCTCGCCCTCGATCACCTCGTAATCGGGCAGGGCGGTGCGGATCGCGTCCCACACCTTGCGGACCGGGTGGTCCGGCATCTGAAGCGGGCGCGGCCGATCGAGCAGTGCCTCGATCACCCTGGCGTTGAACCGCTCGTCCGGCGCATTGTCGTGCAACGTGTCCTTGACCATCGGGAGCATCCTTTCCTTGAGGCGTCCCCGGGCCGCGTGCAGACGGTTTTTCACCGTGCTGACCGGCACCTCCAGGAACGCAGCCACCTCTTGTTGTGAATACCCGTTGATGTAGAACAGCGTCGTCGCCTCGCGCTCGTGCGGCGGCAACTGCCCGATCGCCCGCAGGACCTGCTCGCGCATCTCGGCGGCCTCGACGGCCTTGGGCGGCTCGGGGCCGCTCGACGCGATCTCGCCCACCGTTGCCAAGGGCGTTCGGGGCACCTGCCTCCTGCGTGTCGCCCGGCTGCAGGCCGTAGTTACCAGCCTCCGAAGCCACCCGGCAAACGCAGCCGGGTCCTGCAGCGTGTCGATCCGCTGGAAGGCACTGACGAAGGCCTCCTGCGCGGCGTCCTCGGCCAGGTGGAAGTCGCCGAGCGCAGCGTAGGCGTAGCCGCACGCCATCCCGCTGAATCGCTCGACGAGTTCGCCGAACGCCGCGAGGCGCTC
This sequence comes from Phycisphaerae bacterium, assembly GCA_041687575.1. Lineage (GTDB taxonomy): Bacteria > Planctomycetota > Phycisphaerae > UBA1845 > JANYLN01 > JANYLN01. The sequence goes on along the minus strand of JAWLBS010000207.1, from coordinate 4,219 downwards.
GTCGCGCCCCGCGCGGGCATCCGCCGCACGCATCGCAAGGTCTCGAACCTGTTCCACGTCAACACCTCGTATTTGAAGGCCTTCTGCCTCAAGGAGCCGGTTTGTTGCCCGAAGGTTTGCCGGCGGGGCGCAGAACCCGTCGCCGCCGGGGGGCACGCCACCACGTGCCGTCTATCATCCCCCATTGATGCCGTTGCGGGGGTTGATCTTCCGGGGCGGCTGCCCCCCTGGCGTGCCCATTGATTCCGTTGCGGGGGTTCGGTAGCTTGCTCCCGCTTTGTGCGGCGGTTCCGCCGCAGGCCTGGTAGAGGTGTGGGCGGCGGCCTTGGGCGTCTGCGTCGGTATGGCATTGAGCCGAGTCTTCAGTTCTTCGAACAAGCCGGCCACGAGATCGTTCAGCATCTTGTCCTTTCCCGCTTTGGTATCCGGCTGCTCCATCTGCGCGATTGCCTCGATGTCCATCCTGTGAGCCGCCCTGTACTCCTCGCGCCGTTTCTTGAGGTCCGCCAGAATCTGCCACGCCTGTTCCTGCTGCTGCTTATCCAGGTCGTGCTCTGCAATGAACCGCCGGACGTAAAGCGTCCATTCGTCCGCTTCCACAGCTCTGCCGCTGTCAGCCGCAGGCCTCGAACTGACCGGACGAACCGCCCCGTCCCGCCACACGTACCTCTTGTCCGGATGATCCTCATCCACGACACGCGTACCGTTGGGAATGCGCGGCACGAACGCCCCCAATGCCTGGAAGTCCGGATCAAGGACTATGTCGCTCCGCTCGTAGTCGTACACGCTGATGTCGTCTGTCCCGTCAATCGTTTTGTCCAGCGTGTACCGGCCTGCGGCAATGACCGGCACGTCACCAACAGTCTCCATCCGCGACGCCTTAAACGTGGCAATCCATTTGGTGATGCCGAGATCTGCGATTGGCTTGTCGTTGAACAGGTCGTCACCGTGCTTGACGATCACCCATTTGAGGGCGTTGTATCCCATCGCGGGCGAAATCCAGGCTGTTACCTTCCCGAACTTGGTCGAGCCCTCAAGAACGTGGCATGAGTGGCCCATGATTTGCTCTTGAGAGGGCTTCACACGCAGGTCGCTCGCGCTCCTCAACAGCTCCACGATGTGGTACTTCCCTCCACTCCCGCCCAAACGTCCGTTCAAGGGGCCACCGTAGCCCGGGTCCGCCTCGAGTTCCTGGAGGTCCGTGCCGAACTCTCGCTGCAATATCGCTGCGCGTGGATTACCGTGGTCAGGGGACGGCCCCACGACTTCGATCATCCTATCGGTGCAGATCCTCTGAATTTGCATGTTGCCGCGCAGGTCAACTGATCCATCATGGGCGTTTACCGCATCAGACTTCCCAAGCCATTGGACGCGGTCGCCGTCTCGCCAGTACTTGAAATCGTGCACCCCGTGATACCCGGGCGTGCTAGTGGATCGCTCCGTACTGTGGACGGTCATGGCGACTGATCGCAGCCACGATAGCGACTGCTCATAATGTGAAAGAATCTCCGCTGGGCCCGATTCTTTCGCCTCCAACCGAACGAAACCCGTGCCACCAAGAATCAGCACGGCCCCCAGCACGTAGCCCACCCAGGCCAAGCGCGATGCATGCGTAGGCTGTACGCGGTCGCTTTCGACCAGCATCCGCACCCGCTGGACGAGGCGACCCTCCAACAACGCCGCGGCCTGCAGACGCCTGGTCCTCGTCCCGTCAGCGACGCGGGCCAGCATCCGGGCGTAGTCACCCGCCACGGCCCCGTCCGACAACACATAGTTGTCGCAGATGATCTCCCGTTCCTGCGTCAGTTGCCGGCTGGCCAGCCAGACGCCCGGATGGAAGAACAGCACCGCCTCGACAAGCCGCTGGAACAGACAGGTCCACGCATCCCGCCGCTCGACGTGCGCCAGCTCATGCCGGAGCATCATCCGCAGGTCCGCGTGATCCGGATTCCGGTACACGTTGCGGGGTAGCAGGATCGTCGGCGTCCGAAGGCTGAAACAGACAGGGCCCCCGACCGCGTCCGACACCAGCAGACGCACCCGTCTGCGACCGGGCAGCAGGTCCTTGTCGACGTTGACAGGCGCAGCACCCCGGCAGATCCGCCGCAGCTGTCGTGCCCCCGCCACCAGTTGCAGCACCATCACCGCAAACCCCGCCAGCCACAGCCCCGCAACGATCGCCGCCCACGGCACGGTCACACGACTACCCGCTTCCCGCGGCAGGGAGGTCGGACCGTCTGCAACAACCATCATTGACGCAGTATCCAGCGCCGGCGCCGGCAGATCAGCAGGTATCGCGGCAATTGGCGACGATGCAACCGCGGCGGGAGTCTCCGCCGGCAGCACACCCAGCCGCACCTTCGGTGCAAACTGGCACAGCAGCGGCAGCATCGCGATTCCGATCAGGCACCAGAACCACACCATGTGCCGATGAACGGCAGTACGAACCCGCCCCAGCCGTATCACAAGCCAGCCCGCCAGCGGGAGCACAACGGCCACAAGGGACGTCAGTAGCAGGTAGCTCAACAGCCCATCCTGCACGTCGAGCCACGCCGTCATGACCTGTCTCCCTTGCCCAGGATCCTGCGGATCTCGGCCAGCTCCTTTTGGCTGATCTGCCCCTCCTCGACCAGGCTGTTGACCAGTTGAGCGGGCGAACCGTTGAACAGTCGGTCCACAAGCGTCCCCAACAGGCTCTTGCGCGCCTCACTTCGTTGAAGGACAGGCCGATAGACGTAGGTGCGGCCTTGGATATCGTGGGCCAGGTAGCCCTTGGCCTCCAGTTTGCGCATCATCGTCAGGATGGTGGTATAGGCGGGTTTGCGGGACGGGCCGGCCAGGACATCGACCACGTCCTGGACGGTGGCCAGGTCGCGGTCCCAGACGACGTTCATGATTCGCAGTTCCAGCTTCCCCAGACGGACATCGTCATCGGCGGACTTGGGCATGGCCATCGTCTCCTGTGTATGGACTGCGATCGCGTGTATCGCCACGCATCTAACGACCGACATAATACTACCGCAGTAGTTGATGCCGTCAAGAGAAAATCTCAAGCGATTGTGGCAGCGGCTCGCCCCCCAGGGGTGCGTGACAGGATCCGCGGCAACCGGCAGGCCCCAATCCGGGCAGTTCCGTCGTCCCTGACGGGACTGCAACAACGGAAACAACAACCCAAGGCATTGGAGCCCAGCCGACCCCGCCTTGGAAAGGCGGGGCTACGTTCGGTCGCCCCTGCCGGGGCTCGAAAAACAAAGACAACAGCACCTCGCACATACCGCCGAAACCACCCGCGAAAAGTGTCACGCACCCAGCCCCCGGGGCGGAGGCATTGGGCCTAAGGTCCTGCTACTGCAACAGGCTATGGCGACAAAAAATCGTGATTACGTTGCCTGGTCTGTCGGTTCGAGAAGGCGGGGGCCGGGGCACTTTCCCACAGGGCACCAGGCCCCGCGGAATCGACCAGGTACGTATGCCGCCAGGCACATTGGGGCGATGAACTCGAATGCAGGCATGCTACCGGCGAGCGACTCGCGCCGATCCGGGGATGCACATGACGCCGCGCCGTCTATAATCCCCCATTGATTCTGGTACGGGGGCTGGTTTCAGGGGTCTGACCCCGACGCGCACGCCTCGTAGCGGAATCAACGCCGGGATTTGATGGGGGCCTGGATGCATGTGCATCTCACCGGGGTCTGACCCCGTGGTGTGGGCGCCCGGGCGTTTTCGCAAGGGGTCAGACCCCGGCGGATCGTTCAGGTATCGGTGCCCCCATGGGAATCGGAGCGATGGACTCGAACGCCGGCGTGCTACAAGGGGTCAGACCCTCTGACGTGCCCATTGATTCCGTTGCGGGGGTTCGGTAGCTTGGGCCGTTTTGTATGGCGGCTCGGCCGCAAGCCTGTTGTGGACAATAAACGCCGGCCATGCCCGGTCGGCAAGGGGATGTAAGCGCATGCATGGCGATCGTGCCGCCGTGGTCAATGTCACCATCGTCCGTCTGCTGCTGACGGTCACGGCGGCCGCCCTGGCGACCTCCGGTTTCTTTTTCGCGGTGCCCTTCTACGTGCTGGACAAGCTCGGCCGGGCCGACGCCGTCGGGCAGGTCGTGGCGGTCTGGACGGCCGGATACATCGTCTCCTGCCTGATCTCGCAGAAACTGGCCCAGCGGATCAGCCCGCGGGTGATCCTCACCGGCGCGACGGCGGGGGTGGCCCTGTTC
>JAWLBS010000206.1:0-9306 GCA_041687575.1 Phycisphaerae bacterium | reverse complement strand
GGCCGGTTGCCTGATCGGTCCGGCCTGGTCCGACTGCGGCTGCGCGGCGGCCGGCGGGGTGATCGACCAGCCGGCAGGGAGCCTCGCGGGCATCTGGGCAGGACCTTTGCCCAGAAGGCGGCTCCAGCCGAGCAGGCCCTTGTCCGGCACGTCGATGAAGATCGCTCGCGGGGCGTCGAGGTCCAGGCGGGTGATCTCGACCGGCCTGCGGGGATCGGCGGGCCAGGCGTCCAGTTCCAGCCGGGCCGCCCCGACGCTCAGGAACGTCACGTCGTCGGCCCGCATGCTCAGCGAGCGGACGGTCGCGTCGAGATCGCGGGCGGGAAGATTCGTCTGCGCGCTGGCGCTGCCGACATTGAACCGCACATCGCGCCAGATGAAACCCGCATCGGCCACATCGGCTTGAAAGTGCCCTTCGGTCATCGAAGGCCTGCGCAGCGGCACGGTGCCCTGCATCGAGGCGGTGACGGTACCGGTCGGCTCGAAGGCCTGCAGCAGCGGCCCCGCGGCTTGCGGCAGCGACGCGTACTGCTGCCTGTCCAGCGAGACACGCACCTGCGAGTCTGCCACCTCCAGCACGCCGGTTTCGGCCGCCAGACGCCCCTGCAGGCTCACCTCAATGATCGGCTCGCGCTGCAGCCGGGCCTGTACGTCAAGCATGTCGGTCCGGCTTGGCGTCGGCGTCATGCTCGCCTGCAGGTCCACCCCGTCCACGGCGATCGGCGGACGATCGGCCGCATCGTAGAGTACGCCGGCGCCGGTCACGTTCAGGTTGCGAATGAGCAGCCGGTCGGTGATCGGCTGGGCGGGGACGTCGGGCTCTTCGTTCGGTGCGGCCGGCTCGGCCGGCGGCAGGGACGACCGGACCTGCCGCGCGACCTCCTCGCCGACAGTCGTCCGTCCCAATGACGACCAGCCGACGAGTCCGCCCCCCTCGCTCTCGATCAGCCGCACGTACGGCTCGTCGAGGTCGACCTCGGTGAACGTCACCGGCTCGCCGTCCTGCGGAAACTCCGCGATTTCCAACCGGGCTCCCGCCAGCGAGAGCATTGTCAGGTTTTCGTGCCGCATCGACAGGCCGGTCAGCGTGATCTGCGTTCGCCCCTCGGGCAGCGCAAGGTCCACATCGAGGCGATCGAGCGGAACGGCGGCGCCTTCGTACGTGACGTGCGCATCGGCCAGGGACGCAGTTACCTGTGCGTCCGTGCGGTCGATGTCCTCGAGCGGCACCCGCCCGGAGAATGTCACGTCCAACCGGCCCGACACCTCGTACTTGCGCAGCAGCCGCTGGGCCGGTGCGGTAAACAGCGTGTACTGCGGCTGCGAAAGCGCCGCCTCCAGCCGCACCCGCTGCATCGTCAGCACGTTGGTGTCCAGGTTGATCTGGCCGTCGTATTCGATCGTGAACAGATCCGGCCGGCGAATCGTGCCCGCCAGTTGATACTCCCCTCGCTGCTGCTCGGGCGGGACCATGTTCATTTCCAGGTCGATGCCGGGCAGGATCATCGGTTCGGTCGAGTCGGGACGACTCATGTAGACGACCTGCCCGTCCGTCATCGAGACGTTCTGCAGGGCGAGGATATCGCTGAAGCGGCGGCCGCTGGGGATGGACTCCGGCTGCTCGATCGCCTTCTTGCGGACGAACTCGTTCCAGCCAATCAGGCGGTCGGCCTGCGGCCGCTGAATGAACCGCATGCTCGGGCGGGTCAACTCGACCTTGGCGATGCGGACCGGCTCGCCGCGTCGGGGAATCTCGGCCAGTTCCAGCAGTACGCGGTCGGCGGTCATGATCGGCACGTCGTCCATGACCAGCCGCAGGTCGTCGATGACGACGGTCCGCGGGGCCTGGTAGTCGAACCGCCCGAAGGTCACTTTGGGGTTGATGTAGCCCTGCACGACCGAAATCAGAAACCGGGCGACATATTGCTCAATGCCGCTGGCGCGGGTCTGGCCAACGTATAGCCAGGCGCCTACGACGAGCGCAATCCCCACGATCGCGCCAATGACGGCCACCACTGCGATCCGCCGCAACCGCACACGCACCTCCTGACGTTGTCATCGGAGGCGATGTGTCGACACCGGACGGTCGCCAAGGGATGCATGTCCCGCGTCCCCGGCGTCAAACGCCCCCGCACTGACGCCATACTCAATTTGTAGGGGGCCTTTCGGCGGGTTCAAGCGACGCCTACGCCGCCGGCTTGAGCGGCTTGGCCGGTTGCGAGGCCGCCGGGGAGGGCTTGTCCGCGGCGGCGGGCTTTATCTCCTGCAGCGAGGGCAGATCGATGCCATTCCGCTGGGCGGGCATCGGAACGACCTGCACCTGCCCGAGGGCCTCGAGCTGCTTGCGGACCTTTTCCGCCGGGGCGACCACCACCAGCGTCATGCGGTCGTCGTGCACGTAACGCTTCATCACCGCGCGGACCTGCTCGGCTGTAACCTCGGCGATCCGCGACGGGTACATATCGTAGTAATCCATCGGGTAGCGGTTGAGGATCGTGCTGGCCAGGTAGCCGGCCTGCTGGGCGATCGTCTGCAGGCCCATGACCATCCCGCCAGCCACGCGACTTTTCGCCTCGCGGAGTTCCGGGGCGGTCACGTCGGCAGCGCACATGTCATTCAGCACCTTGAAGATCGCCTTGATCGCCTCGCCGGTCGTCTCCAGCGATGTGTCAGTGCCGGCCTGAAACGCGCCCGCGTGCCGGCCGGGCCGGAACCCGCCCCGCACGCCATAGGCCAGGCCTTTCTCCGCCCGCACGTACTTGCCCAGCCGCGACTCGATCCCGCGCGACAGGATCGTACTGGCGACCGCGCCGGCGTAGCGCTCCTCGCTGCCGTTGGAGTAACTGCGGATGCCGATGCGGATGGTGCTCTGCTCGCCGCTGGGACGGTCGACCAGGATGATCCGGCGGGCCGGCGGGCCGGCGGGCAGATCGTACTCCACATCGGGCAGATCCGCCCCCTCCCAGCCGCCCAGCAGCTGCCTGGCGAGTTCCTGCCCGCGCTCGACCGTCACGTCGCCGCTGATGATCAGAAACGCGTCGTCCGGACGGTACACCTTCTTGTAATATTCCTTCACGTCGTCGATCGTGACCGCCGTGACGCTGTCGGGGGTGCTGTAACGGCCGAGCGGACCGCGGCCGAACAGCGCCAATCGCAGGTCGTTGCCCGCCACGGTACCGGGCTGTTCCCGTGCGACCCGCAGGCCGCTGACGGTCTGGGCCTTGAGCTTGTTCAGCTCAGCGGCGGGCAGGGCCGGGTCCAGCAGCACGTCGCGGCTGCGCCGCATCGCATGGTCGACCTGGTCGGTCGTGCACGAGCCGCCGAGCTGCGTATAGTCACCGTGATCACTGACCTGCAGGTCGATCCCGCGGGATTCCAGGTCCTCGCTGAACTGCTCGTACGACAGCCCGCCCGCCCCGCGGGTCATCAGCGCGGCGACCAGGTCGCCGAGGCCCTGCTTGCCGGCCGGCTCGCAGTGCGACCCGCGCCGCATCGTCAGCCGCCAGTCGACCAACGGCAGGCGGTGGTCCGGCATGACGATCACGCGGACACCGTCGATCCGCATCTGGCTGCCCTTGGCGAACTCGGCCTGGATGACGCTGTCCGACACGGGCGCCGCGTCGGGGTAGTCCCTGGGGAACTCGATGTTGCGCTGCGCGACGGCCGGTCGGCTCGCCGGGGCCTCGGCGGGCTGGGTATCGGCCGCCTTGCCGCCGGCAAACAGGTTCTTGACCGCCGCCAGCAGGCTCGGTTTGACCGTCATAGTGACCGAGTTGTCCGGCCGCATGTACCGCCGGGCGACGTCCTGGATGTCCTGCTTCGTTACGGCATCGAGGCGGGCCAGCGCGGTGTTGACGCGACCGGGCCTGCCGGTCATCAGGACTTCCTCTGCCATCTGCGCGGCGAGCTGATCGGCCTTCTGCCGGCTGCGGATCAGGCTGACGCGATGCTGTGTGCGGGCCTTTTCGAGCTGCTCGTCGGTCACGCCGTTTGCCAGGACATCGTCGATCACCTCGCGGATGGCCTTTTCGACGTCCTCGACGTTTTTGCCCGCCAGCGGCATACCGCCGAGGATCAACCCGCCGTAGTCCTGCAAGGTCATGTATGCCGCCTGGACGTGCATGCACAGCGGCGCTTCGCCCGCAACGAGCCGCCGGTACAGCAGACTCGACTCGCCCTTACCGAGAATCGTCGACAGCAGCGAGAGGGCCTCGTCATCGCCGGACCCGTGACCCGGCGTGCGGTAGACCACCCCGGTCAGCGGCAGGGGCACGGTATAGTTGACCTCGCCGCGGACCGGCTCGGTCTGGACAGGTTCGGCGGGGATGTTGCGCTCGATGTCCGCCCCGCGGGGCATCCAGCCGAAGTACTTGCAGACCAGTTCCTTAGCGGCCGGCACGTCGATGTCGCCGGTGATCAGCAGCACGGCGTTGTTGGGCACGTAATAGCGGTTGAAGAAGGCCTGGAGCTCTTCGACCTTCGCGGCGGCCAGGTGGTCCATGTTGCCGATCGGCGACCAGCGGTAGGGGTGCTTCTTGAAGGCCAGTTTCAAAAAGTCGTCGTAGAGTTTGCCGTAGGGCTGGTTCTGCCGGATCCGCCACTCCTCGCCGACGACCTTGCGCTCGGTCTGGAAGATCTCCTCGTCAACCTTGAAGCTCGCCATCCGGTCGGCCTCGAGGTACAGCGCGAGCTCCAACTGGTTGGCGGGCACGGTGTTGACGTACTGGGTCGAATCGAAGCTGGTAAAAGCGTTGGACGAGCCGCCGACGATGCCGATCAGCTTCATATGCTCTTCGGGCGCCACGTGCTTCGAACCGCGGAACATCATGTGCTCGAACATGTGGGCGAAGCCCTGGCGGTCCGGCCGCTCGTCCCGGCTGCCGACGTGGTAGGCGACGCGAACATGCACGACCGGGGCCTGGCGTAGCGGCGCGTAGATCACCCGCAGGCCGTTGTCCAGTGTTTCGGCGACGAACTCGATGTCGGCCGGGGCGGTCCGCTGCGGCTGGGTCGCCGGCGATTGCGCCGCCATGACCTGCGGCGCCAGACCGCCGGGCAGGAGGATCCCCAGGATCACCGCCACGCACCACAAACGCTGTCTCGCCATCGCGTGAGCCTCCGTATCCACATGCGCCGCAATCGCAATCAGGCACTATCCTACGACCGTCACCGACGTTTACAATCACGTATGCCGGGAAATCTCCGGCCCGGACGGACCGGATGTTCATGGTAATACGAACAGGAAGCAAGAATCGTTCCCGCTGATGTGAAAGGAGACGTGTGATGAAAGACGACGCTCTCAAAAGGATCATCGACGACGCGAGCGCCTACGATGAGCCGCGCGAGGACACGCTGCGGTCGATGCTGGCGGACTTCTACAGCCGGCGGAACCGCACGGTTGCGCTGATCGTTTGGATCTATGGCCTGGTGTTCATGGGGGTGGCTGTCGCCAGTGCCGTACTGTTCTTCCAAGCCGAATCGGTGAAGTACCAGATCCTGTACGCCACGGTGTTCATCGTTATGCTGCAGTGGGTGGGCCTGCTGAAAATATTCGCATGGCAGACGATGCACAAGAACAGCGTCAAGCGGGAGATCAAGCGGCTGGAGCTGCGGCTGGAGCAGATGGGGCGCAAGCCGGGCGGCGGATAGGTTCGCAAGCGGGGAAGTGTTTCCATGAGGTTGGCATCCTGGACGCACTTCGGTTGTCATCTTGAACGAAGCGCAGGGCGTTCATCAAGGCGGTCGAGGTCGGGCGTGCGGACATTCGTGTCGCCGGCATAGCCGGTCGCCTGGGCCCGCCACGGATCGGCGACGACGAGCACAACATTGGGGCGGTTGTGACTCACGACGGGGCGCTCCGTTACTCGTCGATCCTGGTCAGCATCCTTGCCTGGGGCTGCATGCCCTGCGGCGACAACGTCAGTTTCGCGAGGTTCGGCCTGCCGGGCATAATCTGGAAGACCACCTCGCAGCGGACGCCATTGATCCCGCCGGCTGCGGGGTTGTCGGCGTGGTGGTACTGGTCGAAGAGGATTTTGCCCTGGCGGATCCGGGCGTTCTTGATCTCGAGCCACCAGCCCTCGCCTATGTCCGACACGTGCAGGATCCCCCCGCCGCGGCCGTCGGGGGCAACGGTCATGACGACCCGGCCATCGGAGCCTCGATGGCCCCAATGGCCGGCCATCTGCTTGATGATGGGGTCGGCAGAAAGCTGCGTCTTGGCCCCGCCGGCCGGCAGCGAGACGGTCTTGTTCTGTGGCGACCGGTCGCAGCCGGCGACGACCATCAGCGGTAGCAGCAGACAGATCGCGCGGTACATGGACCACCTCCGATTCGAACGTCACGGCCCTGCTTGCGGCTTCGTCAACGATCGGCATGCCGTGGCGTGCCCGGCGTCGCCGTGGCGGAGCGCAGAGCCATGACACCCGGCTGGCATTGCCGCTCCCTCACAGTCGCGGCTCGTTTCCAGGAACCGCTTGCTCACGGTCGCGGCCCTTTCCCGCCCGCGTATCGGCGTTTTTCCGTCGGCGGCGTCGCCCGGGGCGGTCAATCTCCTTTGCGGCACCAGTCCAGCAGTTCGTCGAGCTTCGCAAAGGCCAGGCACAGCACGGTGTCGGCCCCGCCGTAGTAGATCCAGAGCGTCCCGTCGGGCTTGGGCAAAGCGGCGCACGGGAAGCAGACGTTGGGCACGTTGCCGACCTGTTCGTAGAGCTCATACGGGGTCAGCAGCACGCTCTTGGGCCGGGCGATGACCTTCGTGGGGTCCTCCAGATCGAGCAGGACCACGCCGACGCGATACATCAGGCCGTTGCAGCTGGGGGTCGTGCCGTGGTAGAGGCAGAGCCAGCCGTCTTTCGTCTCGACGGGCACCGCGCCGGGGCCGATCTTGCCGCGGTCCCAGTGAAAGCGGCGGCTTTCCATGATGTTGCGGTGGCGGCCCCAGTGGATCAGGTCGGGGCTCTGGCTGACCCACACTCCGCCCTGCATGCCGCTGAAGGGGCGGTCCATTCGCCAGTACATGCCGTTGATCTTGCGGGGGAACAGGACGATGTTGCGGTTGTCGGGCTCTGCGATGGCGTCGATGAACTCGTAGGTCTTGAAGTCGTCGGTCTTTGCCAGGCCGATCTGGCAGCCCCAGCGGTTCTCGGCGGCGAAGGTGATGTAGTAGGTACCGTCGATGGGGGTGATGCGGGGGTCGTAGTTGGCCTCGAGGTAGGTCTTCATCTCCTCGGTTTCGGGCACGAGGATCGGCTCGGGGGCGACGTCGAAGTGGATGCCGTCGGCGCTGCGGCAGAAGCGCATCGACTGCAGCCCGCTCATCTGTTCGGCCCGCAGGATGCCCACCGTCTGGCCCTGGTGCTCGACAAAGCCGCTGTTGAACACGGCCGAGCAGTCGGGGATCTGCTCCGGCCGGAGGATCGGGTTGCCTTCGTATCGCTGGATCAGTTCGTGCAGGAACATGTTCGCCTCTTTTCGTTGGCATCGGCTGGATGACGCGGTCGTCTTGACCGTCGCCGGGGCCTGCGGCCCCTGGGGGCATAGCCTACGGCCGGCGGGGGGGAATGCAAGGGTGCAATGTCACCCCAGCCCCAGCAGCAGCACCAGCCACAGCGGGTTGGAGGCGGCGTACCAGATCGCGGGGCCCGGCCTGCCGGTCACGGCGCGGCCGCCGTGATAGAGGGTCACCGCCCAGGCGATGCAGGATGCGAGCAGGACAACCGTGAGCAACAATACCCAGATTTCCGGACCGTCCGCTTGGCCCAGCGGTACCAGGCAGGTGAGGACCGGGATGAGCCACACTGCCGCATACCCGACGATGGGGTCGGGGCTGAGGATGTGGGTGTTGCGCTTCAAAGGCGAGCGGCCCCCCACCTCCTGCGGGACGAAGATCCGCGCCACCGTTCCGTGCATCGCCAGCAGAAGCCACATTCCGGCAAACGACAGCGGGAACCAGGCGAGTATTTGCATCACGTCCTGCGAGGAACCCCGCCACCACGAGCGGGCGCCCAGCATGGCGACGACCACCCCGACGGCCAGCGACGCGTACAGGGCTGCCGCCAGGATGGCGAATGTCTGTCGCGGCCCCAGGCCGACGGTGTACTGCACCTGCGGCAGCTGCCAGAAGCGTATGGGGTGTCTGACCATGTTGACCAGGATCCATCGCAGATCCGGCGGTTCGCGGCCGTCGCGGTAGACGCGCCGCAGGTGGTCCGGGTCAAAGGCGGTGCCGCACTCGGGGCAAAGCGAGGCGGGCAGGCCCCGCAGGTTGTAGCCGCACTGGGGGCAGGGCAGGTCGAGGGCGGGGTCGGTGTCGGCGGCGCACGTGTTGCCGTCGGCCGCCGCATTGTGTGTTGCCTGTTGCTCGGGCATTTGCGATTCCTCATACACATATCGCCGTCTTCACCCCGCAGGGGTGACACTATCCAGCCCGGGGCAGAGCGGGTCGCGCTGTTGGCCCTCCGCGCTGCCTCATACGCATATCGCCGTCTTCACCCCGCAGGGGTGACACTATCCAGCCCGGGGCAGAGCGGGTCGCGCTGTTTGCGACCCGCGCCGCCCCGGGTACGCGGCGCAACCATTGCCCTTGTTGTTTCCTTTTCAGGAACCCTGTAAGGGTTCCACAACCGTCAGAACGATTCGTACCACGACGACCTCGGCCGGCTCCTCAATTCGCTACGGCATTCCGTGTGATGAGGCACCTGATGCGAAGGCATTAACAATGCAGCTTCGCCACGAACTGCAGGAACCGCCCCTGCGCCTCTCTTCCGCGGTCGTCCCAGATGATCCGATGATTCTCGAGATCGACGCGGGGCTGCAAGAGGCAATGGCCGCCGTCATCGACCAGCCACAGGTCTTTCGGCTTGCCTGCCGCCTCGTAGAGCTTCACCGCCTGTGGCCAGTCGAGGATGGGACAAAAACCAGTGGTCGAGCAGGGCCATGTTACCGGAATCTCCTGACGATGCGTTTCTGATTGCAAGGGTTGCGGATGCAGCGAATCGATTGTAGCGGAGAATCTGGCGCGATACCAGCGGAGCTCGGAAGGGGAAGAGAAAGAGCCGCGACCGTGAGGTCGCGGTAGGGTCCGGATGGGTGGTTCGCCCGTATTGTGGGCTTCACGCGTACGCGACGTTTGAGTGAAAGCGGCGTCTGCGGCGCCGCAGTCCATATCGCCGCCGGGCGGTCCGCGCATAATTTGGGGCGTCGGCACCGATGGCGGCTTGAGTGAAAGCGGCGTTGCGGCCGCGTTGCGAGGGCGTCCTTGACTCCGACGCTCGGCCACTCGCGTCGCTGCGCTCGCTCGGGCGA
>JAWLBS010000205.1:0-9315 GCA_041687575.1 Phycisphaerae bacterium | reverse complement strand
CATGATGCGATCGATGGCCTGACGGGTGGGGCTGTGGTGCGGGAAGGTCACGAACGGCTGGTCATCCAGCCAGGGGACCACGTGCTTGCCGGTTGGCAGCCCTTTGGTGTGCGGCGAGGCTACCAGGACCATGGGCTCGGTGCCTGCCGGTTCCATCTGAATGCCGTCGAGTCGCTCGCCATAGGCGACCAGGGCCAGGTCCAGCAGGCCGCTGCTGATCGCCTGGGCCAGGTCGTAGGTCTCGCCGTGGGTCACGTGGAGGTCAACCTTGGGAGCATCCTGCATGAACGCGCGCAGGATCTGGCGCAGCGGCCCCATCGCGAGGCTGAATATGCATCCGAGGCGAACCGGTCCGCTCAGATGTGGCTGCAGGTCATCCAGGTGCGAATGCATTTGTGACTGCACCGCCATCATGCGCTGGGCGGACTCGTAGACGATCTGGCCGGCCGGTGTCATCGCCACCGGCTTTGCCTTGCGGTCGAAGAGTTTCTGGCCGAGCGACCGTTCGAGCTGGTTCATCCGCTGGCTTATTGCGGACTGGCTGACCGATTGGAGGGCGGCGACTCGGCTGAAGGAGCCGAGTTCGCAGACGTCGAGGAAGAGCCGAAGCAAGTCCAGATCCATGTCGATTCTTCTACCGGATAAGGTCGACCTTATGAAGGTTAAACGTACATCTTATACGGCTTTTGCATGGAAGTTCAAGGCTATTCCCAGAAACGTGTTGTGGCGGGGACACGTGTCGGCCGAATTGCGCCCTGTGCGAAAGCTGCGGTATGTTGCGGCGTCAGCCTGCCAGGGCGGCGACGGGCGTATGAAGCTTGAGGCGCCCCTTGAGGTTGTCCAGTACGTTCATGAAGTTGATGTAGGCATCGTAGGGCGACTCGTACGGGTTGAAGTACTTGTGGACGGCGCCGTCGCTGAACCACTTGGTGCACATGTAGTAGTAGTGGTCCGAGCACTGGAGCAGCCGCCAGTCGCGGAGCAGGTCTTCGTCGCCGGTCGCCTTGACCTGCTGTTCGAGGTTGAACAGCTCGTGCAGGGCGCTGGACTGCATGGCGTTGCCGAGCCATGCCGACAAGTCGCGCTCGGTGTCGGCCCAGGAAACCATGAACGGGGCGTCGATCACGTCGCAAGGCTCGTAGGCGGCGGTCACCTCGGCGGGCGTCTTGAAGTCGTTGTCCGGGTGGGCCAGGACCTTGCCCGGCAGCTCATCGAGGAAGGTGAAGATGCCGGTGTCGGCCCACTGGTGCTCGCCGAAGGTCTCGTAGTCCATGAACAGGTTGACCGTCTGGCCGTTGCCGTTGACCTGGTTGAGCCAGGCGACGAACTTATCGGACGTCAACGGCCACTCCGGCCAGCCCCGATTGCTGAAGCGGAAGGCGATGTCGTCGCTGAGGCGGTAGTTTTTGAGCAGCAGCCTCAGGCCGTCGCAGCCGGCGGGGCGGTAGACGAAGTCGGGCGAGCGGCCGCGAAGGACGTGATCGGCCCCTTCAGCCAGGACGGTGGTAAAGCCCATCTGGCTGACGAAGTGGGCGAGATCGTTGTTGTAGATCAGCTCGGTATTGCGGACGGTCCGGGGCGTCTGGCCGAACAGGTCGTGGATGCGGTTGCGGTGCATGTCGACCTGGGCGGCGAATTCCTCGCGGCTGTAGAGGAAGGCGAGGCTGTGGTACCAGGTCTCGGCGAGGAATTCGACGCAGCCGGTCTCGGCGAGCTGGGCGAAGCTGTCGAGCACCTGCGGGCACCACCGCTCGAACTGCTCGATCGCCGAGCCGGTGATCGAGTAGGCGCAGCGGAACGCCCCGTCGTGGCGGCGGATCAGGTCGAGGATGGCGCGGTTGGCGGGCAGGTAGCACTTGTGGGCGACCTTCTCGATGACCGCCTGGTTCACCTCATCGTTGAAGTAGTTGTGGTTCTTCTCGAAGACGGTATAGCGGCGGACGCGAAACGGCTGATGCACCTCGAAATAACAACAGATCGACGGCATAAACTGGACCCCTGTCTTGCAATCCCTGCGGACCCGGGTGCGGTCGCTTCATCCTCAAAACGCGGCGACAGCCCCGCCTGAGCCTGCCCGATGCTACGGCCCGACGGGCTGGGGCTTTCTGCCGGCTGCCTGAGGACGGCCGGCGCTTTCGTATACCTTGACGCACTGCCTGGCCGAGTCGAACCAGCTGAACTTGCGGAGTTCGACGGTGCTGTGCTGCTTGAGCATGTCCCGCAGCGGCGGGTGCCGCAGGACGGCGATGATCTTGTTGGCCATTTCGTCGATGTCCCAGAAGTCGACTTTCAGCACGTGCTTGAGGACCTCCGAGACGCCGGACTGTTTGGAGATGATGGTCGGCACGTCATGGCTGAGGGCCTCCAGCGGGGCGATCCCGAACGGTTCGGAGACCGAGGGCATGACATACACATCGGCCATCTTGTAGACCTTGGCGACGTCGTCGCCGCGGAGAAAGCCGGTGAACAGGACCTTGTGGCCGATCCCCATGTTGACGGCCAACTCGACGGTGCGGCGGATCATGTCGCCGCTGCCGGCGATGATGAACCGGACATTGTCCATCACGTCGAGGACCTTTCGGGCGGCGGAGAGGAAGTATTCGGGCCCTTTCTGCATGGTGACCCGGCCGAGGAACAGGACGATCTTTTCGTCGCGGCCGATGGCGGCGGGCAGGCGGCTGTTGATTTTGCCGGTCAGGCCGTTCATTTCGACGGCGTTGTAGACGACCTCGACCTTTTCGCCGGGCACGCCGTATCGGCTGACGGCGATGCCCTTGGTCAGGTGGCTGACGGCGATGACCTTGTCGGCGGCGTGCATGCCGGCGCGTTCGATGTCGTAGATCCACTGGTTGACGTGGACGCCGCTGCGGTCGAACTCGGTGCTGTGCAGGTGGACGACCAGGGGCTTGCCGCTGAGGTCGGCGGCGGCGACGCCGGCGAGGTAGGTCATCCAGTCGTGTGCGTGGATGACGTCGAACTCGGTGTCCTCGATGAGATCGAGGACCATGCTCCTGTAGTTTTCGACCTCGCGCCGCATGTCACTGGCGTAGACCTCGCCGGTACTGACGACTGATTCCTTCTTCTCCTTTTCCTGCGGCTGCTGGCCCTGCTGCGTTTTGGATGTCTGGCCGGCGGCAGTCTGCTCGCCGGGGCGCGCGATGCGGAATCGCGCCGGGCGGGTGCGGCTGGAGGCGGTCTGGAGGGCCGGTGCGGGCTGGGTGTACGGGTCGAAGCCTTCGAGCTGGCCGGAGCGGAAGGTGACGTGGTCGATGCCCTCGAGGGTCCAGGCGGTTTCGGGTGCGGAGTCGGCGGGATTGGCGGGACCAACGGTCTTCGGGACTCGTGGGGTATCCGGGGCGACCAGGCGGACGTGGGTGCTGGAGACGGAGCGGACGGGCTTGGGCAGGACGAAGGTGACGTCGACGTTGCCGAGCTGGCTCATCGCCCGGGTCAAGCCGTAGCACGCCGTGCCGAGGCCCCCGCTGATAAAGGGTGGAAATTCCCATCCCAGCATCAACACCTTCATGAGTCGTTTTCTCCGTTCCATCCGCCGCGCGACATACAGGAAGTGACTGCGTGCGCCGCCACCCGCACATGGCTCGCACGGTATCATTCTGTCAATCTGCTGTCAACAAATCCTTCGGGCAAACTCGCGTGCTAAACCCTTGTTGCACTTGCATATCGGCACACCTGCCCGGCTGGGTGCAAGCCCTTTGGGGCATCCGGCCGCCCCATTGCCTGCCGCCGAGCCCGCGCAGTCCCCAGCGGAGGCAGCCTCGTTACCAGCACTGGCAAGAGGGTGCCCCGTTTATCAGCATTGCCGAGCACATGACCGGGGCCGGACCCTGCAAGGATGCTGCTGATCCTGCCCCCTGCCAGCCTCTTGTAGCAGTACTGCCAGCGGAGCACGCTGCGCGTCGCGGCCGACCGGCCCAGCCTGCAACTCCGGCATCACGGAGGATTCGACGTTACCCCTTCCCTCCGGCGTGAGCAAAAAAAGCCGGAAAGAATTCTCCCGCAATACTCTAGCGCTCGAACTGCGGCGGGCCAGGACGGCTTGTCGCCCCCCGGCCAAAGTCTCACTCGCCCCCCCTCGTGCTGAAGCGTTTCGCTGCCTGTGCGTGCGAGCTACAGCCATACTGGCGGCTGCCCGAAGTAAAGCCTTTGCGCCGCATGCACAGACGTCCTTCAACTCTTTCAGCATGAGTCGGAGAATTAAAGCCAGGCAACTGCGTTTGTTCAACTATAGGCGCGGTTTCCAGTATAGGCGCGGTTTCCAGCGTTTTTCGAGGTTATTTTTCTGTGTTGATGGGGCGCTACCTGAAGTACGGGGTGATTTCCCGAGCGGCCTGCCCCCCGCAAACCCACGATTCGTTCAATGCGACGTGCCGGATCGAGGCCTTTGAGACGCTGAAGGCGATGTGAATCAGTCCGTTTGGCGTCTGAATCGCCGACGGGTAGGCATAATGCTCGTCTCCGTCGGCAATAACTCTGGCAACCGGCGAGCCGCCCAGTTCGTGTTCGCCCGAAAAGGAGTACCATGCCGCCAGCACTTCCCCGTCCTCGAAGGCGGCGAGGGTGGGGGCATGGTGGCCGATGCGACCGGGGATCGCATCGAACAGCGGCTGCTCGGTGAAGCGGGGCTCGCCCGAGGCCTGCACCGGTGTCGGCACGGCCGATGCGTCGAACGGTTGCACCAGGGCGCCCGGCTCTGCCATCGGCAGGTCCAGTTCGTCCAGATCGCACGGATTGCAGCCCGCCATGGGCAGGATCATAGCGATTCCCAGCTGGTACAGTTTGCGTATCATGATCGTTGAAGACTCCGCGGGTCCGGACGGGTTGCCGCGCCTGCCGTGACAAAGCCGGCCGGGGGTGGCAATATAGGGGCATTCAGGTGGTTCAAGCAAGAAAGGTGTTTTCCATGGCGACGGGACAGGAACTGCGGATCGGGGTCATCGGGGCGGGCGGGCGGGGCAGCCTCGCAGCTTACGCGCACAGGCCGGAGCAGGGTGTCACGGTGGTGGCGGGGGCGGATGTCAACCCCAAGGGCCTCGAGCGGTTCCGGGAGCGGTTCGGCGCCGACGCCTTCGTGACCAAAGACTACTGCGAGCTGCTGGAGAAGGCCGACGTGCAGGCGGTGTTCATCACCTCGCCCGACTTTCTGCACGAGGAGCACGCCATCGCCGCGCTGCAGGCGGGCAAGCACGTCTACCTGGAAAAGCCGATGGCGATCACGATCGAAGGCTGCGACCGGATCCTGCGCGCGGCGTGCGAGCGGGGGCTGAAGCTCTATTGCGGCCACAACATGCGGCACATGATCTTCACCCGCAAGATGCGGGAGCTGATCGTCAGCGGGGCGATCGGCGAGCCGAAGGCCGGCTGGTGCCGCCACTTCGTCGGTTACGGCGGGGACGCTTACTTCAAGGACTGGCACGCCGAGCGGCGCTACGGCACGAGCCTGTTGCTGCAGAAGGGGGCCCACGACATCGACATCCTGCACTGGCTGTGCGGCGGGTATACCCGGCAGGTCACCGCGGTGGGCAACCTGACCGTCTACAACCAGATCGCCGACAAGCGCGACCCCAATGCCCCGGCAAACGCCAGCTGGTCGAACGACAACTGGCCGCCGCTGGCCCAGAAGGGGATGAACCCGGTCATCGACGTCGAGGACCTGAGCATGATGCTGATGACCCTGGACAACGGGGTGCTGTGCAGCTACCAGCAGTGCCACTACACGCCGGACGCGTGGCGGAACTACACGATCATCGGCACCGAGGGGCGGATCGAGAACTTCAGCGACGTGGGCGGCCACCCGGTGGTCCGGGTGTGGAACCGGCGGTGCGAGTATAACCCGGTGGGCCACGAGCAGTACTACGTGGGGGCGCCGGCGGGCAGCCACGGCGGGGCGGACGAGCTGATCGTCGAGGAGTTCATCCGGTATGTCCGCGACGGTGGCAAGGTGTGCACCTCGCCGGTCGGGGCGCGGGCGGCGGTGGCGGCGGGGTGCCTGGCGGCCGAGTCGCTGCGGAACGGGTCGATGCCGCAGGAGGTCCCGCCGGTGGATGCGAAGGTGCGGGCGTATTTCGACAGGGATCTGGGCTGAGCGTTTCCCGTGACGGCGGCGACGATACGGCCGTCGCCGCTGATCTGGAAGAACCTTTCATCCGAGGGACCGCCGCGACCTCACGGTCGCGGCTCTTTCCTGCAGGATTCGGGGCCTTGCGCATCCGCAGGGAGAACGACTCCCTCGCTTACGCTTCGGGCTCTTTCCCATACGCCTCTGGACGTCCGCGCATTCGGGGGATTCCATGGTCACGAACACCGTGGGCGTGGCACCCGGTGTTATGCTTCGAGGGATGCAAGGAAGGCGTCGGGGGCAAGCACCGGCAACTCGGCGTTGCGGTAGTCGTGCAGGTCGCGCGTCACGATGCAGTCGGCGTTGCCGCGTATGGCGCAGTGGTACTGAATCGCGTCTTCGAAGTCGCGCACCGGAGAATCCAGGGCCTGGGAGATGATCTGAGCGTCGACCGGGACCACTGTGAACAAGCCGCGCATCAGCTTCATGCCACGCAGCGCGACCCGTGCGTTCGATGCCCGGCGCAAAAGGCAGTAGACGGTCGTAAAGCTGTCGGCGGAGATCAGGCCGGTGATGCGCCCGGTCTCGACGGCGGACCATATCCTGGCCGCGTCTGCCAGGAACGGTTCGCGCTGGCCGAGCACGTCGAGCAGGATGTTGATGTCCAGCAACGGTCGCCGCATCACTTGCCATACCTTTCGGCCAGCGCGTCCTCAATCAACTCCCGGTCAGTCTTGTCAGCAGGCAGCCTGGCCAGCCCGATCGCACTGCGTGTCATGGGTCCGAGCTTGCGGGTACCGGAATCCGTGCCCCCGGAGACGGATTCAACGAACTGGCTGAACATTGCCGAGACGCTGGTGCCGCGGTCCCTCGCGATCTTTTTGGCCTTCTCGATCACGTCCTTATCGGCGCTGAGTGTGAGCTTGGGCATGGCAGCCCTCCTGTACGTGTTCTCGTGATCTCATTATACGTATCGAAGGGCTCCTGGGCAAGATTCGGTTCCGGACTGGGGGCGGCGGGGCTACCCGGTCTGGCGGGCACAGCCCGCCCTACATGGACTACCGCTCCCTTACGGTCGCGGCTCGTTGCTGCGGGACGGGTGGGGGCGCTTAGGCCCGTTCCTCTTCGTCGCCGTCGTCTTCCTCGCCTTCGTCCTCATCGTCCCCGAAGTCGAGGCCTTCGTCCTCGTCGAACTCGTCTTCGTCCTCGTCGTCTTCCTCGAAGTGGGTGGGCATGCCGGGGTTGATGAGCTGGTTGTCGTACTGGCGTTCGAACTTGCGGACGCGGGCGGCGATCTTTGGGTCTTCCTCGACGGCCTCGGTCACCTTGAGCTCCCACTCGTTGCTGGCGGCGCGGAGGCTGTCCAGGTCGACCGGCTGGTTGAGGATCATCGCGAGGCGCCGGGTGACCGCCTCGATGCTCATCGGGTTGATGCCCTGCAGGTAGCCGGGGATCTCGGCGACCAGGCTCAGCATCTCGATGCCGTGCTGGGGGGCCTGCGAGAGCAGGAGGTTGGCGATGCCGGCCGGGCCCTCGTAGTCGCTGAGCCGCATGCCGTATTCCTCGAGCTGCCGGGCCAGGTGGGGGTGCGAGGCGGCGCCGTACATGCGGGGCTCGCGGGTGTGGGGGACCGTGCCGCCAAACGAGCCCATGAAGATGATCCGGCTGACGCCGATCCGTTCGGCGACGGTGAAGATGCAATCGGCGAACTCCTGCCAGCGGAGGTTGGGCTCTTTTCCGAGGAAGAAGGCCATGTTCGCCGAGCTGTCGCAGTGGAAGGTGTTCATGGGCATCTCGAACTCGGTGACCAGGCCCTGCTCGACCTTGACCTCGGGGCGGAATAGGGCGGCGATCTCCATCGAGCCGGGGAAGTTGAAGATGTAGAACGGGTCGGGCTCGATGCGGCCGATCTCGAGGAGGTTCCGGCCGTCCATGATCCGCTGGACGGTGCCGGTCGAGACGAGCCCGCCATCCATCCAGCCGCTCAGGGCGAGCAGGAGGGTGGCGTTTTCGAGTTTGGGTTCCGCCAGGATTTCCAGGTAGGGAAGATCCATGTTGCTCTCCACGTACTGCTCGTCAAAGCCAACATCCGGAGTATAGCATTGGCCGGGGAAACGTTCAGAATCGCAGGCGGTGCAGCGGCCTGCGGTATATCGTGCCGGGAGTATACAGGCACCGGGCGGACCGATCCAGGAAGGAGCGCAGCGAGCGTGGCACAGGCATTCGAGGAATTCGCGGACGCCTACGAGGCGATGATCGACTGGCCGAAGCGGCTGGCGAACGAGGAGCCGTTCTACCGGAGGGTGTTTGAGCGGGTGGGGGCCGGGCGGGTTCTGGACGCGGCGTGCGGGGCGGGTCGGCACGCGGCGATGTTTCACTCGTGGGGCATGCAGGTCGAGGGGGCGGACGTCAGCGAGGCGATGATCCGGCGGTGCCGGGAGGCTTACGGCGAGTCGGAGACGCTGCGGTGGGTGGTGCGGGGGTTTCAGGAACCGCCCGAGGAGCCGGGGGCCTTCGACGTGGCGATCTGTACGGGCAACTCGCTGGCGCTGGCGCCGGAGCTGGTGACGATCGAACTGGCGGTCAGGCGGCTGATCGAGGCGGTCCGGCCGGGCGGGGCGGTGGTGCTGCACGTGCTGAACCTGTGGCGGCTGGGCGAGGGGGAGTGCGTGTGGCAGAAATGCGTCCGGACGGACCTGGGCGGGGGCGACAGCCTGATCGTCAAGGGGGTGCACCGGTGCGGCACGCGGGGGTATGTGGACCTGGTGGTGGCGGATCTGGCGGGTGCGGCCGGCGGCGGGGAGGCCGGGGCGGCGAAGGTGCCGATGCGGGCGGATTCGGCGCGGTTCTGGGGGCTGCAGGCGGGGGATCTGGAGCGGATGGCGATCCAGGGCGGGGCGAGCAGTGTCGAGGTGTTCGGGGACTATGCGGGAGGGGGGTACGATCCGGCGGGGAGTGCGGATCTGATTGTGGTGGCGGGGGTGTGACACAGACTCCGGGAGCCCTGCAAGCGACCGCGGGACGGGGATCGGGTCTCGGGTTTCGGGTGTCGCAACGGCAGGGATCCCGGCTTCGCCAGACGACGGCTAGGCAAGCAGGGGGCAGGGGTCAGTACGACGGGCATGGCCCTGCAGACGACCGCAGGACCGGGGCACCCGGCTGTCCATTGCCAGGTCTACCGCTCCCTCACGGTCGCGGCTCGTTTCTGCCCAGGTGCGGCGCTTCTTTACAGCGGCGGG
>JAWLBS010000204.1:0-9369 GCA_041687575.1 Phycisphaerae bacterium | reverse complement strand
GGGCAGCTGACCTACGGCCAGCTGGGCCTGAAGCTGGTGGTGGACCTGGGGGCGTGGTGGAAGCAGACGCGGTCGCTGCCGCTGCCGCTGGGGGGTAACGTGATCCGCCGCGACCTGGGCGGCGAGGCGATCGTCGAGGTGACCCGCCTGGTCCGCGAGAGCATCGAATATGGCCTGAGGCATCGGTCCGAGGCGCTGGAGTACGCGATGCAGTACGGGCGGGATCTGAACACGGCGCTGGCGGACGAGTTCGTCGGCATGTACGTCAATGACTATACGTTGCGGTATGGCCAGATCGGGCGCGAGGCGGTTCGCCGACTGCTGAGTGAGGCGGCCGATGCGGGGCTGGTCGAGCGGGTCGAGGACCTGACGTTCGTCGAGTAGCGGAGATTGATGATGACGAGTCGCGAGTGGCGTTTCCAGGGGTCTGACCCCGAAGCGTACGCTTGCCGGCGGAATCAATGCCCGGGATTTCGTGGCGGCTCGAGTGCCTGTGCACGCATATGGGGTCTGACCCCGCGGCGTTGGGCACGGCCCTGCGAACAGCCGCAGGACCGCACCCCTCGCAGCGTCTTGTCCCAAGGGGGTCAGACCCCGGTGGATCTTTCAGGTATTGATGCCGCCAAGGGGATTGGGACGGTGGACGCGAACGCAGGCGGGCTGCCAGGGGTCAGACCCCCGAAAGCCCGCGGGGCTGGTCGAGCGGGTCGAGAACCTGACGTTTGTCGATTAGCGGAGATCGCACGATGACGAGTCGCGAGCGGTGGCAGGCGGTGTTTAGTGGCGAGAAGCCGGATCGTTGGCCGACGGACTTCTGGTCGACCGGCGAGGTGGTCGAGCGGCTGCTGCGGGAGCTGCGGGTCGACAATGCGGACGAGCTGTGGACGCGGCTGAAGATCGATCACCCGTTCGGCGTGGGCGGGCGCTACCGCGGGCCGGACTTCGGCGACCGGGACATGTGGGGCCTGCGCCGCGTCGAGCAGACCTACGCCGACGGGGCGGGCGTCTATGCCGAGGTGGTCGAGAACCCGCTGGCCGCGGCGCAGACCGTCGAGGACATCGAGAAGTATCCATGGCCGGACCCGGACTGGTTCGATTTCTCGCACGCCGGTGAGGCGATGACCAAGGCGGGCGACCGGGTGGTCCGCGGCGGCGGCTACGAGCCGTTCCTGCTGTACTGCCAGCTGCGGGGCCTGGAGCAGGCGTTCATGGACCTGCTGGAGTCGCCGGAGATGGTGGACGCGGCGATCGGCAAGATCTTCGAGTTCCACTACGCGATCAACGAGCGGCTGTTCGAGGCGTGCGGCGGGCGGCTCGACCTGACGTACGTGGCCGAGGACCTCGGCTCGCAGACCTCGCTGCTGATGAGCCTGGACCTGATCGAGCGGATCCTGCTGCCGCGGATCCGGCGGATGATCCAGCTGGCGCACGATCACGGGGCGAAGGTGCTGTATCACACCGACGGCGCGGCCCGGCCGGTGATCCCGCTGCTGATCGACGCGGGGATCGACGTGCTCAACCCGATCCAGTGGCGCTGCCCGGGGATGGAGCGCGAGCCGCTGGCGCGGGACTTCGGCGAGCGGATCGCCTTTCACGGGGCGGTGGACAACCAGCAGACGCTGCCGTTCGGCACGCCCGAGGAGGTCCGCAACGAGGTGCGAGAGAACGTCGAGATCTTCGGCCGCACGCGCGGCTACGTCATCGCGCCGTGTCACAACATCCAGCCGATCACGCCGACGGAGAACATCCTGGCGCTGTACGAGGCGGCGCAGGAGTATGGGAAGGTGTAACGCGGGTGTCGTAACGGCAGGGGTCAGGGGTCAGGGGTCAGGGAACAACAACAACGGCAGTTGCCAGTGGCCAGTGAACGGCAACAACGGCAGGGTTCAGGGGTCAGCCAGTGGCCACGGCAACGGCAAAGACGGTATCGGCCACGGATGAACACGGATGAAACGCGGATGAACAACAACGACAACAGCAACGGCGTTACTACCACGAAGAACACGAAGGTCACGAAGAAAAACAACAGATATTCTTGCGTTCCCTTCGTGTTCTTCGTGTCCTTCGTGGTTCCATAATTCTGTCGTAATGACCTGGCACCGGCCGCAGTCATGACGGGGCCGCTGCCCGGCAACCGGGCCGAGGCTTGCACCGCTCGGCGGCTTTGAGTGAAAGCGGCGTCGCGGCCGCCGCACTCCATATCGTCGCCGCGAGATCCGCTCGGGATCGGGGCGTTGGCGCCGATGGAGGCTTGAGTGAAAGCGGCGTCTATCGGCGCCGCACTCCAAAGCTGTCGCCGTCCTGCGCGTGCCACTCGCCTTTCGCTGGCAGCTGGCATCCGGCAACTCTCCGCGGCCGTGGCCGTTTCTTACATCTGTGACAATCTGCGGAAGGTCGTTTTCCCCCCCGGGGGGGCCCTGTCGTTTACTGGCAACTGGCATCTGGCATCTCGCCGTCGCCGTTGCCGCTGGCTGACCCCTGATCCCTGACCCCTGACCCCTGTTGTTTACTGGCCGCTCCGGCGGGCATAGCCCGCCCTGCATTTTCAGTGTTTCGGTCCGGAAGTCTGCTGCGTCGACAGGTGCGTGACGACCAGGCGGATCATGTCGTAGGGGACATCGCCGCCGAAGCGCTCGAAGATGGCCTTTAACGTCGCGTCGCCCGGTTCGACCCCGGCGGCGATCCGCTGGTAGAGGTCCGGGCCGACCCACGGGCTGATCGACTCGGGCCCGGTCTCGGCGACCCACTCGACCAGGTACGTCACGATCGTGCTCCGGGCCCGCATCGTCTGTTCCATGACGGCCTCGATCGGCTGGCCGGCGGCGAAGAGCCGCTGGGCGAGCTGCTTGACCGGGTTCGCCCGCGGCGGCGGGGCCAGGCCTGCGGCGGTCGCGCTTGGCTGCAGATTGTTGTCGCGGCAGTACGTGGAGATGGCCTCGATCAGGCGGTCGCCATAGGTTATCCGCTTGTGCTCGCCGATGCCGCGGATCCGCTTGAGCAGTTCGTGGCTGGTCGGCCGGACCCGCGCCAGGTCCAATAGCGCCCGGTCGTGCAGGATGACGTACGGCGGTACGCCCTGCCGGCTGGCGATCTGCCGCCGCACCTGCCGCAGGTGCTCGAACAGACCCTCGTCCGCACCCTCCCACGGGTCGACGCCAAAGCCGTCTTCGCCGTCGTGGGAACGGGCCCTGCTCCTGCGGCTGCGGCCGGTTTCCAGGTCGCGCTTGGGCTGGACGAGGCGGACCTTCCGCTCGCCCCGCATGATCTCCCAGGAGGCCTTGTTGAGCTGCAGGACCGGCCGGTCGCCCTCGCTGCGGGTCAGCTGATCCTGGTCGAGCAGCTGGTAGATGTAGCCCTGGACCGTCTTTCGCGGCAGATCGCTGAGCAGGCCGTGGGTGGAGAGCTGGTCGTGGCCGAGCTGGGTGATCCGTTCGGTATTGGCGCCGACCAGGACCTCGACGACGTGGCCGACGCCGAACCGCTGGTTCACCCTGGCAACGCACGAGAGGATCTTCTGGGCGGTGACGGTGGAGTCCTCGACGCCCTCGACCTCTCCGAGGCACACGTCGCAGGCCTGGCAGTTGCCGTTGGTGTAGGCCTGCCCGAAATACTCGGACAGGGCCCTATGGCGGCAGTCGGCACCGTGGGCGAGGACCCGCATGCGGTGGAGCAGCTCCAGCTGGACCGGGACGTTGGCGGCGGCCTTTTCGCGGTCGGCGGCGTCGTCGACATTCTTCTTGATGATCCGCTCGAGCCGCATCACGTCGGCCTGCGAGTAGAGCAGCACGCACTCGGCGGGCAGCCCGTCGCGGCCGGCCCGGCCGGTCTCCTGCTGGTAGTTCTCGATGGTCTTGGGCAAACAGGCGTGGATGACGGCGCGGACGTTGCTGCGGTCGATGCCCATGCCGAAGGCGATGGTGGCGACGACCACGTCGATTTCCTCGCTGGCGAAGCGGTCCTGGCAGATCCGGCGCTGCTCGGCGGGCATGCCGGCGTGGTAGTGCTCGGCTTTGATGCCGAACGAGCGGAGCGTGCCGGCCAGGCTCTCGGTCTCGCGGCGCGACAGGCAGTAGACGATGGCGGCCTCGCCCTCGTGCCGCTGGAGGACCTCGACGACCTGCTGGTCGCGGTCGATCTGCGGCAGGATGCGGTAGGTGAGGTTCGGCCGGTCGAACTTGCCGACGAGCACCAGCGGGTCGCGCAGCTTGAGCTGGGTGACGATGTCCTCGCGGACGCGGGGGGTGGCGGTGGCGGTGTAGGCGTGGATGCTGGCGTCGGGGAACCGCTGGCGGAGGATCGCCAGCTGGCGGTATTCGGGGCGGAAATCGTGCCCCCACTCGCTGATGCAGTGGGCCTCGTCGATGGCGAAGGCGTGGATGTTCAGATGCTCAACGGTCTGGAGGAACCAGGAACCGACCAGCCGCTCGGGGGCGACATAGAGCAGGCGGTACTTGCGCTCGCGGATGCCGCACTGGATCTCGTTGCGCTCGGCGGCGCTGAGGTTGGAGTGCAGCGCGGCGGCGGGGTATCCCAGCTGTCGCAGCCCGTCGACCTGGTCCTTCATCAGGGCGATCAGGGGCGAGACGACGATATCGATGCGGTCGGCGACCAGGGGCGGCACCTGGTAGCAGAGGCTCTTGCCCCCGCCGGTGGGCATGACGACCAGGGCGTCCTGGCGGCTGAGCCCGGCGTCGATGGCCTCGGCCTGGAGTGGGCGGAGCGTGTCATAGCCCCAGATGCGCCGAACGGCGTCGGCCACACGGGGATCCTGCGGGGCAGCCTGGGTGTCGGTCTTGCGAGTCATGGACGGATTGTAGCGGATTGGGGGCGGAGGCTCCAATCTGGCGGGGCGGATTCGGGCGTTTCGGGCCGGATCTTTCGTTCATAGACGACCTCACCGCGCAGCACCTCGTCGCGCACGAACCATCCTCCGGGGACCGAAGCGCGCAGCGGGAAGACGTCGAGCGGAATCCGGTCCGCTATCGGGCGCAGAATCCTGCGGTACCGCAGGGCCAGCGGAAGGTATGTCTCGTCGCTGTCCTGGAAGATGGCGACATCGAGATCCGCCGGCTCGTCGCTGGTCAGGAACGAGCCGAATACGACGATCTTGCGCACTTCCCCTTGCGGCCGAAGGCACTCGACCAGTTGCTGTTTGATCTCCTGCTTGTCCGATCCGGTCAGCTTCATGGTTCGCCTCGGGTTTCATTGTACTACGACAAGGCGGCCCCGAACAACCCGGGAACGTGTTGACGTTGTAGCGTCATGACGCTATCATCAGGGCAGCGCCTGGAGGTGTCGAATGAGTCATCTGAGCAAACGGGCAACCATCTACCTGGAGCCGGACCTTCACAAGGCCTTGCGCCTCAAGTCGGTCGAGACTTCCCGTTCCATGTCAGAGGTGGTCAACGAGGCGGTTCGCGAGGCGCTCAAAGAAGATGCCGCTGACCTGGCTGCTTTCCAGGAGCGGCAGGACGAGCCGACCCTGTCGTTCGAAGAGTTCGTCAAGGAACTCAGGCGCAATGGCAAGATATGACCTCGTCGTGCGCAGACCGGTCCTGAAGGATCTTGATCGGGTCCCCAAGGCCGACATGAAGCGGATTCTGATCGCTATCCAATCTCTGGCCGACAACCCGCGTCCGCCACAAGCGTCCAAGCTGACCGGCCAGGAGCGTTATCGTCTCAGGTGTGGCGTCTACCGCATACTCTACACTATAGAAGATGATCGGTTGATCGTCACGGTCGTAATGGTTGGGCATCGCAAGGACGTTTATCGCGGCTGAAAGCCATACTCGATGGCGTGTGTCATAGCGGCCCTTGCATCCATCCGTCGGAACTCGGCTGCTTGAATTGCACCCCCGTCGCCAGTAGATTCCAACCACCGGGATCAGGGACGATCAGCGGTTCCGGGGCCGGCTCGCCCGGGGGATTGCCCCGTGGCGGCCAACAGTGACAGTTCGGGCCGTAGCGAGGGTATACGCTTGGACAAGCACACACCGCCGCAGGAGCAGCGGCCGGAAGGGCGCCAGGGGCGCGGCCGGCAGGTAGCCGAGGCCGTCGAGAGCGCGGCAACCACCGCCGTGGTGCCCGCGGCCGTGCCGGGCTGGCACGTGCATCGCCGGCTGTACGACTGGGTGCTGAGCTGGGCGGACACGCGGTCCGGGCCGGTGGCGCTGTTCGTGATGAGCTTCGCCGAGTCGAGTTTCTTTCCGGTGCCGCCGGACGTGCTGCTGATGCCGCTGGTGCTGGGCAACCGGCGGCGGTGGTTCACCTTCGCGCTGTTGTGCAGCATCGGCAGCGTGTTGGGCGGGATCCTGGGCTACGCGATCGGGTACTTCGTCTGGGAGGCGATCCACCAGGCGGTCTACGCCATGCACATCCCGGGCATCAACCCGGAGAACTTCGAGAAGGCCCAGCGGCAGTACGACGCCTGGGACTACTGGGTGGTGGCGGCGGCCGGCTTTACGCCGCTGCCGTACAAGGTGATCACGATCTCGGCCGGGCTGTTCAACATCAACTTCGCCATCTTCTGTATCGCCTCGGCACTGAGCCGCTCGGCGAGGTTCTTCCTGGTGGCAGGTCTGATGGGGGCATTCGGTGAGCGGATCAAGCCGCTTATCGACCGGTACTTCAACCTGTTGTGCCTGCTGTTCATGATCCTGCTGATCGGCGGGTTCGTGGTGATCAAGTACATTGGCTGACGACACGGGGGCGGCTTCCAGAGGTCTGACCCCGGATCGCATGTTTCCCAGCGGAATCAACGCCGAGGATTTCATGGGAGTCCGGGTACTTGTGCACCTCACCGGGGTCTGACCCCGTGGCGCGGAGGCCAAGCGTTTCCTGCCGCTCCCTCACGGTCGCGGCTCGTTGGCGCAGGACCGTGACACTCACGAGCAGGATTGGCCGGTGGCCAGCGGAACTTAGACCTTAGCGAGGAGTATGTAGATCAGGTCGCCCGTCAGGGTGTGCCCGGCGCCCGCCGCCATCTTGCAGATGCGGCCGAACGACCGGACAGACCTGTTCTGCAACTTTCCGTGCCGGACGGTTGACCGGGCCGGGGAATCGGGTAATCTGGAGTGGTCACATCTGTCAACAGGACTGGAGGATGCATCGATGGCCAAGGTTCGATGTGCCAACTGCGAACGCACGCTTGGCAACCTGGAAGACCCGATGGAGCTGGGCGACCGGCTTGTCTGCGCGGATTGTCACAGGCGGCTGACGGCGGTGTCCGAGCCGCCGCCCCTGCCAGCACTGCCGCAGATGGCAGCATATCCCCAACCGGCAGCGCCCGCCGCCGCGGCGTACGCTCCGCAACAGGTCGCGGCCGCAGCCCCGCGGCGCGTGCAGACGATCGAGCGGACCGGCAAGGGGTGGAAGTTGATGCTCCTCCTGTCGATGGTGGCTATGGTCTGGGGCGTCGTGTGGTTCATGATGGAGCTCAGCGCCACATCAGCGTCGGGCATGCCAAACGACTCCATCGCCTTTGCGGTTCTTCTGTTTGTCGGCGGCTTGCTGCTGGCGATCGTGGCGAGAATCGGGGCTTGGTGGTTCCACGGATGACCTGTTAGCGTTGGTTTCGGGACTGGCTGCTCGATGTCGGCGAAGGGGTGCTGGGGGGCTGCTGCTGGGTCTGTGTCGGCCGCGGTGACGATCAGAGTGCAAGCGACGACCGATGGCGAAGAAGAAGTATCGTATCGAGGCGAGAAGCACCACCAACACCTATACATGGTGTCAGACGGCAGCGCGCGAGGCGTTGAGGCAAGCCGAGAGGCCGGATGGTGACTGCTTCTGCTTGTCCATGATGGCGGTCGTGTTCGCGGCTTTCATGGTCGAGGGATTCCTGAATCACATGGCGATGGAGAAGAACATCAAGGGATGGGACATCATCGAGCGAAAGATGTCGCCCCGGGACAAGATGCAGTACCTCCAGCAGGTCCTTGGCCTGTCAATCGACATGGGCAAGCCTCCTTTCCAAAGCTTCAGCCAGATGCAGGCTGTGAGCGATGCGCTCGCGCATGCGAAGACCGTCGAGACGGAGACCATAGAGGAACACGCCATCTCAATCAACGATGAATGGGCGGTGGAGGAGTACTGGCCAATGCCTCGGTGGATGCAGACCTGCAGGTCCGCTTCGGCCGTTCGTTGCATGGTGGACGATGCTGAGGCTATCGTGCGATCGCTTTCCGAGCAAGCGGGGTTCAAGTGGCCTCCGTTTGGAGCCTTTGGAATTGCCAGCTTTGAAGCAAGTGAGATTGATCCGCGTCCCCCTAAGGTGTAGCCCATCGCCGCAGTAGGTAGCCTTGCAGGCCTGGCACTGGGCGAGGTGGCCAGCTGGCGCGCCGCGACCAGCGGCGGGCAGCGCCCATATCATCAATGGGTGACCATTGGCTGAGATGGCCCCGACGCGGCCTTTCGGGGCGGCACTGGAGGTTTTCGGTCCCAGACGGACAAGGTGCGGTCGTGGCACGCAGCAGGAAACGTAAGAGCTAGCGCCAGAGGGAGAACGAACTCGCCCAGCGGGAGCGGGACCGCAACATGTCGATGTTGAAGCAGGTCACGCAGGAGGGCCTCCTCGGTAGGCGGATGAACGTCGTCAAGCCCCCGGACGGCGTGAAGATGTCCGAGGTACTGCTCTCATTTGCCGGGCCGTACCTGGAGCAAACGGAGACTCCGGAGCAGTACCAGACATACCTGATGCTGGCGGCGACGGCATGGAACGCGACGATGTCGCGTGAGGCCCAAGTGGTCCTGGACGCGCAAATCGCCCGGTTTCCCCGGTGCCTTCGCGCCGAGATGCGCAGCCTGGCGACGGAAATGATAGCCAGAAGACAGACGCAGTATGCCCATTATGATCGGGGCATCGTCAGTTTTTTCTGGAGCGAGCTGCCCGACGGCAGCGACCATCTGGCGGTTGGATCATCGGTCGGCCCCCCGCCGACAACCGTCTTGACGTTCCTGTGGACGAGGTGGACGCTCCTGTGGCGGTCGCTGTTGCCGTGGACATAGGTGTGCGCGACAACTCAGCAGTCCTGGCCGATGGAGCGCGGCCGAGTGCTGTCGCCAGCTGAATTGTGGTCGCGACAGCGAGAAGAGCGGGGCTGACCGGGCGCCCGATCAGCCTGTCAGACCCGTTTTGACCAAACTTTGCAGCCGTTTCTGCTTGTCGTGCATCCGCAGGGCCTCGATCAGATCGTCCAGCTCGCCCATCATGATCAGTTCGAGCTTGTACAGGTCGAGGTTGATGCGGTGGTCGCTGACGCGGTTCTGGGGGTAATTGTAGGTGCGGATCCGCTGGCTGCGGTCGCCGCTGCCGATCATCGTCTTGCGGGTCGCGTCGAGCTGGCTCTGCTGCTTGCTGTTGTAGAGGTCGAA
>JAWLBS010000203.1:0-9404 GCA_041687575.1 Phycisphaerae bacterium | reverse complement strand
AAAAGAGTTGTGCGCCGCGGCCCCCCGGCCCGCCCGCCCCCCGCGGCGGCTGATCCGGCCGCCGCCGCGGCCCCGTCCCGCCCCGCGTCATCTGCGGCGATTATCCGGACCCGATCGCCCGGCCCCGCTGCGGAAGGCCCGCCCGATCGCCGGCGACGCCCCGCCGCCGGCGCAGGCGACCCCGCCGCAAGCCGAGCTGCTCCCGCCGCGACCGGGGCCGGCCCGGCCGCCGGCTGGGAACGACTCGCCGCCCGTTGGGAACGGCCGCCCGCCGCTTGGGAATGGCCGGCCAGCGGTTGGGAACCCCCCGCCGCCGGCCCGGAATGGCCTCCCGCCCCCGCCCAGCCGCCCGCGGCGCGGCGGGAATGACGCGATCCGGCCCTGGAATCGATGGCCGATTCCGGGGAATGGTTCTTCGATTCCCGGGAAGGAATCGTCCATTCCAGGGAATGGCCCTTTCATTCCAGGGAATGGTTCATCGATTCCCGGGAATCAGCCGCCGATTCCCGGGAAGGAACGGTCGATTCCAGGCCAAAACCCGGCCCATCGAGCCCGCCAGGCCCCCCGCCCCCCGCGGCATCCGGTTGCTAAGCATCTGCAAACGCGGCAGTTAGAGCGCCGCCCGGCCCTGGGGGCGGGGCCGTCCGACCGGGCGCCGCCGACCGTTGCAGACGGGACCGCTTGGGCACCAAGGGATTTCGACAGGATTTAGATTGACAGGAGTTGCCATCTCCGATAGTCTGCAAATCAACTGGCATAGCGGATCTGGCGGATGCCGCGAGGGATCAGGTCTTGCGTTCAGGATCAACGGTCAGGCACGGAAGCGTGAAGTCGTCCGCGTATCGCTGCGTCTACGGGCGATCGACAGGGTTGTCCTGTGAATACCTGTGGGCCAGATGAGGAGGTGGCAGCCATGAATAGGATCATCCGCACGGTTTTGTGCGCGGCAGTGGGGCTCGTGCTCCTCGTTGGCCGTCCGGCATGGGGGCAGACCAAAGGCTCGATCGTTGCGTGGGGGCGAAATAGCTTTGGCGAGTGCAACGTCCCGTCACCGAACGAGGGGTTTGTGGCCGTGACGGCGGGCGTGTGGTACAGCCTAGGCGTGAAATTCGACGGCTCGATCGTTGCGTGGGGGCGAAATAGCTTTGGCGAGTGCAACGTCCCGTCACCGAACGCGGGGTTTGTGGGCGTGGCGGCAGAGAATACCCACAGCCTGGCCCTGAAGTCCGACGGCTCGATCGTCGCCTGGGAGCGCAACAACTCTGGCCAGTGCAACGTACCGTCGCCGAACGAGGGATTCGTCGCTGTGGCGGCGGGCGGGTACCACAGCCTGGGCCTGAAGTCCGACGGCTCGATCGCTGCGTGGGGGGCCAACAGCCATGGCGAATGCAACGTACCGTCGCCGAACGAGGGGTTTGTGGCCGTGGCGGCGGGCGGGTACCACAGCCTGGGCCTGAAGTCCGACGGCTCAATCGCTACGTGGGGGGCCAACAGCCATGGCGAATGCAACGTACCGTCGCCGAACGAGGGGTTTGTGGCCGTGGCGGCAGGCGGGTACCACAGCCTGGGCCTGAAGTCCGACGGTTCAATCGCCGCCTGGGGGTGGAACGAGTATGGCCAATGCAGCGTAGCGTCCCCGAATGCGGGCTTCGTGGCCGTGGCGGCGGGGAGTGGGCACAGCCTTGGCCTGAAGTCCGACGGGTCGATCATCGCGTGGGGGTGGAACAACCATGGCCAGTGCAACGTGCCATCGCCGAACACGGGGTTTGTAGCCCTGGAGGCAGGCGGAAACCACAGTCTGGGCCTGAAAGGCCAGGCTCCTGACACTTCCACGGACGTCTCGCTGGCTACCAGCTTGGAGCCGTATGCAACGTCTGGTATTTCCCATGCGGAGGGAGCATTCGGCATTCCCCCGCTCTATACTCCTGGTGGCGTGAATCCAACCCACGCCGGCAACATCATCTACGGAAATGCCGTCGAGACGCGAGCAGGTTGGGAGAGCACAACAACGTGGGATCCCGTGACCGGCGGGAACCAGCCGGTAACGGATCATATCAGGCACTTCGCAACTTCAGAGGTCGTTCTGGGGCAGCGCAGCCAACTGGGCTTTGTGGCGGGCACGCAACTCCGACTCTTTGGGTATGAAGCTTTTGGATACGAGGAACGCGTTCGCAATCTCACGACGTTTTCCGAGGGGCAGTTCGTTGTGAACGATTGGCAAGGCGCGGGTCTCGTTCCCGTACGGGCGAAAGTTGAATACTGCCTTGACGTCGACGCGGCCGCCTTCGAAAAGGATGCTGCCTTCGTGATTAACTTCGTCACCTCCATGGCGCAAGGGGGAGGCGAGGCCATCGCAAAAGGGTCCAGGAAAGCTCTTATCAAGGTGGTCGGCAAGACCATTCTGAAAAAGGTCGTAGGATTTATCTCGCAAACAGGTTTGAACCCGATCGCGGCTGTTTCAAGTGCCAAAACTGACACAAAGCTCGATCTGGAAGTGCGACAGGCAGCCGCGTTGGTCTCCTCCATGGATGTCAGTAACATCTTCACCTTCGACAAGATGGCACGAGAGCAACACATGGGGTGGTACGAATCTTCTAAGGTGGTCCAGATAGACCCCTCCAAACCAGTGGACTTTCGGCTCGCACTGAGCACGTCTGTGGCGTGCTCGGGTGCGTCTGATGCCTATGCCGGGGTCACAGACTATCGCGTGAGTTTTGATGTTGACGGCGCTTCCGATGTACCCCTGGTGTTTGAGTTCAATGACCCCGCTCCGGAGGTCGGGAGCCGGTATAAGAGGTACTTGATGGCAGCCGCAAACACTCCTGACCTGACGGCCGGGGGGGTATCCGTCACTGGCACATGGGGCGCATTTGCTTCACAGACCGATGATAGCCTGATTGTTCTCACCAACGACACTGTCTCAGGATTTCTTCTTCCATTGGAGCTGGCTTCCACTGACAAACACATCGCTTTGTCACTCGGGGCGGCGGTCTCCAGCCAGGGTCGCGCATCCGATGCGCGCCTGCAGGTGAGCTACGTTTACCTCTCCAACGGCGATGAGATCGTAGTCGATCTGCTCGATGTCGGGTTGGGCGACGTGTTTTCCTTCAGCCAGCAGTCAGGCATTGCTGGAATGCCGTTCGCAAGCGAATGGACCACTCTGACGCTGGACGTTGCGAACCTGTCCGGGATTCAAGGTAATCTGCTCGTGGCCTTCGGAAACGCCGTCACGACCGACGTCCAAGCCGGGCTTGTAATTGATTGGATAGCCCCTGACCCCGAGGCGATCAGTACCCCTGGAGGAGACAATGGAGGTTCTGACGATGGTGGGGCTGGTGGGAATGACGACGGCGACTCGACGCGCTCCCGCTGCGGAGCTGCGGGTGCGGACAACTTCCCAGTGCTTGGCATGATTCTGCTGCTGGGCCTGACGGTTGCGCGTTTCGGCAGGCGGCGCTGGCAGTAGCCCGAAAGGGCACCGATGTCGGGCGGTGAAGACGCCACAATCAGCTGAAGGAGAGGCGATGATGGTGGAGGCTACTGAATCCACTCCGCTGTCCCCGCAGCGATTGAATACGTGCAAGATGCTGTCGGAAACACATCGGCAGCGTATGCGCCAGAGGAATGGCGAAACGTGGAGAGTCATCTTCAGTGCACTGACGTTCTACGTAGTTGCGTCCGGAGCCATTCTCCAGATGGAAGGTGGGCATACGCTCGGCAAGTGGAGAGCGGGTATCATTCTCGTGGCCTACGCCATTGTTGGGCTCGCTACTATTCTGTTCATGCTACGTGCGTCGAAGGGAAACCGCACGAATGTGGAGATTGCAGAGTTGGCGGAAAGCGTGATGCTCGAGGATAGTGGATCAGGGCATTGGTCACAACTCCAACGGATCTACTCCAGAGGATCACAGCGGCGAGGTGTTCAAACTGACCGTCACTCCCGGTTGTGTGACTGCTACTTCCTTTCGGAAGCAGCAGTTGTGGTTGCATTCGCTCTGACAGCAGGGGCAATTGCGCTTGCCAAGCCTTAACAAAGTCCAGCAAAGCGGCGTCTTCGGCGCCGCACTCCATAGCGCCGCCGATGGTCCCTCTCGATTCGCGGGCGGCGAACCGATGGGGGCTTGATCCATAGTGGCGGCTGGCGGTGTCACATAGGCGGTCGTTGTTGTTGCTGTTGCCGTTATCCGCGTTTCATCCGCGTTCATCCGTGGCTGATCATGTTGTTGCCGTTGTTGTCGTTGTCGTTTCCCTTCGTGTTCTTCGTGTCCTTCGTGGTAGCACTGTCGTTGTCGTTGCTGTTGTTGTTGTTGTTCAATCTGTGAGAATCTGCGAAATCTGCGGAAGGCTGTTCAGCCTCGCCCTGCACACGCTTGCGGGATCTGCGGAAGGTCGTTTGCCTTTCCGGTTCGCCAGACGACGACTACGCCGTGGCGAGCGCAGCATGACTTCGCGGCGTCAGCTCGTTGCCGGGCTTGTTTATCCACCTGGAGGCTCGGCCTCTCGCTTCGCTGCGCTCGCTCGGGCGGACCGCCTGAAGGCGGGACTCCGAACGCCGCCTGAAGGCGGTACTCCGAGCTTGGCGGGCATAGCCCGCCCTACACTGACTGAAGCCGGGACTCCGAGCTTGGCGGGCCCAGCCCGCCCTACATCGGCTGAAGCCGGGAGTCCTGGCAGCCCGGCTCGGGGCTACCGCCGGGGCAGGGGCTCGCTGGCCAGGTCGAAGAACTCCGCCTGCAGCTGGGCGGGGGTGTTGTCGGACTTGGCCAGCTTTACGATCGCCGCGAGCTTTTCCGCGCGGTCGCGGATCAGGGCCTGGCCCTTTTCTGCGGTGGCGTACTCGGCCTGGCCCGCGTAGTGCGTCGGGTAGTCGGCGTACCAGCCGATCGCGGTGAACAGCTTCTTCTCGAAGCCCGTCATCCGGCCGCGGGGCTGACCGTCCTGGCCGACCTGGTCCATCTTGACCGCGTCCGGCCGGACCACGAGCATCTGGCTGGTCTCGATCTCGTCGGCGTGGGCGTGGATCTCGGTCTCGATCATCGCCTCGACCTTCGGGTCGCACGGCTGGTTCTCGTACAGGAACACCACGTAGTCCCGCTGCTTTTCGAGCATGATCTGGCAGAAGAACCGCAGGAAGAACGTGTTGCCGCCGTGGCCGTTGACCAGGATGATCTTGTCGAACCCGTTGCGGCCGATCTCGTCGCAGCAGCCTTCCAGCAGGTCCATCAGCAGCCCGTGGCGCAGCGCGATCGTGCCGGGGCAGTGTTTCGCCTCGTTGATCTGGCTGAGCCAGTACGGCGGGAAGACCACGGCCGGCTCGATGCGAGCGGCCTGGCCGCACAGGTGCTTGATGAACAGGTAGTCGGTGCCCAGCGGCAGGTGGTCGCCGTGCTTTTCGATGCAGCCGATCGGCAGCAGGCACACGCGGTCGCTGCTGCGCACCGCCTCCGGGAACTCCGCCGCGGTCAGTTCTTCCCAATGCATGGTTGGCTCCGTTACGCCTTCAACTCGTTCAGCCGGTCCACATCCGCATACGACGCGACGATCTGCCCGTAGTACACCCGGTGAAAATCGCCGCTGGGGTACGAGCCGCTCAGGATCGTCGGCACGATCGCCCCGGGGTCGAGGTCGTGCTTGTGTACGACCTGGCATTCGTAGTGGATGATGCACTCGTCGATCACCGGCGACTGCACCTGCCGGGCCGGCGCCGCCGTCAGGCCCGCTTCAAGCAGTTTGTCGCGGTCGCGCCCGGACTGGCTGCCGCAGATCTTGCAGGCGCCCTCCAGGTCCGGGCCGGGGACGCTGACGGTGAAATCGCCGGTCTTTTCGATCAGGTCATAGGTGTACCGGCTGGGCCGCACCAGCACCGTCCAGATCGGCTTGCCCCAGATCGAACCGATCGATCCCCAGCCGATGACCATCGAATTGGCCTTGCCGTTGCTGTCGCGGCTGTTCAGCAGCAGCCCGCGGGACGTGAGCACCCGCATCACGTCGGGGAAATGCTCGTCGTACCGGATGTCCTGTGTCGGCATGATCTGGCTCCTTCGGTTCTGGTATTATCGCGGCGGCCGGACCATGACCCGTCGGCCGCCAGGTTCGTTCATATTCGTGTTATCAGCGAGTGGGCACCAGCCCCGGCGCCCACAGGTACAGGAACTTCGGCCGCAGCGCGTCCTGCACCGCACCCATGTCGATCGACAGCGGCCCGGCGCTGGCAGCTTGCGGCGAACCGCCGGCCTGGCGGGCGTAGATATTGCCCTTGTACTGCAGCGGGCGGTGGTAGACGACCACGTTCATCCGCTCGTGGTCGGTCTTGTCCTTGAGCCACTGGATCGCCGTGTAGATGTTGCCGACCTCGTCGACCATCCCGTAGTCGAGCGCCTGCTGGCCGGTGAAGACCCGCCCGTCGGCGACGGCCTTGATCTGCTCGGCGCTCATATTCGGCCGGCCATTGCGGACCACCGACAGGAACTTCTCGTAGAACTGCTGGACGATCTCTTCGAAGATCTCCCGCTCGGCCGGCTCGAGGTCGCGCAGGGGCGAGCCGGCATCCTTGAACCGCCCGGACTTGATCGCGTAGGTCCTCAGGTGGATCGCCTCCATCGTGCCCTGCAGGCTGAACAGCTGCATGATCACCCCGATGCTGCCGGTGACCGTCGTGGGGTAGGCGATCAGCCGGTCGGTCGCGCAGGCCACGTAGTAGCCGCCGCTGGCGGTTACGCTCATCATCACCGCCGCCACCGGCTTGCCCGACTTCTGCTTGAACCGGCGGACCTCGTCATGGATGATCTCGCTGGCGGTGACCGTCCCGCCCGGGGAGTTGATCCGCAGGATGACGCCCTTGACCGCCGAGTCGTTGCGGGCCTTGTCGAGCTGTTCCTTGACGTAGGCGACCGGGTTCTCGCCCTCGGTCAGCAGCCCTCCCGTCTCCTGGTCGATCAGCAGGCCGTCGACCTCGACGATGGCGATCTTGGGCCTGAACAGCCCCTCGCGGATGACGACTTCCTCTTCGAGCTCCTTGTCGGCCGGGATCAGCGATATCTTGGCTCCCCCCGGCTGCCGGCAGCCGATCGAGGCTATCGCGGGCAGTACCATCGCCAGCATCGCAACCGCCGCAAGAAAGCGAGATGTCCTCATTGTTAAGGCTCCTATCATTGGTAGAGTATGGTCGGCATCGACTCGTCGGCGCAATTATAGAAGGCCCAAGGGTTACGGCAACGTCATGCACTTGAGCGACGAACAATTCGACGGGGTGATCGAGCGGGCGATCGAGGAGCTGCCCGAGCAGTTCCGCGAGGGGCTCGAGCAGGTCATGATCGACGTGATGGACCTGCCGGACCGCCAGACACTGCAGGAGATGAAGGTCCACCGCCACGGCCTGCTGGGCCTCTACCGCGGCGTGCCGCTGCCCGACCGTAGCGTCAGCATGCCGCTGGACATGCCGGCCCGGATCGTCCTGTACAAAAAGAACATCGA
The DNA here is from genome assembly GCA_041687575.1 of Phycisphaerae bacterium. GTDB lineage: Bacteria > Planctomycetota > Phycisphaerae > UBA1845 > JANYLN01 > JANYLN01. The sequence goes on along the minus strand of JAWLBS010000203.1, from coordinate 1,931 downwards.
GCGCGCCTGCACCAGCCGCGATGAGATGGTCGAACAGATCCGCGTGACCCTGCTCCACGAGATCGGCCACCACTTCGGCTTCGACGAAGACGACCTGGACGAGCTCGGCTACGGCTGAGCCGCTTCGTCCGCCGAATGGGGCACAAGTTTGAGGCGACAACAGCCTTCCGCAGATTTCGCGGGCGGGTGCCGGGCGGAGGGCAAACCGCCTTCCGCAGATTTCGCAGATTTTCACAGATTAGAAACAGCAACGGCAGGGGACAGGGCGCAGGTGACACAAAGCGTGAGACGGGTGCCATGGCCGCGCTACTTGCCACGGCGTAGCCGGCGTTTGGCGAAGCCGGGTTGCGGCCATGGAATCCCTCGGATGAGCGTTGCGCTCACAGACAAACGGGAAGGAGCCCGAAGCGTAAGCGAGGGAGTCGTCCGGATGCGATAGATGTCCACACCCCGCGGGAAGGAGCCCGAAGCGTAAGCGAGGGAGTCGTCCGGATGCGAGAGACGCCCACACCCCACGGGAAGGAGCCCGAAGCGTGAGCGAGGGTGCCGTTGTCGTACGATTCCGAATGCAGCGTTCCCGCATCCTGCCCCGCGCCCAAACGAGCCCGAAGCGTAAGCGAGGGTGTCTTTGCCGTTGTTGTTATCCGCGTTTCATCCGCGTTCATCCGTGGCTGATATCGTCGTTGCCGTTGTCGTTGTCGTCAGCAACCAAAGATCCGCGGCCCCGCACCGCTGCTGCCCCGCGGGCTTGCCTGCCGACCCGCCGTGTCGCACAATGGTCGTACAGACGAGGCCGCCGCGCATCGCCGGGCTGCTGCTGCTCGACCAGGATCACAAGGGCGCTGTGTACACCAGCATCCCCCACACGGCCCTGATCGATCGCGAAGGTCGGGTCGTCAAGACCCAGGTCGGCTACAGCGCCGACTCGGCAAAAACGATGCACAAAGCCATAGAGGAATTGCCGGCCGCGCCGGCCTCGCAACCGGCGACGCAGAACGCCGAATAACGACCAGGACGCAAAGGAGAGATACATGCCCGCGGTCAAGATCACCATCGTAGGCGGAGGCTCCGCCTACATGACCTCGATGTTCACGTCGCTGGCCCGCTTCGCCCGCGAGGGCGGCCTGGCCGGCAGCGAGATCGCCCTGGTCGACATCAACGCCGACGCCGTCGAACTGATGGGCCGGTGGGGGCAGGCCGCCGCCGAACGAAGCGGGCTGCCGCTGCGGTTCACCTGGACGACCGACCTGGACCGGGCCCTGCCCGATTCGGACTACGTGCTGAGCACCTTCCGCACGGCCGGGCTCGACCACCGCTACCTCGACGAGACGATCCCGCTGAAATACGGCGAGCTCGGCAACGAGACCGTCGGGGCGGGCGGGGTGTTCATGGGCCTGCGCTGCATCCCCGAGGCGGTCAAACTGGCCCGGGCCGTGCAGCGCCACTGCCCCGGCGCGTGGCTGATCAACTACACCAACCCGACCCACATGGTCACCGAGGCGTCGATCAAGGCCGGCCACCCGAAGACGCTCGGGCTGTGCGACGGGGTCTACGGGGTCAAGTGGCTGGCGTGCAAACTGCTGGGCCTGCCGATCGCCCGGGCCGGACAGATCCAGGCCTACGTGGCCGGCGTGAACCACTGCACATGGGCCTTGCGGCTGCTGCACGAGGGGCGCGACCTGTACGCCGAGATGGATGACCTGCTGGCGAAGGTGGACCTTTCGTCGCCGGGCAGTTATGAGACCATCGCCGACGGGTCGCTTAACGAGGTCGAGGTCGATGCGTGCCGGCTGTACCGCTACTACGGCATCCTGCCCGGTTCGATCTACTACGCCCGCTATTACTACAATCTCAGAAAACTGATGAGCCACCTGGCCGAATCCGGCCACCAGCACCGCTCCCAGTGGCTCACGCAGCTCGGCCGCGAAAAG
>JAWLBS010000202.1:0-9413 GCA_041687575.1 Phycisphaerae bacterium | reverse complement strand
GGCACGGCCCCACCTGCCCGTCCGGGACCGTCGCCGGCTGCACCGACAGGCAGTGGCTGCACACGAACCACCGGCCGACCAGCCGTCTGCCCAGCCGGTACCCGGTCGCCCAGATCCCCATCCCGATCAGCAGCCCCTCCCCCGCCAGCACCAGTTCACACCGCAGGATCTCCTCCGGAGTCGGCCCGCAGCCCGCCACCAGCACGACCGGCACCAGCGCCAGGATCAACTGCCCTGTTTTTCGCCCATTTGATCCCATGGAGCACCGCCCAAGCCCCCTTGCCCGTCGCCAGAAACTGCGTCAACCATGAGGGTAGTATCTGCGCCGACCGCCGCACTTCTTTCAGACGTCAACACAGATTTGCAGCATGGCGGGCGCCATGGTCGCAGGGTACCCGCTGCCAAGCAGTAGCGCCGGCAGTGGGGCGATGCGACCATGGAATCCCTCGGATGAGCGGACGCCACCGCAAGCAAACGGGAAGGAGCCCGAAGCGTAAGCGAGGGAGTTGTTGTCCGAAAGCGCAAGCGTCGCAGGATTGAGCGGAAAGGAGCCGCGACTGTGAGGTCGCGGTAAATCCGCGAATGAGGATGTGCGTTCTACGCCGCCTTCGCCGCCCTGCCCGCCGGTTTCCCCGCCGGCGCCCCCGCCCCGCCGGGCCCCTTGACCAGGTTGAACAGACTCACCCCCGCACTCACCGCCAGCGCCAGCAGCAACACCAGCAGCAGGTTTGCAATCAGAAAACTGAAATGCGGCCAGAACGCCAGCAGGTTCCGTTCCAGCTGCGGCGTGAACATCCCGATCAGCCACGCCAGCACCCCGAACATCGCCACCCCCAGCATCGCCGGCCGCAGGTCCTCCGACAGCGGCGACATCCGCACCGTCAGGCAGATCGTCAGGTACGCCAGCAGCCACGGCACCCACAGGTCCCAATTGGCGTTGCTCCACATGGCCGCCGCATCGTCCAGCGAGTCGACCACCAGCCGCATCCGATCCCACAAACCCGGCAAGTCCCGCGGCAGCGACTGCGGCAAGACCTTGCGGACCTCGCGGATCATCGACCCGGCCCGCAGCCAGTCGGCCGCGAACACCAGCGCCAGCCCGCACAGAAAGATCGGCACCACCGCCACCAGGGCCGGCCCCAGCACGGGAATGCGGGGTTTGGCATCGGTCTGGAGCTCGGGCTCGCCGGTGCTCTCGTTGGCCAGGCGGCTCTGGCTGATCGTCCCGCCGGTGATCAGCAGCGCCACGTGATGGCCGATCTGGGCGACCAGCGTCCCGGGCAGCAGGGCGTAATTGAGCACCTTGGCCGGCACGACCCGCTGCAGCAGGCCGTAAACCGCCCGGGCGGCGAAGATGGCCACGACGAACCAGAACACGAAGGCGGCATAAAGCATGGAATCTCCCCAAAGGCTCCGCAGGCCCGATAGCATATCCGTTAGATCTATCGGCACGCGGGGGGGAGAGTCTTGGATGGGCTCAAAACCCCGGCAGCGCATCGCACAGGTACTGCAAATCCTCGCGACGGAACAGTCCGATAAAATACTCGCGGTCCGTCACCACCTTGTTCTCGCCCAGCTCCTGCTGGACCCGCTCCTGCGCCATCCGGAACTGCTCGAGGATGCCCGGCTCGAACTCGACCAGCTGCATCTTGATGTCCTGAATCTGGTCGTACACGTCCCGGCGGGCGAAACGGTCGTCCGGCCGGTGCATCCGCAGCCACTCCGACCGCCCGACCAGCTCGTTCTCCTCCGCCAGCAGCGGCTCGACCTCGCGGGTCCGCGGCAGGTACCGCTGCGGGTTGTGCCGCACGTCCCGCAGCCGCAGCCGGGTCGCCAGCAGATCCTTGGGGCTCGTCGGATGCGCCGGCAGGTCCAGCCGCAGCGTCGCGCTGACCGCACAGATCGCCGGCGGCTCGAGCCTGAAATATTTCTGAATGAACACATCCGTAATCCGGTCGTACTTCGCCCCGCCGATCCCGTGGATGAACAGGTCCGCCAGCAGCAGCCGCGCCCAGATCGTCAGCGTCAGCGCCCGCGGACGAATGCCCGCGAGCTGCTCCAGCAGCGGCTCGGCCGTCTCCCACCGCCTCAGGCCCGCCAGCGGCAACTCCGCGATCGGATCGTCCTCGGCGAACAGATGCACCGCCTCGCCCCGCCGCTGGCAGAACACCCGCAGCCGCGGCTGCCCCGCCCGCACCGCCCAGACCGGCAGCTCCACCCGCCCGTCGCGGTGCAGCAGGTTGGGCACCGGCCGCCGATCCCCCTTGATGTGCAGCCGCCGCCGGTACTCGTCCAGCGCATCGTTGTAGCAGGCCACGAATCGTTCGGCGTCCACCAGCATCTGCGCCAGAAACGGCCCGCCCCACACCTCGTGGGCGTGCTTTTCCCGCAGATCGATCCCGAACACCGCGTCGATCGCCCGCCGGCCCGCCACCTGCTGATCGACCCAACTCCGCGGATGGCGCACCTCCCCTGCCGCCGCGAAAAACGGCCCCATCAGCGACGAATCGTACCGCGGACCGTATGCCTCGCGGACCTGCCGGGCGAACGCCTCCAACTCCACCGGCGAAAGCGGCGCCAGCGACTCCCAGGGCACCCCCGCCCGGTACGGCGCGAACGAGACCGCCGTCGCCCGGTACCGCCCGTCCACCCGCGCCGGCACCCGCAGGGCGGTCGACTTGATCGCGTCGTGGTCAACGACAAGGTTGGCCGCGACCCCGCCCACCCGCTCGGCCAGCCGCTGCGTCACCACGTGCTTGGCCCAGACCCCCGCGTGCGTGAACTCCGGCTGGTGCCCCGTGACGATCCACGCCTTCGACCGCAGGCCCGCCCCGAACGTCTCCCGCGACAGGCCCCGCGCCTCGCGGCTGGACATGTCCAGCACGCCGAATTCGTGCCCCTCGAGCAGCTGACGGTTGCTCTCGACCAGCTCGGGCAGCACCTGCAACGAGGGCACGACAAGCGTGTCGCCGTGCCCTGACGGGGTACCCAGTTCCTTATAGTCTAGTTCCGGCTGCATGGACAACAGCATGTACCCTCCTGCTCACGTACCGGCACGGGGCCGGCCGGTGCCGCCAGCTCCTTCGTCAGTACCTCCATATAGTGACGCAGACGAATGGTCGCGTCATCGAGGCCGCCGCCGAACTGGCGCGTCGGGTCGTGGTAGATCAGTTTAATGGGAATCTCGTGGATCCGCAGCCCCGCCCGCACGGCCTGCACCCAAAGCTGCATCGGAAAGGCGTACCCCGGCTCGGTCAGGCGCAGCCGGCGAAGCCCCGCCACGCTGTGCGCCTTGAACCCGCAGAACGAGTCGGTCAGATCCAGGCCCAGCAGGTGGTTCAGCAGCACCGTGATCAACCGGTTGACCTTCTGCCGGTCGCCGGGGACCTGTTCATACGAGGACTGCTCCTTCATGTAGCGGGAACCGGAGATGATGTCGGCATCGCCCTGGGCAGCCATCGCGAGAAAGTCGGGAATCCGCCGCGGGTCGTGCTGTTCGTCGGCATCCAGCGTGATGACCCAGTCGTAGTCCATCCGCTCGGCGTACTCGAACGCGTCGGCGAGCGTGCGGCCGTACCCCTGGTTCTGCTCGTGCGTCAACACGACGATGTCCTGCCTCCGGCTGAGGATCTCGCCCGACCGGTCCGTCGAGCCGTCGTTGACGGCGAGAATGTCGCAACCCCGGGAATACTGACGAACCCGATCGAGAATCTCGGCCAGGTACTTTTCCTCGTTATGCACGGGAATGGCTATCAGTGCTTTCATACCGCACTTCCGGAATTCATGCTATCCAATTGCCCGATCACGACTTACACAGTCGCATCACTCGGGCTGCCAGCAGCTGCCAAATCATAGACCGCCCACAAGTCGAGTCAAAGCATAAGCCCATGGCCGTCCAAGGCAACAGGCTGCCCCAATCCGGCACAGCCCGCGCCCTTGGTGTGCGGCGCCGCAGACGCCGCTTTCAATCAGGCCGCCACCGGTGCCAACGCTCCCGATGCCAAGCGGCCCGTCCGGCGGCAATATGGACTGCGGCGGCCGTGACGCCGCTTTCACCCAACGGTGCCGAGCCGTGCGACGCCCGAACCCCGGGTTGAACGCCGCCGGGCGACTATGGACTGAGGCGGCGCAGACGCTGCTTTCAATCAACCCGCAGCACAAACCGCCCCGGCTCCACTTGCGTTGTCGGCCGATCCGGAAAATACTACGCCTTCTACGGATCATACACGACAAGGACCTTTTCATGCGGCGGATATCTCATTGGATGCTGGCGGTGTGTCTCGCCGACATGTTGCTGCTGTGCGGCTGTCAGGCCGCCCGGCAACACGAGGCGCTCGTCCACGCGCAAAAGGGCATGACCTCGCTCGAAGCCGGACAGATGGACCAGGCCCTCCGCGACTTCGAGCAGGCCGCCGCCCGCGACGACGATTTCGCCTTCGCTCATACCAAGATCGGCGACATCCAGTCACTCAAAGGGCACAACGATACCGCCAGGCAACACTACGCCAGGGCCCTGGCGGCCAGCCCTCACGATTTTGAGATCGCCCTGAGGCTCGGCCGCACCTGCCGCCAGCTCGGCGAGATCGCCCAGGCCGCCCGCGCGTACCTGTACGCCTGCGACATCAACCCGGACAATTTCAAGGCAAATATCGAACTGGCAAGCTGTTACCTGCAGCTCGGCCAGGCAGCGCAGGCCCGCTGGTACTACAATCGCGCCCTCGAGATCGACCCGACCAGCGCCGAGGCCCTGCAGAACCTCGCCGTCACCCTCGAGGTCGAAGGCAAGACCGACCAGGCAATCCAGTCCTACCTGCAGGCCATCGAGGAAAACCCCGCCGCGGTCGAGCCGCTGCTGAGCCTGGCGACCTGCTACCTCCGCCAGAATCAACCGGACATGGCCGAACGGGTCCTGCGACGGGCGATCCTCGTCGATGAGAGCCGGCCGCAGGTCTATCGCCGGCTGGGCTACTGCCTGTTCCTTCAGAAACGATTCGAAGAGGCAGAAACGGCCTACCGCCACAGCCTGGAGCTGAGGCCCGATCCGCAGGCCCACGCCGGGATCGGCACGGCCATGCTGAGCCGCTATATCGTCCAGGAGCCGCCGCGCGACGAGTCGCTGCGGACGCGGGCCCTGCAGCACTGGCAGCGGTCCCTGCAGCTGGCGCCCGACCAGCCGAAACTGGCCGCCATGCTTGCGCGGTACAGTGAGCCGCCGCCGCCCGCGTCTCAGCCGAACCGGACCGGCCGCTGAAGTCACACGGAAGTTGAGGAGCCTTTTTCCATGCGTCCACGAATGATGACCCTTGCCGCGGTTTCCGGCGTGAGTTTCGCCTTACTGGCCCTTGTGACGGGCTGCGCGTCCGACCGCGTAACAGCTTCTAACGTAAGATTCGAGCAAGCTTTAGCCGCCGCCGAACGCCGCGCCACCCCCGGCGGCGACGCCACCGGTCCGGCCGCGCCCGGCCACCATTGGGGCGGCGACCAATCCGGCGGTCCCTTCCGATTGACCTCCACTGACCCGTCGGCACAGGAATTCCGTCTCGCCGCCGCCACTTCGACCTCCGCGGCACCCGCCACCACGTCGCCCCCAGATTTTGCGCCCGTCGGCCAAGGCGCCCTGTCCCTCGATCGCGAGGATCATACGGTCGCCATTCCCGCTGACGCCAACCCCAACGGCCCCGGTTCGCCTGAGGACCTGCAGGGCCCTGCCCCCCTCAGCATATCGCCGGACCAGCCGCGGTTCAGCCTCAAGCAGGACCTCAAGGACACCCCCGGCGTGCTCTGGCGCGACACGAAACGGGTCTACACCAACCCCGTCAATCTCGGGCTGCTGCTGACGGCCGGGGGCGCAAGCATCGCCTTGCACCAGCACGCCGACCAGACGATCGCCGACAAGTTCGACCGCGCCCACACCACCACCGAGGGATGGCGAACGACAGCCGACGTGCTCGGCCACCCCCTGCTCCACCTGGGCGTCGCCGGCGCCTGGTACGCCGCCGGATTGAAGGCCGAGGACACAAAGACCTATAATGTCGGCAAGGCACTGATGTCTGCGCTGATTATCAATGATTTGAGTACAGTAGCGCTGAAACTGGCCGCCAATGTCGACAGGCCCGACGGTGGCGGGTTCGGCTGGCCCAGCGGGCACACCTCCAGCTCGTTCGCCCTGGCCTCGGTGATGCACCGGTCGTACGGCCTGGCCGTCGGGGCCCCGCTGTACACTCTGGCCGGCTGGGTCGCGTTCGAGCGGATGGACGACCGGGAGCACTTTCTCAGCGACGTGATCTTCGGCGGGACGCTGGGCCTGGTGATCGGCCACACGGTGGTCGAGGGGCATCTGCCGGAAATCGCCGGCGGGGTGATCATCCCCTACAGCGACCCGGCGACAGGGGCCAGCGGCATCGCCTGGTGGAAATCGACGAAATAGGGTTCTAATCAGAAGGCGCAGGATCCGCTGCAGTTCGATGGCAAGCTTCGCCGTCGCAGGATTCACACTGCAATCCCACATGATGATGAAAGCCTCGCAACCCGACATCCAGGTGCTTCACCAGGACCCCGACATCCTGGTCGTGAACAAGCCTGCCGGCGTGCTCGTCGTGCCCGACCGGGCCGGCCGCGGCGGGATCCTGCGCGATCTGGCCGGCCGCCTGCCGGACGAGCCGAACAAGGATCTCCGCCTGGTCCACCGCATCGACCGCCACACCAGCGGCGTGCTGCTGATCGCCCGCGGGCTCGACGCCCAGCGCGACCTGGTCGATCAGTTCAGCAAGCGACGGGTGACCAAGCGGTACCTCGCCCTGGTCGTCGGCCAGCCCGCCGTCGACGGCGGAACCATCGACCAGCGGCTCGCCCCGGCCGGCCAGGGCGGACGCATGCGCGTCGACCCGACCGGCAAGCGGGCCATCACGAAATGGCGGGTCCAGGAGCGGTTCCGCGGGTACTGCCTGCTGGCGTGCCGCCCCCTGACCGGGCGGACGCACCAGATCCGCGTGCACCTGCAGCACATCGGCCTGCCGCTGGCGGTCGACCCGGTCTACGGCGGCGGCGAGGCCCTGCTGCTTTCGCAATTCAAACCCCGCTACAAGCCGAGCACCCGCAAGCCCGAAAGCCCGCTGATGAGCCGGCTGACCCTGCATGCGGCGACCTTGGAATTCCGCCACCCCGCCACACAGGAGGTGATGAAAGTCGAGGCCCCGCTGCCGCCGGATTTCGCCCGGACGCTCACCCAGCTCCGCAAGTTCGCCGCCCGCTGACACGGCACGGGAAGCATGATCAAGCGGCCGGTTCGCGCCTTCGCCAAGCCTGTCCGCACGGTGGCCAATGTGCATTCACCCCGCAGGGGTGACACTATCCAGCCCGGGGTAAGCGGGTCCATCCTGCGGAGCCGTCGTTTGGCGGAGCAGGATGTGACCCGCGCCACCCCGGGTAGCCGGCCCGACATCCCGCGTTTGTCTTCCGTTTTCGCCGTTGAACCCTGCAGGGGTTCCAAAACCCTCAATCCCACAGGTGCTCCTCGTCATACCGAATGTCGTACCGACCGAGGAGCCGACCGAGCTCGTCGTGGGAACGAGTCCTTTCGACGGTTGTGGAACCCTTGCAGGGTTCAAAAAGGCGAATAACAAAGGCAATGGTTGCGTCGCGTACCCGGGGCGGCGCGGGTCGCAAACAGCGCGACCCGCTTTGCCCCGGGCTGAACAATGTCACCCCTGCGGGGTGAAGACGGCGACATGCGCATGAGGCGGCGCGGGTCGCAAACGGCGCGACCCGCTCTGCCCCGGGCTGGATACTCTCACCCCTGCGGGGTGAAGACGTCTGCGACACCAGCGAGCAACTCGGGTTCCGGCCCGCCGCGAAGGATCAGGTGGATGACTCGCCGGAGAATGCGGTTGCCGGGGGAAGGAGCCCGAAGCGTCAGCGAGGATGCCTTTGTCGTTCCCGAAGCGCAAGGGATTCTCGTCGGGTGCCACGGTCCTGCGTCCCCGCCCTGCGAAGCTGTCTTTCAGCGAAGCAGGGAGCAGGCCGCCCGCTGACGGTATCAAGACCCCATCGGATGAAACTGCTGATGAGTCCGCTTGAGGCGCTCGCGGTCGACGTGAGTGTAGATCTGCGTCGTGGCGACGCTCGCATGCCCGAGCAGCTCCTGCACGACCCGCAGATCGGCCCCGCCGGCCAGCAGGTGCGAGGCAAAACAGTGCCTCAGCGAATGCGGCGTCATCTTGCTGGAGATGCCAGCCCGCATCGCATAGCGCCGCACCAGCCGGTAGATGTTGTGACGGTCCAGCGGCTTGCCCGTGCGACTGACGAAAATCCGGTCGACGGCGGACTCCTTGACCAGTCGCGGCCGCAACCCCCCGGTGTACTCCTGCAGTGCCGTCGCAGCCGGGGCGCCGATCGGGACGATCCGCTCCTTGCGCCCCTTTCCGATGCAGCGGACAAAGCCGACCTGCAGGTTCACATCGCCGCAGCGAAGATCCGCCAATTCGCTGACACGCAGCCCGCAGGCGTAGAACAGCTCCAGGATCGCACGATCCCGCAGGTACATCGCGTCGTCCTGGCCGGGCTCTTCCAACAGCGCGCCGACCTGGCTGGTGTCGACGATCCGAGGCAGACGCTGCCACTGCTTGGGCGATTCGATCAGTTCGACGAGGTCTTCGCCGGCCCGGCCGTTGGCGTAGAGATACTTCCAGAACATCCGCACCGCGGCGAGCTTGCGGGCGATGCTGGAGATGGCATATCCGCGATCGGCGAGGTCCTTGAGCCAGGCCTGCACGTGCGCCAGGCGGACGTGCTGCAGGTCGGCGGCGCCGGCCGCATCGAGGTGGCCAGCCAGGTCGTCGAGGTCCGTCCGATATGCGACCAGGCTGTTGTGCGCCAGGCCGCACTCGATCCGCAGGTAGTCCATGAATTCGCGCAAAGCATCGGTAAGCGTCATGAGACGCCCACCTTCTCACGATCCGGATCAGGACAACCGCACGCGAGCTGGGCGACGAGTTCCGCATACACCGGACACTCCTCCGGCTGGCCGAAGCAGAACCGGTACGCCTCGTCGAGGCTCTTCATGGTCAGCTTTTCGGCGCAGCGGTCGTCGGCCAGGTCCAGAAACGGGCAGATTGGCGGCTTGTTCACGACGCACCCCGCGGATGGGTCCAACGAATCAGTCAACCAACCTGATCTATCGGACCGGTGCGGGCCGCGACTTGACCCCCTCTCGCCCGGCTATTGAGGGTTGCGCGGACAAAGGCAACGGTGGCAACCGATCGCGTCCGTGCGGCCCGCAAGCGGACCGGCTAAATGAAGAGGCGAATTGCCCGCTTCATTTTCTGCGCCGGGGTCAATAATCAGTCCTTCTCTTTCGGTTTCAGAGAGGGCACCACGCGAACGAGATAGTCGACCACGCCCTCGGCAAGGGCCTC
>JAWLBS010000201.1:5546-9423 GCA_041687575.1 Phycisphaerae bacterium | reverse complement strand
AAGCGTGCGAGTCGGGGTCAGACCCCTGGAAATTCTCCCGGATGGTGCCGGCGCTGGCAACCGAGGCGCCCCGGGACTAAAATCATACTCGACACACAAAATGGACCCAAAAGATATGATGAAACCCCAAGAAGGAAACGGCGAGGCGCTGACCCATCTGCCCCAGGACCTTCTGGAGGCTCTACGGACGCACGTGCCGCCCGAGACCGTCCAGGCCGCCGCCGCCCACGACATCGATTCGACCGGCCGATACATCGAAAGCCATCTGGTCCTGACCGACGACCGGCTCGGCCACCTGCACCGCGCAAACGGCCACTGGTCCACCGCGTGGGTGCCGCTGGCCGACCTGACTCACGCCGAGATCGTCGAGGGTCTGGGCATGGGGGTCCTGCGGTTGCTGGCCGAGAAGAGCGTCGTCGCCGAGTACCGCTTCAGCCTCCGCCACGCCAAGGAGATGGCCCGGCTGCAGCGGGCCCTGGAGCGGCGGCTCGGCAACAAGGACGAGGCCGACCTGCCCCCCGAAAAGGGCCGCCCCGACGAAAAGAAGGTCCGCTGTGACATCTGCGGCCAGGTCATCCCCTCCTGGAGCGAGACCTGCCAGGCCTGCATCTCCAAACGCAAGGTGCTCCGCAGGCTGATCGACTTCATCCGCCCCTACAAGTGGCGGGCGATCGGCGGGCTGTCGATGGCCCTGCTGGTCACGGTCGCGGGCCTGGCCCGGCCCTATCTGACCAAGCCCATGCTCGACAAGGGCCTTGGCCAGGGCGAGGGCTACACGGCCGATTACGGCGTCCTTCTGGGCTACATCGCGATCTACGCGGGGCTGATCGTCTTCCAGGCGATTGGCGGGGCCGCCCGCCAACGGTTGATGGGATTCCTGGGTTCGCTGGTCAGCCGCGACATCCGCGACCGCACCTACGAACACCTGCACAAGCTCAGCCTGAGCTATTTCTCCAAGCGGCCGACCGGCTCGCTCGTCTCGCGAATCACCAGCGACTCCGACCGGATCTGGGACTTCGTCGCCTTTACGACTGTCGAGGCGATCATCTCGAGCCTCACGATCCTCGGCGTGGCTGTCGCCCTGTTCCTGCTGGACTGGCGGCTGGCGTGCATCGTACTCATCCCGGTCCCGATCATGATCGCCCTGACGATCTACTTCCACAAGCAGTTGCACCGCGGGCACGATCAGATGTGGCATCGCTGGGCCATGCTGACCGCGGTGGTGGCCGACGCCCTGCCGGGCGTGCGGGTGATCAAGGCGTTCGGCCAGGAAAAGCGGGAGGTCTCCCGGTTCCATGTCGAAAACGCCGACTTCTACCGCCGCGAAGTCCGCATGGTCGGCCTCTGGACCCTCTTCGGGCCGGTCGTGATGTTCTGCACGCAGATCGGCTCGATCCTGGTCTGGCTGGTCGGCGGCTACTGGGCGGTCATCGGCGAGGAGGCGGGCGGGATCAGCCTGGGTACGCTGATGGCCTTTATCGGCTACATGTGGATGTTCTACGGGCCGATCCACATGATCGCCCACATGGACCGCATGCTCAACCGCGCCGCCACCAGCGTCCAGCGGATCTTCGAGATCCTCGACACCGAGCCGGCCATCTTCTCGCGCCGCGGCGCCCGGCAGATGGACAGCCTGCAGGGCCGCATCGAGCTGCGCAACGTCAGCTTCAGCTACGACGGCGTGCGGCGGGTCCTCAAGAACGTCAACCTGACCATCGAGCCGGGGCAGATGATCGGTCTGGCCGGGCCCAGCGGCGGCGGCAAGAGCACCCTGATCAACCTGATCTGCCGCTTCTACGACGTACTGGAAGGCCAGATCCTCATCGACGGCGTCGATGTCCGCGACTATGACGTCGAGGCCCTGCGCCGCCACATCGGCGTGGTCCTGCAGGAGCCGTTCCTGTTTCATGGGACCGTCGCCAGCAACATCGCCTACGGCCACCCCGACGCAACGATCGACGCGATCATCGCCGCCGCCCGCGCCGCCAACGCCCACGACTTCATCGTCGGCTTCCCCGACGGCTACGACACGCAGGTCGGCGAGCGGGGTCACACCCTCTCCGGCGGCGAGCGCCAGCGGATCAGCATCGCCCGGGCGATCCTGAACAACCCCAAGGTCCTGATCCTCGACGAGGCCACCAGCAGCGTCGACACCGAGACCGAGAAACTCATCCAGGAGGCCCTGGACCGCCTGATCTCCAACCGCACGACCATCGCGATCGCCCACCGGCTCAGCACGCTGAGCAAGGCCGACCGGCTGGTCATCCTGGACAAGGGCGAGATCGTCGAGCAGGGCCCCCACGACGAGCTCCGCGACAAGGAAGGCGGCACCTACGCCAAACTCGTCCGCATGCAAAGCGAGATGCAGTCCATCATGGCGATCGGCTAGAGATACCCCTCGAGAAACTTCCGACTCGCCGTATCCATCGCCGTCACGTCGGCCACCTCGTAGGTGTTGCCGTCCGCATCGCGGAACAGCAGCCGCTTCGACGAAAGGATCCGGATGTCGTCCCGCGAACGGATCTGGAACGTCACCGGCCCGCGGTCCGTCTCAGCCTGCACCGAGGTGATCCCGAACTCGGTCTTGTGCTCGACGATCCGCGTGATCTTCGGGTTGAAGACCTTGTCCTGCAGCTCGTGCAGGACGATCGCCCGGCTGGCCTGGTCGAGCTCGTCCAGCGTCTGCAGCAGGACGATCTCCTTGCCATCCTTGTTGCGGACCGAGATGTACGCGTCCGGCAGCGACCACGGGAAACACCGCGCCACCCGAACGTCCACCACCGGCTCGTCCCGCCCCTGCAGCCGCGCCACCAGCTGACCCGCCGGATTGCGCTCGATGCCCTCGATCCGCACCGCCTCGCCGCCCGACGCCTCCGCCGGCCTGTCCGCCACCGCACTGCCCTCATCCGATGTCTGCTGATTCACTGGACTCATCCCTCACCCGCACCGCGATCCGCCACTTCACAGGAAACGTCATGTCCGACACGCGCCGGCCGCCTGCCCCGCACGACCTCCCGGTCGCCGCCCGCCGCCCGCCCGTAGTGCTGCAGCAACAGGTCCGGCCGATCCGTCGTCACGTGCGTGGCCCCCATCTTCACCATATCGAGCATCTTCTCAAGTGTGTTGGGTGTCCAGGCACCCGGGGCCACCCCCCGCTCGGCGATCCGCTGGAAGTCCTCCTGCCCCGCGGACGACTCGTGCACGCCGATGTAGCATACCCCCAGGTCCAGCGCCGCCGCCAGGCTGGCCGGGGTCAACGTCGTCACCAGCGCCCCGATCCGCATCCCGTCGCCCAGCCGCCGAACCCGCAGCAGGTGATCCAGGCTGAACGAAATGAATGTGACCTGATCCTGCAGCCCCCGCTCCGCCACCGCCTCGACGGCCGGGGCCACCGCCGCGCCGGCCTTGATCTCGCACAGCAGCCGGCACCGCCTGCCCACCGCATCGAGGACCTGCCCCAGCTCCGGAACCGGCTCGCCGTCGCCGGCGTCCAGGTCGCGCAGCTCGGCCAGCGTCATCCCCGCCACCAGACCTGCCGCCCCGGTCGTCCGCTCCAATGTCCCGTCATGCAGCAAAACCGCCCGGCCGTCCCGCGTGGCATGGATGTCGAATTCGACGCCGTCCACCCCCAGCGCCGCCGCCCGCTGGATCCCGCCCAGGGTATTTTCCGGCCAGAGCCCCGCCGCGCCCCGGTGGCCGATGACCCGGATCGCCTTGCCGTTCACGCCGCATTTTGCGGTCATTCCCTGCATCTCCCCGTACATGTTCGCTGTTTGCGCCTGCCCGTCTGGCCGGACTGCGGTGCATACTCCCCTCCTCGCCAGCCGCGCCAGCCCCCGCCATACATCATCCTGGCCAATTCTAAGCCCGCCACCCG
>JAWLBS010000201.1:0-5446 GCA_041687575.1 Phycisphaerae bacterium | reverse complement strand
TGCCTCTCGAATGGGAACTGCGCCCACAACCTGCACTGAACCCGAACGAGCCCAAAGGGTAAACGAACCCGAGCCAGGGTATAATACCCCGAAAGCATCTTACCGATGAGGGAGGAGGCTGACCGATGGATACACCCGCAGCGCCGACCGTACTTGCGTTCATGGCACATCCGGACGACGTGGAGATCCTGTGCGCCGGCACCCTGGCCCGGCTGCACCGCGACGCCGGCTATCGCGTGGCGATCGCCACCGCCACCAGCGGGGACGGCGGATCGATGACGCTGCCGCCGGAGGAGATCAGCCGGATCCGCCACGACGAGGCCATCCGCAGCGCCGCGATCCTCGACGGGACGTACTTCTGTGCCGGCTGCCTCGACCTGTACGTCTGCTACGACCGGCCGACCCTGCAGCGGTTCGTCGAGATCGTCCGCCGCGCCCGCCCGCAGATCGTCATCACACACAGCCCCGCCGACTACATGGTCGACCACGAGATGACCAGCCAGCTGGTGCGTTCGGCCTGTTTCGGGGCACCGGCCCCCAACGTGCTGACCGGCGCGGACGAGCCGGCCGCCGCCCTGTCCGCCATCCCGCGCCTGTACTACGCCGACCCGTTGGAAGGCAAGGACATCTTCGGTGAGCCCGTCAAGCCGGACATCGTCGTGGACATCAGCCCGACGATCGAGGTCAAGACGCAGATGCTGGCCACCCACGCGTCTCAGCGGGAATGGCTGCGGGCCCAGCACGGCATCGACGAGTACATCCTGTCGATGCGAACCTGGAGCGAGCACCGCGGCCGGCAGATCGGCGCGACCTTCGGCGAAGGCTTCCGCCTCCACAAGGGCCACGCCTACCCCCAGGACGATCCGCTGACGCGTCTGTTGGGATCTCAGCCCCCAAGCAACCCGGCTTCCGGCTGACCTTCGCCCGGCCGCGCCCTCCGACACGCGGGACTATTGAGACTTGCGCGGCTAAAGAAGGGACCGTCTGTCGCCTGGTGTCGTAGATGCTGCCCGCAAGCGGGCAGGCTAAATGAAGACGGGGGCGCCCTCTTCTCTTTCCGCGCCGAGGTCAATATCCCGCTTTGCATGGCAGCGGTCTCGACGCTGAAATGAGGCGCTGGCAGGAGCACGGCGGGGCATACCGCTCCCTCACGGTCGCGGCTCGTCGGTGCAGGACCATGACACCCGGGTTTTGCTCTTGCCTGTATCCCGCCGTTTCACCTTGTCACCTTGCCACCCTGTCACCTTGTCATGCCTTCATGTTGTCATGTTGTCATGTTGTCACGTACGTTGTCACGTTGTCACGTTGTCTCCCGCCCCCGACCCCTGCCCCCTGCCGTTCACTGGCAACTGGCAACTCTACTGGCACTCCGGCACCAGCGGACCGCCCAGCTCCTTGCGGTAGAACAGCCGGCCCGGCAGCGTAGGCATATAGCTGCCCGGGATCCACGGCGTCGGCTTGTGGTGCAGCGACATCCATAGCGGCTGGGCCTGCCAGATGTTCCCGCGCTCCAGCGCCCCGTCGCAGCCGCCGATCCCCCGATCGGCCTGCAGGAACAGCCCCGGCCCGATCGTGTTGGCAAACGCCGGCACCAGCGTCACCCGGCTCTTGAAACTGTGCAGGGCGTTCTGCTCGACGGTCAGCGGGTGCAGCCGGGCGCCCAGCCGGAAGGGCTGCGACTTCCACTGCCTCTCACTGGCGAACTCCGCGGCGAAATGCGGCTCCCAGAAGGCGATGTGACACGCCCGGCCGATGCCGTAGATCACGACCAGGTCGGCGCCCTTGCCCTTGAGCTGCTCGATCTGGAGGGGGTACTTCGGCAGCTGCTCCCGCGTGGCGAAGTGGCGCTGCCGCGGCGGGACGGTGAGTTTGCCAAGCGGGCCGTAGAAGGCGTCCTGCATGGCGTTCTGGAACGCCGCGGGGTCGTCCGCGGGCAGCGTATTGCCCCGATCGTCCGCCCACTCGTCCATGTTGAACCCGTGCACATGCTTGCAGGAAACGCCCCAGTGCTTGAGGAAGTACACCGCCCACCGGTACATCCCCATCGGCCCGACGGGGAAAATGATCGCCAGGGGCTTGCCCGCCTCGCGGGCATCGCGGATCGCCGCGGCGATCTCGTGCCCCATCATCACCTCGAAGTCGCCCTGGCTGTCGCACGAGACCGGCTCAAAGCCCTTGTTCCACCATTTCTCCCGCCTGGCCAGATCCTCCGGCCCGCCGTCCATCAGCCGGTCGATCCGCGCAAGGTCCCACCCGGCCGGGTAGAACCCCTCCAGCAAAGACCCCTTGATCGTCGACACGAGGGTAAGACCCTTGGCCTTGGCCATGATTCGCATACTCCATGCATGTGCGGGCCGACAGGAAACAAGGCGCCACGCGGGATCAACCCCATGGGGCCCTTGCCCGATTGTTTCACATTGTTTGCACCGAGGCAAGTGGCGCCGGCCCGCCAGGACACTTTACTTGCCCGGCCAACGGACCTACAATGCGGCGACAATCAAGGTCAAGGGTGCGCCAAGACGATTTGTCGCAGGTTGTGGGATGGTCGGGCCGCCATCCGATCAGTCAACGTACGACGGATCGGGAGGCTTGCGCTATGTCCGAATCGAACGACCAGATTGCCACCCCCCAGGCCCATGCCAGCGGTTGCCTTACTCGCCTCACGTGGATGCTCTTTGGAAACCTCGTGCTGTTTTTCAGCGCACTGGCGCTGACGAACAACTACGGCTTCTACCTGTCCTGGGCCGACCTGGCGCTGTGGGCGGCGGTGGTCGTGATGATCGGCGCACGCTACCTTGATATCAAACGGCTCGGCGGGCTGACCGCGGGAGGCGAGCCGGCCAACATGGGCCACTGGCGACGATACGCCCTGATCATGGTGGCGGTCGGGGCGGTGCTGTGGATCGGCGGACACCTGCTGGCGTGGCGCGGGGCCTGAGACGCGCTCAGCGGCCGTTGCCGGCGAACGACGATAACGACCTTCCACAGATTTCGCAGACGACGCAGATTTTCAACAACGGCAGTTGTCCGCTGACAGTTGGCATATCCTCTGCCCCCTGCCATTGTCCCCGCTGCCGCGCCCTCACCGCCCGCCCCTCTCGCGCTGCATCCAGTAAAACCGCAGCCGCGGCACACGGCCGCTCGCGTCAACGTGCGGCCGCAGAAAATCGTAGCGATCCTCCGTCAGATCGACCCGCCCCCGGTGCGGATCCTCTTGCCAGAATTCCCCCGTCCGGACAAACCCCGCCTTCTCATAGCAGCGGATCGCGCGGGCGTTGGCGGCGATCACATCCAGCCGAAGCGTACGCATGCCCCCCTCGAAGCACAAGTCGCTCACCGCCCGCATGAACCGCGTGCCGATCCCGCGGCCGCACCACTCCGAGTGAACGCGGTAGCCCATATTGCCGACAAAGCCCGCCCGCCAGTCGATCTGCACCAGACCCAGGTACACCGCACACGGCTGAGCCGGCAGGTCGCCCACCAGCGTGATCCGGCCGGGGTCGGCGCGTCTCGCCTCGAACACCTCGCTGCGACCGGCCGACGCAAGCCCGGCGAAGGGAAGATCGAACCGCTCATAGGGCCACGGATACCCCGGCCAGCCCGCGAGCAGGTCGATGTCCCCCTGCCTCAGCGCCCGGATGCACAGGTCCTCCACCCGCAGCGGCAACCCCGCCAGCAAGCGACGTTTCGTCGGCCGATTGTGCGACAGACTCCACATGTGCAACTCCGCGCGAACGAGTACCCATTCTGTGTCCAGTATATGCACCCAGCGCCGCTTTCACTCAAGCCGCCATCGGCGCCAACGCCCTCGATCCCAAGCGGATCGCGCGGCGACAATATGGACTGCGGCGCCGAAGACGCCGCTTTCACCCAACGCCGCCGAGCTGTGCGAGTCTCAAATCCCAGGCACAACGCCGCGGCGCGACTATGGACTGCGGCGCCGAAGACGCCGCTTTCACCCAACGCCGCCATACGATCCCCGGCTCCGAATCCCGGGGAGGACTCGGCTCCGACATGAAGTGCGACGGCTACGAACGATGCCGCCCTGCATGCCCCGCGGCAAGCCGTCGGTCCCGCTCGTCTCCCTTTGAATGAACCCCCGGCACGAAACACCCTGCGCAAACCGCCAACCCCCGCCCTGCCCCCAGTAGCACGCCGCACACTCCTCCTGTAAATTGCCTGCCGCGGCCAGCCAACCCGAATCACGCTGCAAACGGAGGCACAATGCCAACAACACCAGGATCGATCCTCATGATCGAAGCCGGCGCCCTCGGCGACACCGTGCTGCAGCTCCACG
Organism: Phycisphaerae bacterium; assembly: GCA_041687575.1. GTDB lineage: Bacteria > Planctomycetota > Phycisphaerae > UBA1845 > JANYLN01 > JANYLN01. Next base: position 1,149 of record JAWLBS010000201.1, on the reverse strand, counting down.
TCGCCCGCGCCCTGCGAACGACCCTGCGCCCCGGCCGCCTCGCCTGGCTCGGCCGGGACTCGTGGCTGCCCATCGTCCGCCGCTGCGAGACGATCGACGAGGCGACCGCCCTGGACGCCATCGGCGCGCACCGCCTGTTCGCCGAGGGCCAGCACATCGACGACGACCTGGCCGCATGGCTCGGCCAGTTCGACTGGATCGTCAACGGCATCGCCGCCGCCGACTCCCCCGCCGGCCGACGCCTGCAACGATGCGCCCGCCAGGACCTGCTCACACATGGCGCTAGACCTGACCAGGAGGTGAATCGGCATGTCACAGCCCAGTGGCTCGACCAGTTGATCGAACACCTCGACTCGAAGCACGCGTCGTGCGAACGTCTTCCGGAATCGACCGCCCCAGCGAGCGACCCGCCACCACAGAACCCGGCTGAACGACTCCGCAGCGCCGCCGACGAACGGCAAAACACGCCCGACATCTTCCTGCGCCCCCGCCCGGCCGACGTGGCCGCCGCCGAGGCCCTGCTCGCAGAAGTCGGCCTGACCCCAACCGATTGGCAAGACCACCTGATCCTGCTGCACCCGGGAAGCGGCGGCCTGTCGAAGTGCTGGCCGATCGACCGCTACGCCGGCCTGAGCGAAACCCTCGCCCGCCGCGGATTCACGCCCGTCTTGCTCTTCGGTCCAGCCGAAATGGAGCGCGCGGCCGGCCGCCCCCCCGCTCCCACCCGAACATTCCCCGCCATCGAGGACCCGTCCCTCGCCGAGTTGCTCGGCCTGTTCTCGCTGGCCCGCGCCTACGTCGGCAACGACTCCGGCCCGACCCACACCGCCGCCGCCGCCGGCACCGCCACCGTCGCCCTGTTCGGCCCGACCGCCCCCCACCTCTGGCGTCCCCTCGGCCCGCGCGTGCAGATCCTGCAATCCCGCCGCTGGCAACAGAACTGGTCCGACCTCCCCCCCGACACCGTCGCCGCCGCCCTGACCGCCACGTAGGGCGGGCTCCGCCCGCCAGACCCGTTGCCCCCCATGCAGGGCGGGCTATTGCCCACCAGCCCCTTGCGCAGGAGTTCACGCTTGAGTCGGGTGCCATGGTCCTGCGCAGCAGGGCCGTGCTCCTTGGATAAGCGGGACGCCCACACGCGCACGGGAA
>JAWLBS010000200.1:0-9500 GCA_041687575.1 Phycisphaerae bacterium | reverse complement strand
CGTCACGCCGCCGGAGATGTACGAGCCCAGCCGCAGCGATTGCCACGGCTGGGGCAGCCATCCCCTGTTTCACCTGCGGGCCAGCGTGGCGGGCATCCGACCGGCCGCACCGGGGTTCCAATCGGTGGAGATCGCACCGTCTCCGGGCAACCTGACGGAGGTGGCGGCGTCGGTGCCTCATCCACGCGGAATGGTCGAGGCGAAGATGAACTTCGCCGGCAGGCGGTGCGAGGCGACGGTCCGGCTGCCCAAGGGCGTCGGCGGGGTCTTTCGCTGGCGTGGCAAGAAACAGGAGCTGCGCGGCGGTTCGCAGCGCGTCGAATTGGGTTATTGAGGCGCTATCAAAGAGGTGACGCCGGTTGCGTTGCCTGGAAGCGCTGCCCGCAAGCGGGCAGGCTAAATGAAGACGGGGACGCCCCCTTCATTGTCCGGGCCGGAATCAATAGTTCCGGCCGCGGGGGCTGCTTCCGGGAGGTCGCCGTGAAAGAGCGCATCGGTCTTGTGGGCATCGGCCTGGTCGGCACGGCGCTGGCCGAGACACTTCTGGCCGCCGGTTACCAGGTGATCGGCTATGACATCGACAAGGCGAAGTGCCGGCACCTCGAAAGGCTTGGCGGCGTGGTGGGGCACTCGCTGCCCCACTGTTGCAATGGACTGGACCACCAACCTCTCCTCGTGCTCGTTTCGTGTCCGAAAGGGCCGGTCCTGAAGATCCTCAACGACCGGTGCGAGCGTTGCGGAGCAGGTGGCTGGCGATATCGAGGGCCTCGTCCGGTGTGACGCCCAGGTCCGGCATGGCCGTGCCCGGGGCATGACGCTGTGGGTGCGTGATCCACGCCGCCAGGTTCTCCGGATCGTTCGGCAGAACGCCGGCGATGTACGACTGCTCGTGCAGGTCGACCAGTTTCGGGCCGACACGTCCCCTGGCCTGGCGGATTCCCTCGATCACGTGGCACGCCCCGCACCCATGACGCTCGATCGCCAGCCGCCCGCGCTCCGGATCGCCGGCCGGGCCCGGCCAGACCGTCCGTTCGAAGCGTCCATTTTGCCTGACCTGGAAGGTATACACCAGGACCACCGCCAGCAGCAGCAGGCCCAGGGCGATCAGGACGTAGGAGAACGGTATCGATCTTATGCGCATGACGGATCACCTGGACAAGGTTTTGCGGTATCAGGTCCGCATCAACAGCCATCGAGGTAGAAGAAGATCGGCACGCTTTCGATGAGAATCACCAGCATGAACAGAGCACTGAGGACCCATCCGAACTGCGACAGGATCTCCTGCGCGTCCTCTGGCGGCTCATCACTATCGTTCCACCGGCCGCCGGCGTCGCGGTAGCCGATGACCACCGCCGCCGTCGCCACGCCCAGCAGGATAGCGCTTGCCCCGATCAGCAGCCACGCGACCGCACTGACCCCCAGCCACATCGTCTCGTCGAATCCGCTGGTGCAGCCGAACTCGCCGATTGCATAGATCGAAAGCAGGTGCAGCGTCCAGGCGATGCCGCCGCCGAGGAAGGCGAACCATCGCCGCCAGGGGCGTGGCGCGTCTCTCGAACGGTACGAATCCTCGACCGGGCCGGCCATGGCATCTCCTCCTACAGCAGGTGGGGCGACAGGTAGGTCGTTGCAAAGGCGATCAGTCCCGCGACGACCGCAAAGTACCAGAACATCTCGACGACCTGGAAGCGCAGCTGCTGCGCGGGCGCATCCGGCGGCTCCGGCGATTGCAGCGAACGCGCGATCAGCCCGACCTGCAGGGCAACGCCCGCGGCCGCCACCAGCAGGATGAACCCGTTGAGCGTGAAGAACACCGATGCGTAGGCGCTGTGCGTCGGGGCGAACGGCACCGTCAACAGGTTGGCCAGCTGCGTGCCGATGAACCCCGCACCGAGCAGGGCGGCCCCGCCCATCGCCCCGAGCGGCCTGCCACGGCGTCGCCGCCGACTCCAGGACGACCCGATCAGCACGATGCCGCTGGCTGCGAGGATCCCGTAGGCAATGTAGCCCATCGTCAGGTCGGGCAACGGCAGGCCGTCCTGCGGCCACTGCTGCGAGTAGAGACGCAGGTAGAAGTAACTGTAGACCAGCGCCGCCAGGGCAGTCGCCAGGATCGCCAGCAACCCGAGCATCCCCCACCAGCCGGTTGACCGCGGGCCGCTGGCCACCACGGGGAGCCCCAACCGTGCCTCCAGGTCCTCGGCCTCGTCGCGCTCGATCGCCGGTTCGTGCAGCAGCCAGTACCCGATCACGCCCGCGGCGAAGATCGCGGCCGCCACCGCAAGGCTGTAGCTCTTCGCCAGCACTGCCGACGCCGCGACCAGCAGCCCTACAGCGGCGATAAACGGTACATACGTCGGTCCCGGCAGACGCTGCAGGGCCTGGGGCCGGCCGTTGACCGCATCGGTCAACAAGGTCGCACGCCAGCCGGCCGGTCGACGGTCCAGCGTCGCGGCCACCGCCTGCAGTGCCGCAGGCGGCTCGGCCGGCGACGTGCGGGGCCACAACGGGTACAGGTCCCGCACGACCGGAGGGCGGGCGAACCCGTAGCCGGGCGGTGGCGAGGGCACCGACCATTCGAGCGTGCCGCCGTTCCAGGGATCATTGCCGGCTTGCCGGCCGCGCCGCATGCTCCACACGAGGGTCGACGCCGCCGTCAGGAACCCCAGTGCCAGCACCGCCGCCCCGATGGTCGCGGCCACGTTGTAGCCGCTCAGCTCCAGCTCGGCCGGGTACGTGTACACGCGCCGAGGCATCCCGAAAAACCCCAGGATGTGCATCGGGAAGAACGTGACGTTAAAGCCGACGAACACCAGCCAGAAGGCGAGCTTGCCCCACCGACCGGCCGGCATGCGCCCCGTCAGTTTCGGCCACCAGTAGAACAGTCCGGCAAACAGGGGAAAGACTGCGCCGCCGATCAGCACGTAGTGGAAGTGCGCCACCACGAAGTAAGTGTCATGAACCTGCCAGTCGAACGGCATCGTGGCCACCATCACGCCGGTCAGGCCCCCCAGCACGAAGATGAAGATGAATCCGAGGATGAACAGCAGCGGCGTGTCGTAGCGGGGCCTGCTGCCCCACAGCGTGGCGATCCAGGCGAAGATCTGCACGCCGCTGGCCAGCGCAACGCTGAAGCTGGCCGCAGCGAAAAACAGCATCGAGACCTCCGGCAGACCGGTCGTGTACATGTGGTGCATCCACAGGCCGAAGCTGACGAACCCGATGATCATCAATGCTGCAACGATCAGCATGTAGGCCACGATCGGTCGGCGAGCGAACGTCGGCACGATCGTCGAGACCACGCCGGTGGCCGGCAGGAAGATGATGTACACCTCCGGATGCCCGAAGAACCAGAACAGGTGCTGCCACAGCAGACTGCTGCCGCCGTAGGTCGGGTTGAAGAAGTGGGTGCCCAGCGTGCGGTCCATTTCCAGCAGCAGTGTCGCCAGCAGCAGCGGCGTAAAGCCGAAGATGATCATCACTCCGGCAATCAGCGACGACCAGACGAACAGCGGCATGCGGTGCAGGGCCATGCCGATGGTGCGCAGCTTCAGCGTGCTGACCACGATCTCGACGGCGGCGCTGAGCCCCGCAATCTCGACCATGCCCAACCCCAGCAGCCAGAAGTCCAGCCCCAGGCCCGAGTACTTGCGGCCCGACAGCGGCGTGTACGCGAACCACCCCGCATCGGGCACCTGGCCGGCCACGAAGCTCGCGTACATCACCAGCCCGCCGAACAGGTACATCCAGTACCCGAAGTTGGTCAGGCGGGGAAAGGCGACGTCGCGGGATCCGATCATCAGCGGCACCAGGTACAGCGCCAACCCCTCGACGAACGGCACGGCGAACAGGTACATCATCGTCGAGCCGTGCATGGTGAAGATCTCGTTGTAGATCTCGGGGCCGAGCAGGTCATTGTCGGCGACCGTCAGCTGTGCCCGCAGCAGCAGCGACAGCACCCCCGCCAGGGCGAAGAACATCAGCGAGGTGATCATGTACCGCTTGCCCAGCGGCCGGTTGTTGACCGTGGCGATCCATCCCCGCACGCCCGGCGGCGACTGCCACGTCGCCTCGAAGCGGTCATTCGTCACGGCGTCCACCTGGGTTGGTTCCCCGTTTGTCTGGCTCACTTGAGACTCCGCAGGTAATCGACCAGTGCGTGCAGGTCCTCGGGCGGCATGTACGTCGGCGGCATCAGCGAGCCCGGCTTCATCGATTGCGGGTCGCTCAGCCAGCCGGCCAGGTTTCCGGGCGTGTTCCTGAAAACACCCGCCCCCAGTGTCAACCGGCTGCCCACATGCGTGAGGTCCGGTCCGATGAGGCCCTCCGATACACCTTCGACGCGGTGGCACGTCGCGCAGCCCACCTCCAGGAACACCTGTCGGCCGCGCTCCAGCGGTTCCGGTGCCGGCGCCCCGACGGCCCGCTGCCGCTGGCGGACCCATCGCTCGAACTCCCCCGGTTCGTGTACGACCAGCCAGAACGCCATCATCGCGTGTTGCGTCCCGCAGAACTCGGCACACTGCCCGCGGTACTGTCCGGGGCGGTCCGCCTTGAGCTTGAGCGTATTCGGGTGGCCGGGGATCAGGTCCCGCTTGCCGGCCAGCTGGGGGACCCACAGACTGTGCACGACGTCTGCCGAGCTCAGCTCCAGCGCCACCAGCGTGTCGGCGGGGATGTGGATCTCATTGGCGTCGACCACTCCGTACTCAGGATACCGTATCTCCCACCACCATTGATGTCCGATGACCTCGATTCGCAGATCGGCCGGCCCGCCCGACATCTGCCGCGACAGTTGAATGGTATACACCAGCATCGCCAGCAGGATGACCGTCGGGATGATGACCCCGGCGACCAGGACGAAACGCGAGCCGAGGATCGGCCGCTCGCGCCATCGACTGACCAGGGCCACGGCCAGAACGGCGAGCGTGACGAGGAACACGCCGCCATACACGCCGAACATCACCCACCAGAGCGTGGCGATCTTCTCGGCCGAGGGCCCCTCCGGGTGCAGCATCGACTGCGTGCGCACGCCCTGGCAGCCGCCGGCCCAGATGCCCAGCAGGGCTGTTGCGATCAGCATGTACAATGTTCCCGTCCGCCGTCGCACGTCATTGTCCCCTGTTCTGCTCATACGGGAAGGTCTGCGCCGCCAGCACGAACTCGACAACGCGATCCAGATCCTGCCGCGGCATCCGATCCCTGAAGCCAGGCATGGGGATGCCGGCTGGCGGCTCAAGGATATACGCCTGCAGTTCCTGCGCCGACATGCGGTGCTCGATCCATGCCAGATCCGGGCCCACCTGCGGGCCCGCACCGCTGACGGCATGGCAGCTGTTGCAGCCGTACACCGCGAACAGGTGCCGTCCCTGCTCCGCCCCGGACGCCAGCTCGATGCCCCGCGGCACCGGCGGCGGCTCGTTTTGCGGCCAGCCGGTCCAGGGCGAGCGGCGGCGCAGATCGGTCAGGTAAAGCATTCCGACGACGATCCCGATCACCAGCGCCACCGCGGCCGGCCGCATGCGCCAGCCCCGGTACTCCCCCCGGTCGAGAAACGGCAACAGCACCAGAGCCGCCAGGACCGCCAGAGGAAACACGACCATGAACGCCGGCGCCACGCGGCTGGGCAGCAGAGCGATCAGCGCGCTGTACCACCAGAAATACCATTCCCCCCTCGGCATGGACGGCTCGACCAGGTTCGCCTCCGGCTGCAGATCTCCCGGCCCGACCGTCAGCGTCAGGACCAGTGCGATCAGGAACACGACGAAGGCCATGGTTCCGGTCTGGGCGGTGGTCGTCGGATGAAACTGCTCTCCGTAACGCTCGCTTTTTTTCGCCGCGTCGTAGATCAGTTCCTGCTGCTGCGGCGTGCGTATGGGACGGCGGCGCTCGGCCTTGGAGGTCACACCGTGCAGCACCACCAGGTACAGATGATACCCCGCCAGTCCCAGCAACAACAGCGGCACGAAAACCACGTGCACCGCGTACAGGCGGGTGAACGTCTGCATCCCCAATTGCGACCCGCCCTGGACGAACACGACCAGGTGTTCGCCGATCCACGGAACGTTCCAGAACATGTTCAGCGAGATTCGCAGCGCGTAGATCGCCCGCTCGTCCCAGCGCAGCACGTAGCCGATGTACCCGTTGATGACCACCAGCACCAGCAGGATCACGCCGACCAGCCACGTTCCCTCGTGCGGAAACTTGTACCCGGCCACCAGAATCAGCCGCAGCAAGTGGAACAGGACCATCACCATCATCAGCCCGCCGCACCAGTAGTGCAACCCGCGGATGTACCAGCCCAGGAACTGCTGCTCGGTGAGGTGGCGGACGCTGTCGTAGGCGGAATCGGGAGCAGGTGAGTAGGTGGCCGCCATGAACATGCCCGTAACCACCAGCACGCCCAGCAGCAGCAACAGTGCCGACCCGTCGCCCTGGTACCACGACGTCTTGGGGACCCGCCGGTACAGGAAGTGTCGCTTGATGGGCTCCAGCCCGAACCGATCCTCGAACCAGGTTTTCCATTCCGCCAGCATAAAGTCTCCCGCTAGGCCATCGGCGGAACCGAATGCACATCGACCTGAAGCAGTCCGTCCCGAATACGGGTGTGATACCGATACAGCGGACGGGGCGGCGGGCCCGCGACCGGCCTGCCCTCCTTGTCGAAAATCCCGCCGTGACAAGGGCAGAAGAACCATTCGCTGCCGGGATCCCACCGCACCGGACAACCCAGGTCCGTACAGGCCCGGGAGTAGACCACGACCTCACCGTCCTGGCGACGCCAGACGTACACGCCACGGGCCGCAACCGTGCGCAACCGCGGATCGTCATCCAGATTCACGACCGCCTTGTGCATCCCGCCCACGGCAAACTCGTCGATCGGTCCGACGGCCCGCCAATCCGGCAGACGACGGTGGCGATACACCGGAGACAGCAGCGACGCGACCGCCGGTGCGAGCACGCTGCCGACGCTCGCCAGGCCGATGCCCCCCACGATCCATCTGAGTGCCTGACGCCTGTGCAAGAACTGGGCCTCCACCGTTTTCTGGCGCATCGGGATCGGTGCAGCAGCTCCATTGCGGGCCCTGAGACCGGGATGCTTCCACAAGGCCCGCAGCAGGAAAACGTCCGCCTGATTGCGGTCAAGACAAGTGCAAACCGCGGCCGCGCCGCCTTTCCGTCGTCATGTGTCAAACGGAAGGCCGTTGCCGCCCGAAGCGCCTGTGCTTCATTATAGACGGGATCACAGGAACAGCGCCGCAGGCAGCAGCGACAGGATCGGACCGATGGCCTGACCTGCCAGCCGGTGGAGCCAGCCTGCAAGCAGGGCAACTGCCAAACTGGACAGCAACGCGATGAGCAGCCTGGCAGCCCCCGGTGCAATGCCAAGGAAAGAAAGATCCGGACGGCAATGAGAGACGATGTCCGTAACGAAAACGAGGGAAATCGGGGTACCCGCGACCAAGGAGACTGGCGGCCGACCCTGGCAGGCGTGTTTCATAAAGACTTTTCAGTTGCGGAGTTAACGCGATCACCGACGAGAGGGGGATAGACGGCCTACACCGGCCAGAGAGCCTTCCGCCGACGGGGTGCTACTGGAGCAGACGGTCCTATCCGCGAATGCGTCTCCGTTGTTACGATCTGCAAGTCTGATGCGGCAACAGGTCGCGAGCAAGTGTGTCTGCATGAACCAGTGGCCTTGTGGTCGCGAATTTCCAGGCAAAAGCCGTTGCCGTCGGTGGTCGGTTGGGCTAGCCGATACTTCAGATACGGAGCAGCCAGGGCGCCAAGGCGGACGTTTGTTTTCAGCTATCTGACGAAGCCGATGGCCTTGTCGCCAATCGCATCCAGACGCAGGCGTTGACCAGGTGACATCGATAGGCACGTGACGACGCGCTTCGTCTGAGGACCTTGCAGGCCGCCTCGCCGACAAGCCGCACCAGGAGTTCGCCCGACGGGACGAACCCGGTACGTTTCCATCATCAGCCTCCTTTCCCGAATTGCTGACCACCCGCCGAAGTTAACACTCTGAGCCATCACTCCGGCGGAGCACATAAGAACTGTTCGTCGATTGTTGCCGAAGCCGTGTTATGCCAGTAGTATTCGCATATTCGAATCTTCGTGGCCACGAACCGAGGTGCGGTATGAGCGATATCAGGCAATGGCGTGAAGCGGCGGATCTGTTGCGACTGCTCGGACACCCCGTACGGCTGGCGCTGCTCGAAGGATTGTCCAAGGCTCCTAAATGCGTGACGGACATCCAGGACCTGCTGGCGGTGCGGCAGGCGAACGTGTCGCAGCACCTGGCGGTTTTGCGGCAGGCGAAGATCGTGGACTACCACGAGGACGGCAACCTGCGCTGCTACTACATCCTGCGGCCGGGGCTGGTCCGCGACCTGATGCGGCTGGTGGGGCGGGAGTACCCCTGCAAGGCAAGGACCCCGGCGCAGGTCCGCCGGGCTGCCGGGGCGCGGCGAAGCCGGAGTTCGGCCCAACCGGCGACCGCATGAGGGCCAACCCGGAACAGATACGAGGATGCCCAGAGGTCCACGGTGGACGAACGGTCGCAGTGGGTGCGCCTGAGCGAGCAGGTACTCACGTGGGGAGAGAACGGGTGACGCAAGGCGTCGGCCGGCTTGACAAAACAGTGTATTGATACGTTTGGGGTGGAACAGGAAAAGGTGTGTCGCATGAAGAAAGTCGGTATTATTCGCTGCCAGCAGACGGAAGATATCTGCCCCGGAACGACGGATTTCAAGGTTGCATCGCAGGGCAAACTCGCGTTCGAAGAGACCGGGCCCGTCGAGGTGATCGGGCTTGTCAGTTGCGGCGGGTGTCCGGGCAAACGCGCCATTGCACGAGCCATGGTCATGGTCGAACGGGGCGCAAAGGCCATCGTCTTCGCCTCCTGCATCTCCAGGGGCAACCCGATCGGCTATCCCTGTCCGCACTATGCCAACATGAAGGATGCCGTGTCCAAGGCCGTTGGTCCTGATATCCGCATCATCGAGTATACGCACTGACCGGTGCACCCGGGGGCGCCCGATCATGGAGCAAATGTGGAACCAGTAAGGAGGCCCCGCCGTTGACCGATACCTTGCAGACCTGGATCCCGTGGATTGTCGGTGCGTGGCTCGCGCTGCTGTTCGGGATGGAACGCGTGCGTCCGTTGCGCAAGCCGACGCGACCGGGATGGGGCCGTCTGGGACTGAACGCGGCGGCCGTGGCGTTGGCACTGGGTGTTGCCGCCGTTACCGTGGCGCCCACGATCACGGGCATGCTGAGCTGGACGCGCAATGCGGAATTTGGCCTGTTACGTCTGGCCGGTTTGCCGCCGCTGGTGTCTCTGGCCGCGGGAATCCTGCTGCTGGATCTGAGTTTTTACTGGTGGCACCGGCTGATGTCAGCGGCGGCGTGAATATGCTGTAAATCGGCCGGTTTGATTTTGCGCCCCCGGCGGGGCCTGAACGTGGGTGGCCGGGCCGAGGGCGTGGACGGGG
>JAWLBS010000199.1:0-9529 GCA_041687575.1 Phycisphaerae bacterium | reverse complement strand
CGGTCGGCGGCTGGCACGTAGGGGACGGGGCGGTGCTGATCGCGGCGGGCGACGGGCTGGTGCGGGTGCGGGATGGGGCGGCGGTGAGCCGGTGAGGGGAGTTGCCAGTTGCCAGTGACGGCAGGGGGCAGGGATCAGGGGTCAGGGGTCAGTAACAACGACAACAACTGATCCGCAGATTTCGCAGGCGTACGCAGGGCGGAGCGAAACGGCCTTCCGCAGATTTCGCAGATTACACAGATTAGCAACAACAACGGCAGGGGTCGGGGGTCAGGGATCAGGGGTCAGCAAACACAACGACGACAGTGCGACCACGAAGGGGGCCTGGCGCGGCTTTCAGCCGCAACCAGAGCCGGCAAGACAAGGCGACAAAGTGACCCGGCTTCGCCAGACAACGGCTACGCCCGGACAGGCAAGGTGAAACAACCACAACTGGCCCGGCAACTCCTTGCGGCACGCAACGACTCTGCAGGTTAGTGGTACAAAGAACACGAAGACAAACGGCAACAGCAGCCGCAACAACAGCAATGTCAGCCACGGATGAACGCGGATTCTTTTTTTAGCCTTGGCCTGACCGGGGGAGTTCGATATAATTCCAAGCATTGGAGTGGGAAGTCCTTTCTTTGCATCGTTTCTTGCGGGCGCGGCTGGCACAGATGGTGCTGGCGACGCCGACGGGTTCGTGTCGCGGACGTGCAGGCAGAGCATCTACATATACACGTAGCATCTTTGAGAAAGGGAGGTCCATCATGCGCTTTCTGGCAGCGGTTCTGATGACAGGTGTGCTGGCGGGGACGAGCCTGGGGGTGGTCAATGTGCGGCTGGTGGCGGACGACTGGCATGTCTGGCCCGGGCAGGAGACGACAATCCATATCCAGGTGAGCACGTGCGAGCCCGGGCTGGGGGTTTACTCGCTGGCAGGCGACGTCATCGCGTCCTGGCCGCTCCTGACCACTGTCCGCGGGTCGTTCGCCTTCGCCCCGGAGTTTGCTGCGTCCGTAGCCTTCCCTCGCTTTTACGGAGAGCCGGGGGTCGGCGGCGGGTGGGCCGGCTTCGGGTCGTGTCGCACCGGTGTCATGACGGTGGACAGCTATGGGGAGGACTGGGTCGATTTTGCCAGTTACAAGGTTGTGTGTACGGCTCTCGGCTGCACGACGCTCACGTTCATCCCGAAGGAGGCGGGCGGGTGGATGCCGCTGGACGGAGATGGCGGGGGGATAGGCTGGATCGTGGGCGTGTCGCTCTGCGTACTGCCGGAGCCGGCGACGGCGGCGCTGCTGGCGCTGGGCGGCGTGGCGCTGATGCGGAGGCGGAGAAGGGGTCTATCCGCAGATTTCGCAGATTACACAGATTAGAACTAGCAACAACCGCAACAACCATAACAACAGCAATGTCAGCCACGGATGAACGCGGATTGAACGCGGATGAAATAAGGACAGCAGCCGTGCGCAGGTTTCTCAGATTCGGCAGATCAGTGCTGCCGTAACGACAACGGCCGAACGGAAACCCTCTTACGCTTCGGGATCGTCTGGGCGCGGCGCAGGATGCGGGGAGTGTACGTTCGGAGCAGGGCGGCGGGCATAGCCCGCCCTACATGGGATCGTTTGGGTGCGGTGCAGAATGCGGGCGTGACTTCCCTTTCGATGGGCACGGCCCTGCAAACGACCGCAGCTGGCCCGACATGGAGCCGCTGCACATGCGAGGGATTCCATGGCCGGAAACAGCCCCTGCCATGGCACCCGCTCTACCGCTCCCTCACGGTCGCGGCTCGTTTTCCCGGGGGTTTGCGCGGGGGCGGGCGGGGACTTGGACGAGCGGGGTGGGGGGCATAGGATTTACCAGGCGGCGGGCTTGTTGATCGTCCGGGCCTGGCCGCCTGAAGGCCTCTGGCGTATGCACGTCGCGGGCATCCCGATACGGGCGGTTTCACAAGGGCCAGTGCCATGGTGCTGCAAGATACCGAATCACGCGCAGGCGGCGTGAAGGCCTACCAGGGCGGCCGAGGCTATCCCGATGTGGCTCATGCCGCCGCCGTCGGGCGCTACCTCAAGGGTATCCATTTTCCGGCCACGAAGGAGGCGTTGATCCAACGTGCGCGGGAGCTTGAGGCGCCGGTCGGCGTGCTGAGCCTGCTGGCGCGCTTCGAAGAGCGTTGCTACTACAGCGCCACGGAGGTGACAAGGGAGGTCTGCAGCGCGGAGTAGCGGACCAGCAGGCACCGACAGGTGGCTTACCTGGCGGGCCGCACGGACCGGCGAGGGAACGTCCCGGAAAGGGGTTCGCTCGCCGCACGCATAACCGGTTGGGGCGCAGAATCTTCGCGCCAGCCGAGGGCAGGGAGAATTCCTGTCAAAAGGAGTGACAACATGGTTTCCAAGGAACATGGCGGAAGACACACCGGCGGCCGCAAGACGAGCCAGGGCGACCGGGGTAATCCGGAGCAGGCAAGCCCGGCGGCGGTCGCGCGGTACCTGCGGGGGATCGAGTTTCCCACGACAAAAGGGAACTTGATCGCACATGCGCGCCAGCAGCAGGCGCCCGACGACGTGCTGAGCATGCTGGATCGGTTCGAGGAGCGGGAGTACAACAGCGCGGCCGAGATCGCCAAGGAGGTCGGCAGCGTGGAGTGAGGGTACCGCACCAGCGGCCCGCCGCGGCGTTCACCCGGAGCGGAATTCAACCGCTCCCTGACGGTCGCGGCTCGTTGTCCGCAGCGCTACATCTTCCACCACTCCAGTTCGATGTTGGGGAAGATGACATCGTGGAGCTCGGCGTCCTCGATCTCGTGGGCCTCCAGGTCGGTCAACCGGCCAAGGTAGGCCGAGTCGCGGCCGAGCTTCTCGCACAGGTCCATGAGCGTCTCGAAGCGGGCGACGTGGAGCATGAAGCGCTTGATGCCGTAGTCGATCGCCTGGCCGCGGGTGATCACGAAGGGCCAATCGCTTGCCTGCAGCAGCAGCAGTTCGCGGCCGGCCTTTTTGAGCAGGTCCTCGATCTGGGGGTCCTTCTGCCAGGGCAACTCGTAGGTCATGCGGCCGAAGGTCGCCTCGCAGCGGTACTCGATGTCCCACATCCAGTTGACGCGCTCGTTGGCCCAGACGCTGTCGTCGCCGCCGTCGCCCCATGAGCCGCGGGGCAGCCAGACGCTCTTGTCGGGCGGGTGCGTCTCGAGGAACTGCTTGCTTGTCTGGACGTCGACGTCCGGGTCGGCGTGGAGGCTCAGCAGCACGTCGCGCAAAAAGCGCGGGCCCTCAAACCACCAGTGACCGAACAGTTCGGCGTCGAAGCTGGCCAGGACCATGCCGTGGCGGCCGGTGCGGTTGTGGTAGTCCCACAGCTGCTGGCGGACGACCTGGCAAAAGTGCGACACGTGTTCGTGCATCTTGCCGGGCACGTTGTCGGGGACGTAGAGGTGCTTGCCGCCGAGATCGACCCCGGGGCCGGTGATCTTCCAGTAGCGCAGGCCGCGGCGGGGGCCGTGGCGCTTGTGGAACTCGAGGTAGGCGCCGTCGGCCGGATAGCCGATGGTGCCGGACCAGACACGTTCGCAGACGACCGAGTCGCGGCCGAAGGCGGCGACGCGGCCGGGGCTGGTACCGTCGCCGTTGACCAGTTGCGGCTCGTGGACGTCGCGCCAGCCGCGGGCGGGGTACTTCCGGGACTCGTCCCAGTCGACCTTGCTCCAGTTCTCGTTGCGGACCCACTCGCTGCGGCTGCCTTCGACGAGGTGGTTTTCCAGGAAGAAATGGCTGATCGTCTCATCGGCGATCAGGTGCTCCAGGCCGATTCGATGCTGTTTGCCTGCCCATGCGATGGGCGGGTCCCAATTGCCGCCGGGGCGATAGGCGCACTCGGGCAGCCACATGCCCTCGGGCTTAAAGCCGAGGATCCGGTGCGAACTGGCCAGGCCGGCTCGCAGCTGGGCGCGGATGCTGGAATCCTCATAGAGCAGGGGCAGATAGGCGTGCGTGGCGGCGCTGGTGAGGATCTCGATCAGGCCGTCCCTGGCGTGTCGGGCGTAGGCGCCGGGGATGTCGCGGTTGATGGCGGCGAACTGCTCGGCCAGGCGGGTGTACATCTCTTCCCACTGCCGGGCAAGATAGATCATGTGCCCGTGGTTCCAGCCTTCGAACTCCTTGCGGTCCTGGCGGGCCTGGTCGATGCGGTCGGCGAGGTAGTGTTCGAAGCCCTGCTTGAAATGGTCGTGGCTGAGCTGTTCGAGCAGCACGGGCGTCAGGCCGATGGTCATCGTGGGCCGGGCGCTGAGGAAGACGCATTCGTCGATCATGGCGAGGATGGGCAGGTAGGTCTCGGCGGCGGCCTCGTAGAGCCAGTCCTCACCGTGCGGCCAGACACCGTGGCGCAGCACGTAGGGCAGGTGACCATGCAGCACGAGACACAGACTTCCAATCGCCATCTGATTCTCCTACAAAAGACGTCTATTCTTGCTGATCCATCACCGGCCCCGACCGTTTGCCTTGGGCGGCAAGTCTTCGCCGGGCACGCCCGTCTCGTCCGGCGCGGGCTCGGACGGGTCAGCGGTCCGCGGCGAGGAGGACGCGGCTTTGCCGGGCCATCGTCTGGCCTGTCGGGACATGGGGGCTGCCACGGCGGGGCGGTCGGCGGCCTTGCCGGGGGACTCGGGCGGCCGCTGTTTCGGCTGATCGGCGGCCGGGCCGCTGGGTAGAGCCGGATCGGCGTGAGCCGGGCAGGTCCGCTGGAGCACGTTGCGGTAGGCGTCCCAGTAGTGGCGGATCAAAACGCTCCAGTCGAAGTCGTCGCTGCTGCTTTCGACGCGGTTGCGCAGGGCGATGCGTTCGCGGCGTTCGAGCTGCAGGAAATTGAACAGATAGCTGGTCAGTTCGTCGACCGAAGCCTCGTAGGAGGTCGACCGGCGGTGCACCACGTGCAGGCCGCGGGAGGCGTGGTCGGGCATGTTGCGCATCAGGTAGGTGCCAAAGCCGGCCAGGTCGCTGGTGATCGACGGCACGCCCAGGGCCATGCACTCGAGGGGGGTGTAGCCCCACGGCTCATAGTAGCTGGGGAAGATGCCCATGTGGCAGCCGCGGACGAACTGGTTGTAGTCCATCCCGAACAGCGGGTTGGCCGGGGTGATGAAGTCCGGCGTGTAGACGACCTTGACGCGATCCTCGGGCCAGTTGATCAGGTTGTGTCCGCGAAGACGGTTGAGCACGTCATCGTTGACGTCGTCGTAGAGGTCATGGGTGACGATCGAGGGCAGCCGGCTGATCCGCCAGCTGTGCCGGGTGCGCCGCAGGCGGAGTTTGAGGTGTTCATCGACGAGGTCGTCGAGCTTGGGGTTGCGGTTCATGACGGTGGCGACGAACAGGCGGTCGCCGAGCTGGTTTTTGATCGCCTCGCAGCTCTTGCGGAGTTCCTCCATCACGCCGCGGCTGTGAAGGGCCTCGGCATTGACCGAGCGGAAGGGCCGGCGGGTGGTCAGAAAGAAGACAACGGTCTTGTCGCTGCCCGCGGCCCGGAGGCGGTCGTTGAGCCGGGCGAGGGCGTCGATGGTCACGTCGAAACCCTTGTTGCGGAACTCGTAGCGCCCGGAGGTGAAGACGTAGACCGTCTTTTCCAGGTCGAAATTGTAGCTGGGGAAGAAGTGGCCGATCACGAACTCGTGGATCTGCTCCTTGTAGTAGCGGTGCAGGTTCTGGAACTCGTGCATGGCCACGAAGCGTTCGATGTTCAGGCCGTTGGGCACGAGGGCGTCGGGCCGGCGGCCGAGCAGGTGTTCGCACTCGTAGGCGGTGATTTCGCTGACGGTGGTGAACACGTGGGCACCGTGGGCGGCAGCACGCTCGATCTTGACCTGCGGCTCGATGTTGAAGCGCTGCGCGTCGGCGACCCAGTTGACGAACGGGACATGGTCGTAGAACCAGGGGTCGTTCATCGCCAGGTAGCGGCCGAGCATGGTCGCATGGGTGGTAAAGACGATCGAGACCGGCGCGTTCGCGCGGCGCAGCTCCGGGATCGCCGAGCCGCTCATCCACTCGTGGAAGTGCGCGATGACCGGGCGGTCGAGCGATTCGACTTTGTGCAGGGCGTGGAAGAATTGCTCGACCAGGTAGCCGAAGGCGACGACGCCGTCGAGCAGGGCGTCAGCCGGGGGCATATTGATGCCGTGGTGTTCCCAGAGCCGGTACTTGATCTCGGCGAGGCGCCCAAAGGCGCTGCGGACGTCGAGCAGGACGACGCGGGGCTGGCCGGTCACCAGCCAGCGGCCGTAGGAGGCGCCGAAGCCCCATTCGCGCATCCGCTGGACGGCCTGGCCGAAGGGGCCCTCGGGGGGCAGCTCCTCGAATTCGCTCTGGGCGGTGCCGGGTTCGTAGGGGCCGATGGCGAGGTAACGATCGCCCCAGTGCTCGACCATGGAGGGGGCCTTGGAGCGAATGACGGTGTAGATGCCGCCGACCTGGTTGCAGACCTCCCAGCCGATCTCGCAGAGCAAGGCGTCGGGGGCGACGGATGCCTCGGGGGCGTGATGGGACGGTTTCTGGATTGTCAGGTTTTCGGTAATCATGATTGCACCGCTGGCGACACGGTCCGCCGACCGATTGTAACGAGATCCACTCCAGGCGGGCCCCGCGCGCGGACCCGACTCCGAGGGCGCGCCATGGATTCTAGAGGCCCTGAAGCGCTACGGCAACAACGGGATGCACAAGTAAGGCATGCTGCGTTCGTCTGATAATGCCGGCCGCGCAAATTCCGCGCGATGATGAGCGAGCTGACCAGGGGTCTGACCCCGAGTCGCACGTTTCCCAGGGGAATCAACGCCGTGATCTCGTGGCGGCTTGGATACCTGTGCACGTCACCGGGGGCCGACCCCGTGGGGCGGGTGCCGGGGCGTTCTCCCAGGGGGTCAGACCCCGGTGGATCTTCCAGGTATTGGTATGGCCAAGGGGATTGCGGCGTTGATCCGAATGCGGGCGTGCTGCCAGGGGTCAGACCCCCGGCACTGGCCTGATCCTGGCGGCCGCGCGATGACGGACGGCGGATGCGGGGCATAGGATTGACTGCGGTTGGCGTGTTGCCTTGCGGCACGGGGGTTTGCGCACGCGGGGCAGGGGAATCCGGCAGGGAGGTTCGCCGACACTGGCAAAGAGCAGGGGGCGCCGCATGCTGAACAGAGGGCAACGGTGGGTGCGCTGGACGACGGGGGCGGTCGCGATCGTCAATGTGGGAGTGGTCTGTGCGTTTGCGATCGGGACGGTGCGGGAACAGGGACGTGAGACGGCGACGGCGAAAGACGCCCTCGCGCGCACTTCCAGTTCGTTTTCGCTTGCTCCTCCGCAGAATTCCATGGCCGCAAACAGCGCTGCCATGGCACCCGGCGGTTCGGGATACGGGGGGACTTTGTCCGTCGCGACAACGACGAAAGACACCCTCGCTTGCGCTTCGGGCTCATCTGTGGATCGTGCAGGGTCCGGACGTTGTGCTCATGCCAGGAATTCCATGGTCGCAGACCCGGCTTCGCCAAACAACGGCTACGCCGTGGCAAGCAGCGCGACCATGGCACCCCGGTTCGGATTGCCGCGGCGGCTGGAGGACCTGCTCGGCTGGCGGCTGCTGGGGCCGCGGGTGAGCGACCCGGGGCGGATCCGGGTGAATGAAGCGGGCACGACGATCAGCGATTACACGATCGAGGCGCGGGCGGTGCCGGTTGTGGCGGGCGGTCGAGGCGAAGGCGAGGCGGACCCGCGATACGAGAACCTGCTGGTCAGCGGCCGGGCGGTGGATGCGCGGGCCACGGCGGGGGAGGCGGCGGACGGACGGTTTCGCGCGAGGTTGACGATCTTCTCGCCGGCAAAAAGCGGGAACGGGTGGATGGCGGGCCAGTGGTACATCGAGGGGACCTGGACGCTGGAGACGGCGCTGGTGGCGAAACTTGCGGGGGTCGACAGACCCTGCGCGATGCGGGGGACGCTGCGTTCGCAGCTGCCGTTCAACCCGGTGGTCGAGGCGGCGGAGTTCGCAGCCGAGGTGGAGGTGACCGAGGGGCCGGCGGCGGGGTGGGCGACCGGCAAAGATGCGATGCTGCGGTTCGACGAGCATCTTCGCGGGAGCCTGGCGATGCGAATGGGGCGGGTGCAGATTGCGAGGGCAGAGGCGAGG
Organism: Phycisphaerae bacterium; assembly: GCA_041687575.1. Taxonomy (GTDB): domain Bacteria; phylum Planctomycetota; class Phycisphaerae; order UBA1845; family JANYLN01; genus JANYLN01. Next base: position 1,390 of record JAWLBS010000199.1, on the reverse strand, counting down.
CAGTAACGCGGACGCCGCACCGGGATTCGTGGGCGGGGAAGCCATGGACGCTTGAGTGAAAGCGGCGTCTGCGGCGCCGCAGTCCATAGTCGCCGCCGACGATTCCCTTCCGCTCGTAGACGGTGAACCGATGGCAGCTTGAGTGAAAGCGGCGTCACGGCCGCCCCCTCGACAGGCTCGGGACATACGGCCGCAGTCCGTAGTCGCCGCCGCCGGCACGTCTGGAGCGTCGGTGGGAAGTGAGACTGGGGCGTTCTGGAAGGCGTGGCGGGAGCGGCATAGGATCAGACGAGATGCCTCAGGGGTGGCATTTCTGCACCCGGCGTGGGATTTGCCGCGCGTTGACCATGGCCGGACCACTCGCCGCGTGGCAGCGGGCAGATCCTGCGCTGCAAGGCGCCTGTCTTTGCATGTCGGTCGCAGGCGCCCGCGGGTCCGATAGATGGTTTTGCTGCCAACAAATCACAGACGCAAGGGGATGGCGATGGCAAGCACAGCGAGCGATTTTCTGGTCAGGCGGCTCCATGCATGGGGCGTGCGACGGATCTTCGGCTACCCGGGCGACGGGATCAACGGCATCATGGGGGCGCTGAACCGTGCGGAGACGACGGATCACAAGATCGACTTCATCCAGGTGCGGCACGAGGAGAACGCCGCCTTCGCCGCCTGCGCACACTCAAAGTTCGCCGGCGAGGTCGGCGTGTGCCTGGCGACCTCGGGGCCCGGGGCGATCCACCTGCTCAACGGCCTGTACGACGCGAAGATGGACCACCAGTCCGTGGTGGCAATCGTCGGCCAGCAGGCGACCACCGCGATGGGCTCGGACTATCAGCAGGAGGTCGACCTGATCAGCCTGTTCAAGGACGTGGCCGGCCCCTATGTCCATATGGCCAGCACGCCGGTGCAGATCCGTCAGCTGATCGATCGTGCCGTGCGAATTGCCAAAGCCGAGCACTGCGTCACCTGCGTGATTGTCCCCAACGACGTGCAGGAGATGGATGCGGTCGAGTCGCCGCCGCGCAAGCACGGAACCACCTTTACCGGCATCGGCTACAGCTTCCCGCGGATCGTCCCCAAGGCGGAGGACATCCGTGCCGCCGCCGACGTGCTCAACAGCGGCAACAAGGTGGCGATGCTGATCGGGGCCGGGGCGATGAACGCCGAGCACGAGGTGATCGAGATCGCCGACCTGCTGGGCGCGGGCGTGGCCAAGGCGCTGCTGGGCAAGGCGGCACTGCCGGACGATCTGCCGTTTGTCACCGGGGCGATCGGCCTGCTGGGCACCAAGCCGAGCTGGGACCTGATGATGAACTGCGACACGCTGCTGATGGTCGGCACGAGCTTCCCCTATTGCGAGTTCCTGCCCAAAGAGGGGCAGGCGCGGGCGGTG
>JAWLBS010000198.1:0-9594 GCA_041687575.1 Phycisphaerae bacterium | reverse complement strand
CGGGGCGGCCGGCGACAACCATCCGCTGCTGCCGGAGGCGGGCTTTGTCGCGGCCGAGCAGATGGGCGCGCGGCTGGCGCAGCAGGCGATCCTGCGGTGCTACGACTCGATCCCCGTCGATTACGACGAGCAGCTGCGGCTGGCATATCCCACTGTGAAGCTGGACTACAAGGACGACGAGAGCCGGGCGATGCTGCCGGAAAAGGCCGCCCGCGAGAAGAAGGGGCCGACCCCGTCGGAGGGGCCGTACAAGACCTACGTCAGCCTGCTGGGGATCGGGCCGATCCTGCTGGCGGGCTTTCCGGGCGAGCCGGTGTCGGAGCTGGGGGCGATGCTCAAGTGGTCCAGCCCGTTCCTGAAGAGCTACGCCCTGTTCACGGCCACCGACATGATGGGCTATTTCCCGACCCGCAACCAGTTCTACTGGGGCGGCTACGAGCCGAACATCACCCGGTTCGCCCACGGCACCGGCGAGCGCCTCGTCGAGCGGATCCTCACGACCGCCCAGCAGCTCGTCCGCGACCAGCCGCTGCGCATCCCCGCCCTCGACGCGGCCGGCACGCATGGGCATCCGCGGTGAAGAAGGGGACAGGGGTCGGGGGTCGGGCGGGATGACAACGTGACAACGTGACAATGTGACAATGTGACAACGTGGCAACGTGAAGGCGTGACACGGTGACCGGGTGGCAAGGTGACAAGGTGAAACGGCAGTTGCCAGCTCGGAGTACCGGCTTCAGCCGGCGTTAGGAGTACCGCCTTGAGGCGGCGTTCGGAGTCCCGCCTTATGCTCGTTGACAGACTAATCGGGTAATGTGGCTGCGGACGGCCACAATCTGATGTCCTGCGACGCCCAAGAGCAAGAGGCGAACGACCCGACCACCAGGCCAGTTTGTCAAAGAGCATAAGGCGGGACTCCAAACGCCCGCTGATGCTTTTTGACAATCTGGTTGTGCCGCAGGCGGAAAGCCTCTTACCCATGGGCGCCAAGGTGCACCGTGAGGCGGCCCACCAGCGAGCATTACCGGATTAGTCTGTCAAAAAGCATCAGGCGGTCCGCCCGAGCGAGCGCAGCGATGCGAGTGGCCGGGCTGCGAAGGCAGAGAGAAGCAACCTGACGCGACCGGCGCCCCAACCGAAGCCACCGAAGGTGTGAACGAGAAAGACAACGACAGTGCCACCACGAAGGGTACGAAGGACACGAAGAAAGACAACAACAATATCAGCCACGGATGAACGCGGATGAAACGCGGATAACAACAACGACTGCAACGAGGCCGCCGCAGCAAGCGCCCAGGCAACCCGCTCTGCCACCGATCGCCAGATACACCCCGGCGGCGCCGGCTGCCGTGACGTGCAACGTGGGAATCGCGGCAGATGATGCTACAATGATGGTTTCGATGCCGGCCGCCGGGGCATGGAACCCGACCGGCGGACAACCACGAGCAGTCAGAAAGCGTGCATATATGGCCCACAGCGACATCCACATCGAGACGGTCGCCGATTCGGTCTTCGGCGAGAACGCCTATATCGCCTACCCCGCCGGCGGCGCGGCGTGCTGGATCTTCGATCCGAGCTTCGAGCCGCAGCCGCAGCGGATCGCCGAGATCGTCCGGCAGCGGTCCCTGACCCCGGCCGCCATCCTGATCACGCACTGCCACGGCGACCACATCGCCGGGATCGACGCGATCAAGAAGGAGTTTCCCGACGCGGACGTCTGTGTCCCGGCCGGCGAGGCCGACTGGCTGGCCGACCCCGACCAGAACCTCTCGACGGCCTTCGGGATGCAGCTGCGTCTGGCAACCGCCGCGACCCGCCTGCTGAACCCCGGCGACCGGCTGCAGCTCGAATCGCTGGAGTGGCAGGCCCTCGACGCCAGCGGCCACTCGCCCGCGGGGCTGGCCTGGTACTGCCCGCAGGCGCGGGCCCTGGTCACCGGCGACGCCCTGTTCGCCGGCTCGATCGGCCGGACCGACTTTCCCGGCGGCAGCGAGGCGCAGCTGCTGGCCAACATCCGCGCCAACCTGCTGGTCCTGCCGGACGACGTGGTGGTCTACCCGGGGCACGGCCCCTGCACGACCATCGGGCAGGAACGCGCGACCAACCCGTTCCTCCGCTGACGCCATGGACGAATCGCCCCCGCCGTGCGATGATTCCCGTCTCTGTGTGAGGACGCCAATGCCATACGAGGAGCAAGCGACGATGCTATTTCATTACGACTGGTGGTTCGGACCGGGTCTGGCCGAGCAGATCGAACAGGCGCGGACCCGCTGCCTGAAGCGCCACTATCCCGATGCCGACCCGGCGAATCTCTCGGCGGCGCCGGACGCCGAGCGGTTCTGGAACGAGCTGGAGCACCGGACCATCCTGTACCTCCGCGACGGGTTCACCTATGAGGTGGCCGAGGCGATCGAGGCCAAAAGCAAGAGCTACCTGCTGGCCCAGTGCATTCCCGGCGACGAGGCGTGGCAGGCCGGGATCTTCGTCGTCGCCGTGCCCTACGACGAGATCGCCCGCGTCGAGATCTTTGCCGTCCACCCGCACGACAAGCCGCAGGAGTCGACGCGGATCACGGGCTTTCACCATCGGCCGGAGGCGTAAAGGCCCTCAGCAGCCTCTCGCCAGCCCGGTGCAGCTCGATAACGTCACGAACGCGGGCCCGATGGCTCAGCGGCCAGTAGACCGCCGCCAGCGCCCCCCGCGCCTCCGCGGCCGCCGAGTCCGGCAGGTGCCCCACCAGGTCCGCCAGGCGGCCAATCGCGGCCCGATCGCTGGTCGGCCGCTCGGCCCAGACCTGCCTCCCGGCCGGGGTGGCGGGCTGGCGGACCGGGCGATAGCAGGCGAACGGGTCGGTCGGGACGAACAGGCTCTCGGCCGGCAGGTCGGCAATGCCCCCGCAGCCGACCGGCAGGTGGGCCATCGCCAGGGCGTAGCGTTCGGTCCGTCGCCACCGGCCGCTGGCGATCTGGCGGGTGAACTCGCCCAGCCAGAGCGACCCGCTCCGGGTCGGGACACTGAACACGTCGCAGCAGGCGTGGTCGTGGCCCCAGGCCCCCAGGCAGGTGTTGTCGATCTCGCTGGCGATCTGCCACGAGTCGACAGGGTGGTAGGTCCACCCGCGGCGCAGCGCGAGTTTCGCCAGCATCTGCCGCCGCGCCCGGCGGATCCGGGCCAGCGGCAGCAGCACTGCGCCGACAAGAAGCAGGACAAGGATCGACAGGGCTGCATCCATCAGGGCATCCCCAGTCCAGGTGTGGCGTCTGGCACCTGGGATCGGGTCTCGGGTGTCGGGTGTCGCAACGGCAGGGGTCCCGGCTTCGCCAGACGACGGCTACGCCGTGGCAAGCAGGGATCAGGGGTCGATGTCCACGACTGGCACGGAAACCTGGCCGCTACACCTGCATTAGCGACGTTCCAGGCCGTCAGTTGCCCGCGGAGTCCGCTGAGGCCGGCTCGGCGCCCGGCCACTGGCGCCACATGCCTTCGGTGATCCCATAGTCCGGCGCGGGCGTTCGCAGGCCGCGGATCCACTCCAGCACGATCCGGTACTTCGCGTCGTCCTTGCCGGCAAAGATCGGCGGGACCGGCACCGGGTGCTTCAGCGACGCCGCCTGACTGTCGAGCCCGTACTGCAGCAGAAGGCTCGCCTCGGGCTGGCGGCGGTCGATCAGGCTGCCGTCGTCCGACTCGCAGCGGCTGGCGACGTAAAAGTTGGTCATCCCCACCGCACCGTTCGTGGCCGGCAGGATGAATCGCAGGCTCCCCCCGTCCGGGCCGCCGTGACAGGCGGGCGAGGCGCAGCTCCGACTGAGGATCGGCCAGATCTTCTGGCGGAAGGTCGCGATGTTTGCCGGGTCACTGGTCATGTCGATCCGGTCGGCGTAGCGGCCGTCCAGGACCTTGATGATCCAGCGGAGCTTGTCATCATTGCCCGACCGGCGGAACCGCTCGAGGTTCTCAGGGGTCATCGACGGCGACCGCTGCAACTCCTGGACGAACTCGTCCAGTACTGGCGAGGAGATCCGCACCCGCGGCCGGTCGGCCATGTCGTCGACCATGAACTCGGCCAGGCGGATGCGGTTAATCGCCTTGGGCCCGAGCAAACCGGCCGGCAGGACCGAGTCCGTCCGCCCCGACGGTTGCGACGCGGGCCGCCGCTGGGCCGCCGCCAGACGCAGCGACGCCGCCCGCAGCAGGGCCCTGGCACCGGCGTGCCCCGGCCGGGCCCCAAGCACGCGGTCGGCCAGCCTCGCCGTCAGGTCGGGGCGGTCCTGGCCGTTGCACCGCAGGGCCATCTTATACATCGCGTCGTAGTCGGGCGATTGCTCGTCCAGAAGGGCCTCGCAGGCGGCGTCGAGGTCCACCGCATCAGCGCGGACAGCTGGCTGGGACGCCGCGGGCGGCGCAGCGGCACACACGGCCGCCGCCAGGGCGCACACGACCATCAGGCTTACGATACTGACACAACGAACGCTGCAAACTGCGGGCAGATGACGCATGAGTCAGCCCCTCAAGGACAAAATCGGGCCATCGCGTCCAGCCGGTCGGTTTGACGGCTGAGCCGCACGGCCTCTACTATACCCGCCTGGCTGGCAGGAACAATTGCGACTGGCGAAGCAGGCTTGCCACGGCGTAGTCGTCGTTGGACGAAGCCGGGGTGCAGGGACGTGCCAGCCGCAGATACGACACCCGAAACCAGAAACCCGATGCCGCGTGCCGCACGCGACGCCTGGACTGGGGCTGCTCTGTGGAACTGAATGATCTGATCGGCAAGGAAGTGGTGCTGGATACGGCGGGCTCGATCCTCTACCTCGGCCGGCTCGAGGCGGTCACGCCCGAGGGATTCTGGCTGAGCGAGGCGGACGTGCACGACCGCGACGAAGGCCACATGAACAAAGAGCACTACGTTGTCGAGGCCCGGCGGGGCGGCATCTGCCCCAACCGCCAGCGCGTCATGGTCATGCGGTCGGTGGTCATGAGCATCTCGGCCCTGGAAGATATCGTCGAGCAATAACACGAAAGGCATCCCATGAACGTCCTGGTCACCGGCGGCGCGGGCTACATCGGCAGCGTGTGCGTCAGGCGGCTGTGCCGTGCGGGCCATAGGGTAACGGTGCTGGACAACCTGTCCGCGGGCCACCGCCAGGCGGTGCTCGATCCGGCGACGCTGGTCGTACACGACCTGCTCGACGCGGCGGGCCTCGACCGCATCGTCGCCGAGGGGCGGTTCGACGCGGCGATGCACTTCGCCGCCCTGACCGCGGTCGGCGAGTCGGTGCAAAAGCCGCTGGAGTACTGGCGGACCAACACCGGCGGCACGCTGAACCTGCTGGAGGCGATGCAGCGCTACGGGGTCAAGCGGTTCGTCTTCTCCAGCACCTGCGCGGTCTACGGCGACCCGCGGAAACTCCCTCTGACCGAGGACCACCCCAAAAACCCCGTCAGCCCCTACGGCCGCAGCAAGGCCGCCGTCGAGTGGATGCTGGAGGACGCCTCACGGGCCTGGGGCCTGGGGGCGATGGCCCTGCGCTATTTCAACGCCGCCGGCGCGGCCGACGACGGCGCGCTGGGCGAGGACCACGACCCTGAAAGCCATCTGATCCCCATCGCCCTGCAGGCCGCCGCGGGTCTGCGCGGGCGGATGAAGGTCTTCGGCACCGACTGGCCCACCCCCGACGGCACCTGCATCCGCGACTACATCCACGTCGAGGACCTGGCCGAGGCCCACCTGCTGGCCCTTGAGGCCGCCGCCGAAGGGACCGCCCGCTTTCTCAACATCGGCACCGGTCACGGCCACAGCGTCCGCGAGGTGGTCGACATGGCCGGGCGCGTGACGGGCAGGCCCGTGCCGGCCGACATGGCCGACCGCCGCGCCGGCGACGTGCCGACCCTGATGGCCGACCCGTCGCTGGCCTGCCAGACACTCGGCTGGCAAGCGAAACGGGTGGACCTGGAGCAGATCGTCCGCTCGGCGTGGCAGTGGCTGGAGGCGCATCCGAAGGGCTACGGCCCCGCGTGAGGCGTGCCCCAACGAGCCGCGACCGTGAGGGCCGTGAGGGAGCGGTGGACTCCGGCAAGAGCATGACGCCGCAGTTGCTACCATTGTCGTGGTCGTTCGAGCCCCGCCAGGGGCGACCGATCGTAGCCCCGCCTTTCCAAGGCGGGGTCCCTTGGCGGGCAAGGCCTTGGGTTGTTGTTTCTGCTGTTGGAGTCCCGGCAGGGACGAGTGAATTGCTGGAGGCCCTCGGGCCGGTGATCTTCAGTCGTCCCTGCGGGACTTGAACAACAAAGGAAAAGACACAGGTATTTTGTCGCCTCTGTCCCCAGCACCGAGGTGCCGGGCTATGTTCGGTCGTCCCTGGCGGGACGCGAGCAACGACAACGGCAACAACGGGTACCGGTATATGTCGTTTATCTGGCTGTTGCCTGGCGGGACGCGAGAAACGGCCAAGCCGCCTCGCAGCGGTGCCCAGGCCTCACGCCTCACGGTCGCGATTCATTAACGGGAGTTACCGCTCCCTCACGGTCGCGGCTCGTTGAGGCAGGACCGTGCTGGCCGGCAGGGGGTTTGGCGGGCAGAGCCCGCCCTACATGGCTACATGGCGCAGCACTCAGGGCTGTCCCCTGGGGGCAATCCCCCGGTCAAATGGACTCTTGCGCTGTTTTATGTAGACTCATATGCTCGGACCGCACCACGAAAGGTCCCTCGGAGTATCAGATGGCCAAGGCCGCCGTGAAAAACCGTCCGCAACCCGTCGCCGAGCCGCGATCGCTGCGGCAGACGCTGGAAGAGGCCGCCATGCACAAGCGGTGGCCGCTTGCGGTGCTGGCTGCGCTGACCGGGTTGATGATGTGGCTGATCTACGCCCCGCACAACATCTGGCCGCTGGCCTACGTGTGCCTGGTGCCCTGGCTGATCGGAGTCGTCGCCAGCCAGCGGCGGACCACGATGTTCCTGGTCAGCTACGCGATGGGGGTGCTGTTCTTCTTCTTCAGCCTGAATTGGCTTTGGGTCGTGACGACCTGGCCGCCGGAGGGCATCGCCGGCGTGAAGATCCCCATCGGCACGCTGCTGATGGCGCTGTACCTGGGGCTGTATGTGCCGCTGGCGGCGTGGCTGATCCGCTTCGCCTGGCGCCGGCTGCAGGCGCCGCTGTTTCTGGCCGTGCCGGTCGTCTGGGTGGCCACGGAGTTCGTCCGGGCCTACCTGCCGGTCGTGCCGTACGACGCGCGGTGGCAGTACACCGGGCTGCAGTGGTTCTTCCTGGCGCACAGCCATTACAACGTGCTGCCGATGATCCAGATCGCCGACCTGGCGGGCGCCTACGGGGTGTCGTTTCTGATCGCCATGATCAACGGCTGGCTCGTCGGCCTGTTCGTCCCGCCCGCGGTCGCGCAGGCCCCGAGGCGCTGGACGCGGCGCCAGGTGCTCGCCACAACGGTCGTCGTCGCCGCCGCCTGCGGGACCCTTGGCTATGGGATCTGGCAGCTCAACCGCGACAACCTGCAGCCCGGCCCCCGCGTGGCGATCGTCCAGACCGATGAACCGCTGTTCGTCGAGGCGGGCGGCTTCGTGCGCAGCAGCGAAAGCCTCAGCCGGACCATGTGGAACCTCATCGACGAGGCCCTGAGCCGCAACCCCGACATCGTCGTCCTGCCGGAGTCGATGTGGCCGTACCGGCTGAACAAGGGCTTTCGCGAGATGGAGGTCCCCGAGACCGAGCACCCCCTGCGCAAGCAGCTGATCGAACTCGAACAGAAACGCGCCCAGCGGGACCACGAGCGGCTCAAGAACCTTGCCGCCCAGTCCGGGGCGACCATCGTCGTGGGGGCGCTGTCGCAGGAGTATTACCCCGAGCGGCCGCACTTCAAGAAGGAAAAGTACAACTCGGTGCTGGTCTACCGCCCGGGGCAGGACCAGCCCGATCGCTACGACAAGATGCACCTGGTGCTCTTCGGCGAGTTCATCCCGTTCCGCCGCGGCATGTTCCACCGCCTCTACAACCAGCTCAACGAGGTGATGCCCTGGACCGACGAATACTCGCTGACAGCCGGAACCGATTACTCCATCTTTGAAGCGGCAGCCCCCAGCCAGGGCGGGCGGGCCTACCGGTTCGGCTCGCCGATCTGCTACGAGGTCACCATGTCGGACGCCTGCAGGCAGTTCGCCTACGGCCCGGCCGGCAAACGGACCGACCTGCTGATCAACCTGAGCAACGACGGCTGGTTCCACTACAGCTCCGAGCTGCCCCAGCACCTGGCGGTGGCGGTCTTCCGGGCGATCGAGAACCGCGTCGGGCTGGCCCGGTCGGTCAACACCGGCATCAGCGCGGCCGTCGACCCCAAGGGGCGGATCATCGCCCAGATGCTCGACCGGAACGGGCAGTGGAGAGAAGCCGTCGATCCGCCGGTCGTCAGGAGCGGCCGGATAAGGCCTTCGCTGCCGTATAAGGGCTTTTCGGGCGTGCTGCTCGAGCAGATCCCCATCGACCCGGGCATCACCCTGTACATGCGGTGGGGCAATTGGCTGCCGATCGGGTGCATGCTGCTGTCGGCAAGCCTGCTGCTGGCCTGGTGGATCGATCGCAGCTGGATCGCCGTGCGCCACATCCGTCGCGGCGGGCACGCTGCCCAGACAGACAAAACCTGATGCGCTATCAACGACAGGAGGTCGAAGATGAAACGCACGTTCTTGAACAAGGCGAATCGGCTCGGCTGGGTCGTGCCGACGATGCTGGTCCTGGCTGCTGTCACCGGCTGTCAGACGCCGCTGCCCAGCGTGGAGGTTGCACCGGCCGTGCAGGAGGCACGGGGCTACCTTCGCCAGCAACTGCTCAGCTCCAGCAACCCGGTCGTGCGGGCCGAGGCGATCGAGGGGATGCAGACCGCCCCCTGGCCCGATGCGCCCCGGTACATCATGCACGCGCTGAGCGACCCGTACCGCGGCGTCCGCTTTGCGGCGTGCATGGCGCTTGCGCACCTGCGCAACCCGGAATCGGCCGACCTGCTCCGCGGGCAGCTCAACGATGACAGCCCCGCCGTGCGGGCCGCGGCGATCTACGCGCTCTACCGCCTCGGCGACGCCACCCACGCCAGCCATCTGGCCAGGATGCTGCTGTACTCGCCGGAGAAGGAAGTCCGCCGCAACGTCGCCCTGATCTTCGCGGAACTGGGCGATCCCGGCGCCGCGCCGGTGCTGCGGCGGGCCGTCCACGACAGCGACATCGCCGTCCGCTGGTACGCCCAGGAGGCGATGGCCCGGTTCGGCGACAAGGAAGCCGTCGAGCGGCTGGTCCTGTTCGCCCACAGCGGCTACGGCGACGAGCGGCTGATCGGCATCCTCGCCCTGGGACGCATCGGCGACCGCCAGGCGGTCGTGTCGCTGCGGGACATGCTCGGCCGCGACAGCAACCCCCTGGAAGTCCGCTTGGCGGCGATCCGGTCGCTCGGGCAGATCGGCAGCCCCACCGGCCAGGACGTCGCCCGCAAGGCCCTGGGCTGGAAGCCCGACTCCTCGGACGACGGCCCGCAGGTCGAACCGCCGCTGATCCGCCAGATCCGCGTCCGGTCCATGGCGGCGATGGCGCTGGCCGAAGT
>JAWLBS010000197.1:0-9602 GCA_041687575.1 Phycisphaerae bacterium | reverse complement strand
GGAGATCGAAATCGTCAACGTGTTTGGCAAGTAACGGCGAAGGCGGTTCGGGTGCCACGGTCCTGCGTAAACGAGCCGCGACCGTGAGGGAGCGGTAGGCCTCGCCACGGCGGAGTCGTCGTTGGACGAAGCCGGGGTGCAGGGCTGTGCGACTTACACCGGCAACCCATCTGCGGGCTTGTTCCTGCACGAGCACACAGGTCCGCAAGTACCGGCAAGACTGGAGCGGATCATTCAGGAAGCCCTGCGTCGTCAGTGCGAATCCTGACGAGTCCGCGAGTGCTTCTTCCATTTGCCCGATTTGTCTCGCGTCCAGAGACGTCCCGCCTTCTCGTCGCGCAGGGACCGGGCAAGTACTTTCTTGAGGTCGGCATCTTCCTCGATCTCCACTGTTTCGAGGAAGGCCTCATACTCATTCATCGGGATCAGGGCGCTGACGGGAGCCCCATCCTTGGTCAGGATGAAGGCTTCGCCGTTATCATTGGCCGCCCTCGCCAGCTCCAGCAGCTTCGCCTTCGCCTTGGTAAGCGACATGATCGTCTGTTTCACCTTCAGTGACCTCCGTAAACGTCCTTCCGGTGCTGGATCACCAGGACCAGCACATAGCCCTCGTCGGCGACGACCTTGTAGAGCAGCCTGAACGTCGAGACACGTTCCGACCGGATGCCCTTGAGCTTTCCCTGAAGCGGCTTGCCCGAACGGGGGTTCGCGGCAATCCGCTCCAGCCCATTGTCGACCTGGCGCTTGAGCTTGCCCGTCAGCGCTTCGTACTGCTCTTTAGCTGTCTCCGTGAAGACGATCTCAAGCATAACGGTAACCATTTTAGCGGTCACCGTGACCCCGGTCAACAAGCCCCAGTTGTGCGTTCGCCCGCAAGGGCCTAGAATGACCGCGATGGCCGTCCTCGACATTGAACAGGCGCCCCGGGGGACGGCCCATACAGCAGAAGTCGCCAAGAGTGCCCCACGCAGTCCCCAGGGGTCTGACCCCCTCGTGCGGAAGTCGCCGGGGACGCCCCAGGCAATCATCTGGAGTGGAAGATGCCCACGCTCGACCACAGCCGAATCGACGGAAAGCCCGGCCGCATCGAAGTCGTCAACCCAGCCGGCCGCCGGACCATCACCCACGTCATGCACGACATCGACGGCACGCACAGCAAGATCCGCGAGTGGCCGCCGATCATGAGCGTGACGCTCCACTGGGCGATGACCGGCGGGCTGTGCGACGACTTCGACAGCGACGAGAACTGCCGCCGCCTGATCCAGCAGGTCGGCAGGCAGCCGCTTGCCGAGACCGACAAGTTCTGCATCGAGTCGGCCGGCTTGTCCGCGCTGACGCAGATGGAGTTCGCCATCCGCCGGGCCGTGCAGATGGGCAACGTCCCTGCCGAAGTCGGCCCTCTCACCGAGACCGAACAGCGTGGCAACGACCAGATCATCCGGCGGATCTGGGCGGGCGAGGAGCGTTTCGACGACGTCGCCCAGCCCGCGCAGCTCCAGGCCTTCATTGCCGAGCGGACCCCGCGGCTGTTTCGCCTCTATGAGACGATCCTCAACAAGGCCTGCCGCGACCGCAACACCGCCGCCGCCCGCAAGGACCCGCAGGCGTGGCAATTTGCCGGCTCGATGGAATTTATCCGCTATCTCCACGAGATCGGCTGCGTCAACTACTTCGTCACCGGCGCGGTGATCTACCCCGAGGGCGGCATGTACGAGGAGGTGCAGGTCCTCGGCTTTGACGTCGGCCCGGACCGGACGGTAGAGGCCGTCTACGGCTCGACCTGGGATCGCAAGATGCCCAAGGTCGAGGTCATGCGCGAGCTGTGCGAGACGCACGGCATCGACCCGCGTACCGTGCTGGTCCTCGGCGACGGCCGCAGCGAAATCCAGGCCGCCGTCGACATGGGCAGCGTGGCGATCAGCCGCCTGGACCCCGACGTGGGCCGCCTTCACGAACTGCACCGCCAGATCGGCACGAACTACATTGTCGAGGACTGGTCGGACCCGCTGCTGCGGGAGCTGATCCAGTAGTCCGCAGCTCATCCGTCCGCCGGTCGTCCGCCCGCGCCGACGGGCCGTCGCTCCCCCCGAACCGCCCGTCCGGGCCGGCCGAGACGAAGACCGGCCACCCGCCGTTTTCGGCCACCACCGCCTCGGCGTTCTCGCCGGCCAGATACCGGTAAGGCCGGCGCCACGGGTCGACGTGTGCGTCGCCCTGCTGGCCGGCCGGGGCGGGCCACGTCTGCAGCAGTCGGGCCGAGGCATCCACCCTTTGCAGTGCGTCGAAGGCGTCGCCGGCTGCGAAGTCCGCCTCCCCCGGCGGGAACAGACCCGTGTCCCGGTGGTACGCCGCCATCGCCTCGCGGAGCAGGACGATCTGGCGATCCGCCAGACTCTCGCGCAGCCGGCTGCGAGACCGCTCGGCCTGGCCTGCCAGCAGGGCCATTCCCGCGGCGAGGATCAGCAGGAGCAGCACGGCCTCGAACGCGGCCAGGCCGCGACGATGCCGAGTGCGTCGCATGGCGCAGGAAGGTTTCCCTGAGTGACGGAAGATCATTTCGGTCCCGTGTAAAGACGACTTGTCCGAGGAGGCACGGCCCTGCTGCGCAGGACCGTGGCACCCGCGCCGGCGCAAACGAGGCAGGGGGACGCCGCCGGGCGTCCCCCTGCCAGATTCAATCCTGCGGATTGCCTCGATCGTCCGAAAACCACTGCCGCCTTTCTCGCTAGAACGCCGCTAAGCCGGGTGTAGCAGCCAGGTCTTCGGGTGCCACCTGCTTCAACGAGCCGCGACCGTGAGGGAGCGGGAAATCCCGCCGTGTCCCTGCCAGCACCGCGGGGTCAGACCCCGGTGGCGTGCACAGACATTCAGGCCGCCATCAAATCCACGCGTTCATTCCGCTGGGAGGCGTGCGAATCGGGGTCAGACCCCTGATCCCTGCCGTTCCGACACCCGATACCCGAAACCCGATCCCGGGTGCCAGATGCTACACCTGGACCGGGGATCCTCTAGCCCATGACCGCCGTGATCAGCTTGACCAGCGGCATGAACAGGGCGATGACGATGAAACCGACGATGCAGCCCAGCGCGATCACCATAATCGGCTCGAGCAGCGAGACCAGCGAGCTGACCAGCACCTCGACCTCTTCGTCGTAGTTGTCCGCGACCTTGAGCAGCATCTTGTCCAGGTCGCCCGTCTCCTCGCCGACGTCGATCATGTTGGTCACAATGCCGTCGACCACCTTCGCCGCCCGCAGCGGGTTGGCGAACGTGTCGCCCTCGCGAATGGCGTCGTGCACCCGGGCCAGCGCCCGCGCATAGATCTCGTTGCCGGTCGTCTCGCGGGTGATGTTGATCGCCTCGAGGATCGGCACGCCCGCGGCGATCAGCGTGCCCAGCGTCCGCGTGAACCTCGCGATCGAACTCTTGCCGACAATCTGCCCCATGACCGGAATGTGCAGCTTGATCCAGTCCAGCACGTACCGGCCAGCTGCGAACTGCCTCATTAGTTTCAGTATTAGGATAAAGGCGAACGGCGACGCCAGGATGTAGACCCAGCCGTACTGGTACACCAGCCAGTTACTCGCCATCAGCAGGGCCACCGTCACGCCGGGCAGCTCGGTGTCGAAGTCCTTGAAGATCTCCTCGAACTTCGGCACGACCAGCCACATCAGCAGCAGCACGATGGCCATGGCAAAGGTCATGACCGCCAGCGGGTAGATCATCGCGCCGATGACCTTCTTCTTCAGCCGCTGGCCCTTCTCCATGAACTCGGCCAGACGCCGCAGGATGATCTCGAGCACACCGCCGGCCTCGCCGGCCTGGACCATGTTGACGAACAGCCGGTCGAAGGCCTTGGGATGGCGGCTCATCGCCTCCGACAGCGTCGAGCCGCTCTCGACGTCGTCGGCGACCTGGCGGAGGATGCCCTTGAGCAGGCCGGCCTTTTGCTGCTGTTCGAGGATCCGCAGCGACCGCAGAATAGGCAGGCCCGCGTCCTGCAGCGTCGACAGCTGCCGGGAGAACTGCGTGAGCTGCTTGGTGCCCACGCCGCCGATGCTGAACTGGCCGCTGCTCTTTTTCTTCTTTCTGCCCCCTTCGGCCCTGGCGGCGGGCTTCTTGCGCCCGCCCTTCTCCTTGACCTTGGTGGGGAAATACCCCATCGCACGGATACGGGATACGGCTTCCGTGCTGTCGACCGCCTCGAGCTCGGCCTTGACCTCCTGTCCGGAGGCGTCCATCGCTTCGTACTGGAATACCGCCATCGCAATCGACTCCCGGTCGCCAACCCGCGGTCATCGCACCGCCCCGCGGGTCCCCTTGGTTTGCGGCTACACTTCTTCCATGAGCGTCTCGCGGACGACCTCTTCGATCGTGGTCATGCCGTCATAGATCGCCAACAGGCCCGACTCGCGCAGCGACCGCATGCCCCGCTTGCGAGCCTCGTTCCGCAGAATGTTGCTGGAGGCGTGCTTCATCACCAGCTCGCGGATCTCTTCGTCCATCACCATCAACTCGTAGATGCCCATCCGGCCGCGATAGCCCGTGTTGTTGCAGTAGTCGCAGCCCCGGCCATAGTAGAACCGCTGGCCCGCGACGTCCTCGGGCCGCAGACTCAGCTCCATGAGCATCTCTTCGGTCGGCTCGTACTCCTCCTTGCAGTGCTCGCAGATCCGCCGCACGAGCCGCTGGGCAAGGACCGCCTCGACCGCCGCGGTCACCTGGAACGCCTCGAGCCCCAGGTCCAGAAGACGCGCCACCGACGACGGCGCGTCGTTGGTGTGCAGCGTGCTGAAGACCAGGTGACCCGTCAGGGCCGACTGGATCGCCATCACGGCCGTCTCCTTGTCACGGACCTCGCCGACCAGGATGATGTCGGGGTCCTGCCGCAGGAACGACCGCAGCGCCCGGGCGAACGTCAGCCCGATATCCGGGTTGACCTGTACCTGGATCAGTCCGTCCACGTCGTACTCGACCGGGTCCTCGGACGTCAGGATCTTGACCTCGGGACTGTTGAGCTCCCGCAGTGACGCGTACAGGGTCGTCGTCTTGCCCGAGCCGGTCGGGCCCGTCACCACGATGACCCCGTGCGGCTTGCCCATCAGCGCGCGGAACGACCGCAACTCGTCCTCGCGCATGCCGAGCTTTTCCAGGTCGAGGCTCACCTGCGTCCGGTCGAGCACACGCAACACCACGCTCTCGCCGAACATCGTCGGCAGCACGCTGACGCGCAAATCAACCGGGTTGCCCGCCACCACCAGCGGGATGCGGCCGTCCTGCGGCATCCGCCTTTCCGCGATGTCCAGGTTGGCCATGACCTTGATCCGGCTGCTGATCGCGTAGGCGATGTGGCGGGGCGGGGGGACCATCTCGTACAGGACGCCGTCGATGCGGTAGCGCATCTTGAACTCGTCCTCGAACGGCTCGAAGTGGATGTCCGACGCCTTGTCCTTGATCGCCTGGAGCAGCACGAGGTTGAGCAGCTTCTTGACCGGGTTCGAGTCGATCATCTCGCGGAGTTCGTCGAGGTCGATCGACCCGCCGCGCCCCTCGAACTTCGACAGGTCCGCGTCCGACTCGATCTCCTTGAGAATGTCCGTCACCGAACCGCTCGCGTCCTCGGGATAGTACCGTTGCAGGGCGTTGTCGAGCTGCTCGGCCGGGACGATCACCGCCTTGACGTTGAACCCCATCAGCGTCTTGAGGTCGTCGGTCGCCTGGAAGTTGTCCGGCGTGTCGACCGCGATCGTCAGCAGGTTGCCGTCACTGCTGTAATCGATCGGCACCACGTGGTACGTGTGGGCGACCTGAGGGGGGATCAGCCCCAGCACGGCCTTCTCCACGTCGATCTTGCTCAGGTCGGCGCTCTGCATGCCGATCTGGAACGCCAGGGCGAGCTGCAGGTCCTCCTCCTTGACATACCCCAGCTCGCGCAGGATCTGACCGAGAGGTCGCCGCTGCTGCTTCTGAACCTGAAGGGCCTCATGCGTCTGGGCCCGGGTGACCCTGCCCATTTTCATCAGGACGCGGCCCAGCGGCCGCCCCTTGAGCTGCTCGATGGGGGGAAACTTGTTTGCAACCTCTGCCATGTCTGTGCGGCTCCTGAATGCCTGGCATTCGCCTTGATTCTACGGGTGCCCCAAGTGACCGCCCAGCCCGATGGCGATGGCCGCGGCGGCCGGTTTGCCGGTGATCAGTGCGCGGCCTCGGCCGGACCCTCGCCGCCTTCCTCGGTGCCCTTTCTCCGGTGCCAGGCCTCCATCTTCTCCTGCAGGTCACCGGGGCTTCGGGCCTTGTCGATCATCTCGTCGCCGCTGATGGTCCCCTGGGCGTACAGGTTCCACAGGTGCTCGTCGAGCAGCTGCATGCCCCACTTCTTGCCGGTCTGGATACTCGAGTCGATACGGAAACTCTTGTTCTCGCGGATCAGGTTCCCGATCGCCGGCGTGACCACCATGAACTCGTACGCCGCCACCATGCCCGGCGTATTCGCCCGCGGCATCAGCGCCTGGCTGAGCACCCCGATCAGGTTGAACGCCAGCTGAACGCGGATCTGCTCCTGCTGGTCCGGCGGGAACTGGTCGATGATCCGGTTGATCGTGCCGGCCGCGCCGGTCGTGTGCAGCGTGCCGAAGACCAGGTGACCGGTTTCGGCGGCCTGAATGGCGGCCGCCATCGTCTCCAGGTCGCGAAGCTCGCCGACCAGGATCACGTCCGGGTCCTGCCGCAGCACGCGCCGCAGGGCCTCGGAGAAACTGGGCACGTCGTTGCCGACCTCTCGCTGGTTGATCAGCGATTTCTTGTGCGTGTGGTAGTACTCGATCGGGTCCTCGACCGTGACGATGTGGCGGTCGAAGTTGTCGTTGACGTAGTTGATCATGCTCGCCAGCGTGGTGGTCTTGCCCGACCCGGTCGGACCGGTCACCAGGAACAGACCGCGAGGCCGGCGGACCAGCGCCTTGCAGATCTGCGGCAGGCCGATCTCCTCGAAACTCATGAACTTGTAGGGAATCCGCCGCATGACGATCGCGACGTTGCCCCTCTGGCGGAAGATCGCCACCCGGAACCGCGCCTTGTCGCCATAGGCGAACCCGAAGTCCGTCCCGCCGACCTCCTGCAACTCCTGCTGGTTGCGGTCGGGGCTGATCTGCTTCATCAGGCTCAGCGTGTCGTCCGGCTCGAGGACTTTGGTCTCGAGGCTGCGGAGCTTACCGTGCAGCCGCAGCACCGGCGGGCGCCCCACAGTAATGTGGATGTCGCTGGCACTGCGCCGGATACAGGTCTCCAACAGCCGGTCAACGTGAATCATGGCCATCGCTACGTCTCTCTTTCCCTGCGTTCGTTTCGATCGCGCGGGTCCGGCGAATCGCCGCGGCCGCCCGCGCAGGCAGTCTGATTACACCCAAGGCTACTCGACGACAACGTCTTGCGTCTGGGTCACGCGGGCAATCTCGCCCGGAGCGGTTATGCCCTTCAAAATCTTGATCTTGCCGTCGCCCACCAGCGGCTTCATGCCGTTGTTGTGCGCCGCCCGCCGCAACTGCCCCGTCGGGGCGCGGTTGAAGGCGAGCTCGCGGATCTCGTTGCTCATCAGCATCATCTCGTAGATGCCCAGTCGACCGCGGTACCCCGTGCCGTGGCACGTCTTGCAGCCGACCGGCTTGTAGATCGTGTGGTTGGCGATGTCCTCGTCCGTGATCTCGACCAGCCGGCACAGGAAGCGGTCGGGGGCGGGGTCCGGCTGCTTGCACTCGCCGCACAGCACACGGATCAGCCGCTGGGCGAGAATCGCCTGGATCGAACTGGCCACCAGGAACGGCTTGACACCCATGTCGACCAGACGCGTGATCGCCGACGGCGCATCGTTCGTGTGCAACGTGCTGAACACCAGGTGACCGGTCAGGGCGGCCTGGATCGCGATCTCGGCCGTTTCCTTGTCACGGATCTCACCGACCAGAATGATGTTCGGCGCCTGGCGAAGCATCGCCCGCAGAATCTTGGCGAACGTCAGCTCGATCTCCTCGCGGACCTGGCACTGGTTGATGCCTGCGAAGTTGTACTCGACCGGGTCCTCGGCGGTGATCAACTTGCGGTCCGGGCGGTTCAGCTCCTGAAGTGCCGAGTACAGCGTGGTGGTCTTGCCCGATCCCGTCGGCCCGGTCACCAGGAAGATCCCATTGGGTCGCTTGATGATCTTCGAGAAGACCTGGTAGTCCTCCTCCTCGAAACCGAGGTTGCGGATGCCGATCCGCACCGAGTCCGGCCGCAAAACACGAAGCACCACGCTCTCGCCGTGATAGGCCGGCAAAAAACTGACGCGAAAATCGATATCCGCCCCGTCGATCGCCATCTTGATCCGGCCGTCCTGCGGCACGCGGCGCTCGGCAATGTCCGTGCCCGCCATGATCTTCAGACGGGCGGACACCGCGCTCTGCATGCTTTTGGGGATGTTGTCGCGGTCGATGCAGACGCCGTCAATCCGGTACCGCACCCGGACGCGATCCGACATCGGCTCGATGTGGATATCGCTCGCCCGGCCGCGAACCGCCTCGTAGATGATCAGGTTGATCAGGCGGATGATCGGAGCGTCACCGTCATCGGCTCCGGTGGCCTTGCCGTCGCCCTCGTCCGGCAGCTCCCGCTTGAGCTCATCCATCGTCTCGTCGATGGAGCGCTTCGTCTCGCTGACGAACTGGTCGATGAAGCGCTCGATCTTGCTTTTGGGCGCCAGCGCTGTATCGAGCTCGACATTGAGACGGAAACGGAGCAGGTCTTGCATTTCCAGATCAAGAGGGTCATGAATAACGACCTTAAGTCGGCCGTTCTCCTGCGAGACGGGCAGGATCTTGTGTCGCCGGATCAGGTCGGTGGGGATCAGGCGCAAGGAGCTGACCGGGATGGCATTCTTGTCGAGGTCGACGTACTCCATGTCGAACTGGGTCGCCAGGGCCTTGACGACGTCGTCCTCGGTGGCCATCTGCAGCTCGACGAGGGCCTCGCCCAGCTTGCGGCGGTTTTTCTGGGCGTAATCGACCGCTTTGTCCAGATCTTCCTGCTTGATCAACCCCCAGGATATGAGGATATCTCCGAGTTTCTTTCTGCGGCGAGCCATATGCATCCTCTTTCAGCAAGGCCGTCCGGGTTGGGTTGCCATGTCACGTCGTGCTGGGGCCACCGTACCACTCCGCTCGGGGCCATGGCCGCTGGCAGTACAGGTAAGCGGTCCCTGCCAGGTGTGTACGACCCGGTTGATATCCCATTGTACGGGGAGTCAGTTACGGCATCAACGGGATTGCGGACGCATTCCGGCGGGGTTGCCCGCGCGGCCCCGGCGAGGCGGTCTTTCCAGGGGTCGGACCCCGTAGCGCACGTCTCACGGCGGAATCAACGCCTGGAGTCCATGGGGGCCTGGACGCCCGTGCACGTTGCCGGGGTCTGACCCCGTGGCATCCGGCCGGGTTTGCCGCTCCCTCGCGGTCGCGGCGCGTTGAGGCAGGACCGTAAAGCCTCTCGCAGCGTTTGCCCCAGGGGGTCAGACCCCGTTGGATCGTTCAGGTGTTGGTGCCCCCATGGCAATCGAATGCGGGGATTCGGGTGCGGAC
>JAWLBS010000196.1:0-9636 GCA_041687575.1 Phycisphaerae bacterium | reverse complement strand
CGAAGCCATGGGTAATCCGAATGGCGAGGTCAAGGGCCTGGTGCTGGATGCCACCGATGCGCCGATCATCTACACCCCCGGTCAGCAGCCGTGGAACAATCATTACTGGACCCGCGACCAGAGCGGCGGCTTCTACGAGCCGTACCTGATCGTCACCGCCACGCTGGCCGGCGACATCAACAATGACGGCACCGTCAACGTGATGGATCTGCTGCGGCTTGCCAACGCGTGGCTGTCGAACACGAGCTCGCCGAACTGGGATGCCGGTGCGGACCTCAAGCAGGACGGCATGATCAACGTGCTGGATCTGCTGGCCCTGGCGAACGACTGGCTCAAGACGATCCCGGCGCAGCAGTAACGTTCGAAGTATTGTGTTCGAGAGTGCGTGGGCGTGAGCCCACGCACAGCAGAAGAATCTGCAACGAATCCTTAAGAAGGATGGAGCACGCGGCGTCTTGTGATGGCGCCGGTAGTGGTAATACCTGATTCCTAAGGACGGCTTTGGACAGCCACCCATCATGTTCATCCATGATGGGTGGCTGTCGTTTGTGGGCAACAGCGAGACGGTCTCGGCCATCATACGTACCGGGGCTGTCGCCGCGCAGGGGCCGGCGGCCGGTCCGCGGCAACGAGGATTGCCGCCGTCCCTGCGACGCGCGGCGCCAGGCCGTCTCGTTGTTGATCATCTGCAAAAATCCGCGAAGTCTGCGGATCCGCCGCCGTTCTACCGCATCGTCACCAGCTCCGGCAGCGCTGCGATGCAGCGGGGGGCGCAGGGTTTGGCGTGGGTGTGGATCGCGACGAGCTGGCCATCGGGGTGGAAGTCGTGCAGCACGTGCGAGGGGTTGCGGCTGTTGCGATAGATCAGGATCGGATGCATGCCGGCAGCGCGGGCGCCCTGCATGTCGTCGCTGGTGTCGCCGACGTAGGCGACCTCGCCGGGGTCGAGTCGCGTGGCATCCAGCGCCAGGCGGAAGATGGCCGGGTCCGGCTTGCGGATGCCGACCTCGCCGGAGATCACGATCGCCTCGAACAGGCGGTCCAGCCCCAGCAGCGACAGCAGCCGGCGAGCGAACGGCGGGTGGTCGTAGTTGGAGACCAGCGCCAGCGTGGTCGTCCGTTGCAAGGCCCGCAGCACGGGCAGCGCGTCCGGGTCAAGCGTGACGTAGCTCTGCCACGCCTGAACGCAGCACTCGGCCGTGCGGCAGATCTGCCGGGGGCCCAGCTCCAGGCCCAGTTCGGCGGACAGGACCCGGATGCGACGCTCGAAGATGCTCAGGCCGGCGCAGGGGGGCGGGTCCGGCCGCGAGAAGAACCCGTCGCAGTGGACGGCGAGGCGCTGTCGCTCCATCCGCAGCCCGCAGTCGGCCAGGCAGCGATGCAGCGCGCTGAGCCAGTCGGCCCAGGCGGCGTGCATGTCGCCGAAGACCAGCAGAGTCCCGTACAGATCGAAAAAAATGCCCCTGTAAGCCATCCGCCCTCGTCCCAGACACGCGGCCCGCCGGGGCCGATGCCGTACGCACGGACCGGCCGAACAGATGGGGCCACCGGCCGGTACTATACCGCCAGCGGCGCGGCCAGGCCAATGGGCCGCTGGCTGTGAAGGCCGTGGTGGTGTTTTCGGGGGTCTGACCCCGATGCGCACGTCTCCGGCCGCTATCAACGCTGAAACTTCCTGGCGGCTCAGCTGCTTGTGCACGTCACTGGGGTCTGACCCGGGTCTGACCCCGTAGGGTTCGACGGGCGCGGCGGGGTTTACCGCCCCTCACGGTCGCGGCTCATTAACGCGGGACGTGGCCCCCCTCGCAGCGTTTCCCGCAGGCGATGGTGGCTGGCGGCGCCGTGGCCTGAGGCTGCTGTCACGTCTAGGATTACGTACGTGAGGTTGCTTCGTTGACGTCGGCGTCCAAGGGGTCAGGAATTATGAAGAGAATCCACGTCGTCTTCGGTGCGGCGGGGGGATTGGGTTCGGCCATCGCCAGGCGGCTGGTCGCCGACGGGCAGACCGTGCGTGCCGTCGTTCGCGATGTCGACCGCGCCCACCGCGTCCTGCCCGAACAGGCCGGGATCGAGGTGGCCGACGCCACCGACGTCGCCAGCGCCCGCCACGCCGCGCGCGACGCGACGGCTGTCTACCAGTGTGCCGGCCTGTCGGTCGCCGATTCAGAGACTCTGCTGCCCAGGATCACCCGCAACGTCGCATCGGCTGCGCACCAGGCCGACGCTGTGCTCGTGCTGCCGAGCAACGTCTCGGTCTACGGCCCCCTCGACAAGACGCCCGTCGACGAGGCCCACCCGCTGGCCGCAACCTCCCGCGCAGGGCAGATCCGCAGCCGCGTCGAAACTGAACTGCTCGACGAGGATCGGGCTGGCCGGCTGCGGGTCGTCATCCCGCGCCTGGCGGACCTGTACGGCCCGAACGTCACCAGCCAGGTAACGCTGTCGATCTTCCGCGCCGCGCTCAGTGAGGTGGCCGCGTCATGGCCCGGCCGATCGGACGTGCCCCACGACCTGCTGTTCGTTGATGACGCCGCCGCGGCGTGCGTCCTGCTCGCCGAGGCCAACGACGCCCACGGTCAGGCCTGGCACATACCCGGTCCCGGGCCGGTGACGGGCAAGCACTTCATCGAGATGGTCTTTGCGGCCGCGGGCACGGAGTCTCGTGTCGAGACGGTCGGACAGGACGCCTTGAAGTACTCCGGCGCCGCCATGTCCGAGACCAGCGAGCTGATGGAGGTGATGTACCTGTACGAGGGACCGATGGTGCTCAACGGCCGGAAGTTCGCCCGGGCCTTCGGCGGCTTTCGCTACACCCCGCACACCAAGGCGATCGCCAGGACGATTGAGTGGCTGAGCGAGCATATGGATCGGTAGGGCCGCGCCGGCAAAGTCCCCTGTCGCTGCTATGGGACGAGTTCGTCCAGCCACGCGTTCAGATCGCAGACGAGCAGCTTGTCCGTCTTGATGGTCCGTTTGGTGCGGCAGATGAGGATGCGCCTGGCGGCGTCGATCATATCAGCGGTTTTGTTCAGTCTTGAAAGCATGTCGGTCGATGGGGCTGACGTCAGCTTGGTCTCTCAGGTCCTGTCTATCCGTCAGGTCCTCCCACTGTGCGTCCAGTCGGGCCTGCGCGCCTTCCTGCTCAAGGTCAAGATAGGTCCCGCCGAACTGGCGAGCCAGGGTCGTCTTGCCGCACTGACGGGGCCCGAGAATGGCCACAGCCGGAAATGCGTTCAGCCGTTGGCGGATCAGGTTGGCGTGTTCACGTGAGACCATTCTTGCAGTTTAGGAAATCATTCCGAATTTGCAATACATGCTGTAAGGGCTTGCTTGTAAAGGGAATAGGTGCTTGCAGATGTTTCCGATTGCCGAGCAAGCGGCGAAATTGCCGCCTACATTTGCTCCACGAACCGCACCGCATTATCGAACAGGTTCCGCCCGTCCGGCTGGGGGGGCTGGGGCAGGCGCGACCAGTGCGGGTGCTGGGTCGGATCGACGAAGCGCTCGGGGTGGGGCATCAGGCCGAGGATGCGGCCGGTCGGGTCGGTCAGGCCGGCGATGTGGTCGGTGCTGCCGTTGGGGTTGATCGGGTAGCCGCCGAAATCGCCGCTTTGGTCGACGTACTGCAGGGCGACGAGATTTGCCTCGTGGATCTCACGGCGGACCTGCTCGTCGGCCAGCAGCACCTTGCCCTCGGCGTGGGCGATGGGCAGGTACAGGACTTGGCCGGGCTCGAGAAACGCGCTGCGGTCCGTCGCGACCTTCAGGTGGACCCAGCGGTCTTCGTACCGGCCGGAGTCGTTCCACGTCAGCGTCGCCTGCTGGCGGGGAAGGCCCGTGCGGGGCTCGCGGTCCGCGGCCGCAGCTTTGGCGCCGCCGACTGCCGCACCGGCTGCCGGCACGGCCGCTGCGGCCAGGTCCGGTAGCAGGCCCGCCTTGACCAGCACCTGGAAGCCGTTGCAGATACCCAGGATCAGGCCGCCGCGGTCGCGGAAGGCCTCGAGCTCCTCCGCGACGTGGTGGAGAAGCTGGTTGGCGAAGATCCGACCGGCGGCGATGTCGTCGCCGTAGCTGAAGCCCCCCGGCACGGTAAGCACCTGGTAGTCGCGGAGCATCCGGGGCTCTTTGACCAGGGCGTTGATGTGGACACGGTCGGCCGTTGCGCCCGCCAGGGTCCACGCATACGCGGTTTCGATATCGCAGTTCGTCCCAGCCGCCCGCAGCACCAGTACGCGACACGTTGCCATCATGACTCCTGAAGATCGATTCGGCTGCAGCCTTAAGCCCAAAAGCGGCGGTGGATTACGATACCCGCACGGCCTTTGCCGCTGCCTTGGTCGAAGCCGAACAGAGATTGTATACATTCCCCGGCTCTGGTCCACCTGGCGCGATACCTGCCCCCGGACGAAAGAGCACATCCGGGGGCAGGGGCAGGCGACGGGCGGGAGCTGATCCCGCAAGTGCGGGCCTTTTCCAAGGGTCAGACCTCCGGAAGCTGCCGCAGCATCGGCGTCTGACGGGCTGACCTTTGTCCGAATTGCCTGCCGCGACTCGGTTCGCCGCCCCTCGGCGCTGGCTGAAGCCGGGCTTGCCAAGGGGGTCGTTTTCGTTTGCGAAGCCGGCTTGCCGCGCTCGATCGATTCCCTTACAATCCCGGCGACTCAAGCGACGGTACTTGCAGGAGTTCCAGCATGGCTCAACCAAAAGAACCCGACAAGCTTCTGTTTACGGACAGGGGACGCATCGGCAAGCAGGTCGTCTTGCCGTGGAACAAGAGCATCGAGATCTGCGTCGGGAGCATCAAGACCCGGCTCGGTCGGTCGATCGTCACGCTGCTGGGCATCGTTCTGGCGATCGCCTTTCTGATGAGCATTCTGACCAACCGGGTCATGATCGACAATCTCGTTGCGCAGAATGATGAGAATATCACTCTGTTGCTGCAGGTGAAGGCCGGGGTCGACGTTCACGATGCAACGAGCGTCGAGCACAAGCGCCAGCAGGACATGTGGCTGTTGACCCTGTCGATGCTGGTCGCCCTGGTGGGCATCGTCAACAGCATGCTGATGAGCGTGACCGAGCGGTTCCGCGAGATCGGCACGATGAAGTGCCTGGGGGCGCTGGACGCGTTCATCGTCCGCCTGTTCTTCATCGAGAGTACGATACAAGGCGTGGTGGGAACGCTGATCGGCATCCCGATCGGCTTTATGCTGACGTATGTGCGGATGGGCATCAGTTTTGGGTTCGGCACGTTCGACTATGCCCCGTTGCTGGGCTGGACGGCCATCAACATCGCCATCTGCCTGGTGATCGGGACGTTTCTGGCAGTAGTCGCGGCGTGGTGGCCGGCCAGGACCGCCGCCCAAATGCAACCCGTCGAAGCGATGCGCGTGGAGGAATAACCGGTGGCCAAGAACAACCAAAAGACCGTTCAGAGCGACAATCAGCCGGCGACGCAGACGGCGGCCGAACAGATCAATCACGCCATCGTCCGCAGCCGCAACGTCAAGAAGATCTATACGATGGGCGCCGAGACGGTCGAGGCCCTGCGCGGTGTGACCCTGGAGATCTACCAGGGCGAATACATCAGCATCATGGGCCCGTCCGGCAGCGGCAAGAGCACGTTTTTCAACATGATCGGCGGGCTCGACAAGCCGTCCGAGGGGCAGGTCTTTATTGACGAGGTGGACATCGCCCAGCTCGACGCGTATGAGCTGGCGTGGCTCCGCTGCCGCAAGATCGGCTACATCTTCCAGACCTTCAACCTGATCCCCGTGATGAGCGCGCTGGAGAACGTCACCCTGCCGATGGTCTTCGGGGGCATGACCAGCGACGAGGCCCGCGACAAAGGGGCCGAGCTGCTGGGCAAGGTCGGCCTGGGCACCCGCCTGCAGCACCGGCCGTTCGAACTGTCCGGCGGCCAGCAGCAGCGCGTGGCGATTGCCCGTTCTCTGGCGAACGACCCGGCGATCATCCTGGCTGACGAGCCGACCGGCAACCTCGACCTCAAGACCGGTACCGAGATCATCGAGATCCTCAAGAAGATGAACAAAGAGATGGGCGTGACGATCATTACCGCCACGCACGACCATAAGATGCTGGCGGCGTCCGACCGGGTGATCTGGATTCGCGACGGCCAGGTCGAGCGGATCGAGCGGCGCGAGGATCTGCAGATCCAGGTCGGCACGATCGGCGGGGAAGCCGAGTAGGGCTACGGGTAGACCTTCCCGAGCAGCCGGGGGAAGGGGATCGTCTCGCGGATGTGCTTGAGGCCGCAGAGCCAGGCGACGGTGCGTTCGATGCCCAGGCCGAATCCGCCGTGGGGGACCGACCCGTACTTGCGGAGGTCCAGGTACCAGCCGTAGTGTTCCGGATCGAGGCCCATTTCGCGGATGCGGGTCAGCAGGGCGTCGTGGTCGTCTTCGCGCATTGACCCGCCGATGATCTCGCCGTAGCCCTCGGGCGCCAGCAGGTCGAAGTTGCGGACCGTCCGCGTGTCCTCGGTCTCCAGTTTCATGTAAAACGCCTTCGCCTCGCGCGGGTAGTGGTGCACGAAGACGGGGCGGTCGGCGGTGCGGCTGATGACCGTCTCGTCGGCCCCGCCCAAATCGTCGCCCCAGCGGAAGTCGCGGACGATCCGCATGTGCTCGGGGATGTGCTGGAGCTGTTCGGCGAGGTCGGTCATCTGATCGCGGGTCTCCTGGATCCGGCGGCTGAGCAGGTCCTGCTGGGCGGGCTTGCGGGCGTCGGCCAGTTCGCCCTCCAGGCGGGTCGCCTCGGCCTGGAGGCCATCGATCTCGGCCTGCAGCCGCTCCATCTCGCCCTGGAGGTACTCCTGAGCGACAGGTCCGCGCAGCAGGTCGACGGCCTGGCCGTAGGTCATCCGCGCGAACGGCCGGAGCATCGACTCGAGCGGGGCGGTGTCGCGCTCGAGGGTCTTGAGCTCCTCCTGCCGCTCGGTGAGCACGGCTTCAACGATCGAGGCGACGAAGTCCTCCGCCAGGCTCATGAGCTCGTCCAGCGTGATGAATGCCACCTCCGGCTCGACCATCCAGAACTCGGTCAGGTGCCGGCGGGTCTTGCTCTTTTCGGCGCGGAAGGTCGGGCCGAAGCAGTAGACCCGGCGGTGCGCCATCGCCGCCGATTCGAGGTAGAGCTGGCCGGTCTGGGCGAGGTAGACCGGCTCGCCGAAGTAGTCAACCTCGAACAGGGTGCTGGCGCCTTCGCCGGCCGAGGGGGTGAGAATCGGCGTGTCGATCAGCATGAAGCCGCGGCTGTCGAAGAACCGCCGGACCGCCTGGATCACCGTGTGCCGCACCCGCATCAGGGCCCAGGGGCGTTTGCTGCGCAGGTGCAGGTGACGGTTGCGCATCAGAAAGTCGATGCCGTGCGGCTTGGGGGTGATCGGGTAGTCGACGCTCGGGGCGATCGGCTGGACGTCGGTGGCGTGGATCTCGTAGCCGCCGGGGGCGCGGGGCTCCTCGTGGACGAGCCCCTGGACGGCCAGGCTCGCCTCCTGCGTCAGGTCCCGCGCCCGCTGGAAGACCTCCTCGCCGGCGGAGGACTTCTCGACGATGCACTGGCACTGGCCGGTGCCGTCGCGGACGATCAGAAAGGCGATCTTGCCCGAGGAGCGGCTGTTGTAGAGCCAGCCGGTCAGGGTCACGCTCTGGCCGACATGGTCCGACAGACGATCGATTGTGGTTGTGGTGTTCATGGCACAGCGTTATAGAACGGTCGGGGCTGAAGGTCAATTTATTCGGACCCGAACAACACGTCCTGCATGCTGTAGAGGCCTACGGGCTTATCCGCGATCCACCTGGCGGCCCGCAGCGCGCCGTTGACGAAGGTGTCGCGGGTGTGGGCCGAATGTTTGAGGCTGATCGTCTCGCCGAGGGTGCCGAAGAAGACCTCGTGCTCGCCGACCGTGTCGCCCAGTCGCAGGGCGTGCATGCCGATCTCGCCGCCGGTCCGCAACGCCTCGCGCCCGTGCCTGCCATGGGCCAGCGTCTGGTCCGGGTCCTTGCCGAGGGCCTGGCAGATCGACTCGGCCAGCGCCAGTGCGGTGCCGCTGGGGGCGTCCTTCTTGAAGCGGTGGTGGCCTTCGACGACCTCGATGTCGTAATCGGGGCCGAGCACCCTGGCGACCTCGCCGGCCACCCGCAGCAGCAGGTTGATCCCGACGCTCATGTTGGCCGCCCGCACGATGGGGATCTTTTTGGCCGCCGCGGCGACCCGTTCGAGCTGGGCGGCGCTGAGTCCGGTGGTGCCGATGACCATCCGCTTGCCCTTCAGTTCGACCGCCTCGACCCAGCCGGCCGTGGCGTCCGGGTGGCTGAAATCGATCAGCACGTCGAAATCCGCCTTAAGGCTGTCGGTGACGGTCAAGCCGTCAGCGACCTGCTTGCCGACCATCGGGTTTCCCGGCGCTTCAAGGGCCGCAACGACCTGCAGCTGTTCGTCCTCGCCCGCCAGTTCGATGATGCGCCTTCCCATGCGGCCGGCCCCGCCGGTGACTGCCAATCGGACCACGTGATCTCCTCCTGCATGCTATCGAGTTTTGCGCGTGACGCAGCGAATGTCCCTCAGCGCCAGTAAGCGGTCCATTATGAAGCGCCCGCCGGCCGCTGGCAACCGGAAGTTCCAGGGGGCTGACCCCGAAGTGCATGTTTCCCAGCGGAATCGACGCCGGGACTTGGTGGCGGTCTGGACGCCTGTGCAAGTCGCTGGGGTCAGACCCCGTGGCGTTGGCGGCCGAGGCATTCCTAGGGATCTGACCCCAAGTCGCACGTCTCCCAGCGGAATCAACATCCTGATTTCGTGGCGGCCTGGATACTTGTGCACGTCGCCGGGGTCTGACCCCGTGGCACCCGTCGCAGGGTTTGCCCCCAGGGGGTCAGACCCCGGCGGATCTTTCAGGTATGGGTCGCCCAATGGAATTGGGGCGGTGGATTCGGATGCAAACGTGCTGCAAGGGGTCAGACCCCCCGTGGCGGCCCCCCCGCCGCCAATCCCCGGGTGCACCCAGCGACAATGGGGATTCGGATTTTCTCCTTGCCTGCGTACGTAAAAAACTGTAGAACGTCCGGAATGAGTTGGAAGTCAAAAGTGCACCAGCGTAGCCGTTTCCTGGGCGAAGTTGTCGAACGTGCCGTTGCCAGCTGCCATCGTCCGCCGTCGACGATGGTGGTCCAGATCGCCGCGGGCGTGTTGCTGATCCTTGTCGCACTGATCGCCTTGGGCGCCGTGCTGCCCGGCTGGGGCTGGACCGTCGTGGTCTCTGCCCTGGCGGGGCTCGTGGGAGCCGCCCTGCTGGTGCACAGCTACCGCAAGCGCCGCTGTCTCTTGCAGATCGAGCAGGCGCACCAGTTGTTCCGGCTGGCGCAGCTGCCGGAGGCGGCGCGGATCCTCGATCAGTGTCTGTCCCGCCGCAGCTGCCCCGAACCGGTCCGCGTCGCCGGGCTGGTCGAACTGGGGCACATCTGCCTGGCTGCCGGTGAACCGGATCGCGCCGAGGTGGCGCTGGCTGCCGCGCTTGAGCGGGAAGAGGTGCTGGGCCCGGATTGGCAGTACCGGGCGAGGCTCGGTCTGGCCGAAGCCAAGCTCCGCTGCAACCAGCTGACCGACGCCGCCGCCGTG
>JAWLBS010000195.1:0-9720 GCA_041687575.1 Phycisphaerae bacterium | reverse complement strand
CTCGGCCGGGCTGTTCAACATCAACTTCGCCATCTTCTGTATCGCCTCGGCACTGAGCCGCTCGGCGAGGTTCTTCCTGGTGGCGGGTCTGATGGGGGCATTCGGTGAGCGGATCAAGCCGCTTATCGACCGGTACTTCAACCTGTTGTGCCTGCTGTTCATGATTCTGCTGATCGGTGGGTTCGTGGTGATCAAGTACATCGGCTGATATCACCCGCCCAGGCCGGATTTGGCGAGGTCCTGCAGCCGTTTCTGCTTGTCGTGCATCCGCAGGGCCTCGATCAGATCGTCCAGCTCGCCCATCATGATCAGTTCGAGCTTGTACAGGTCGAGGTTGATCCGGTGGTCGCTGACGCGGTTCTGGGGGTAGTTGTAGGTGCGGATCCGCTGGCTGCGGTCGCCGCTGCCGATCATCGTCTTGCGGGTCGCGTCGAGCTGGCTCTGCTGCTTGCTGTTGTAGAGGTCGAAGATCCGCGAGGCCATGATCCGGCGGGCCTTGGCGCGGTTCTTGTGCTGGCTCTTCTCGTCCCGCATCGAAACGGTGATGCCGGTCTCGACGTGCTCGAGCTTGATGGCCGAGGAGACCTTGTTGACGTTCTGCCCGCCGGGGCCGCCGGCCCGGCTGACGTGCTCGAGCACGTCCTTGTCCCAATCGATCTTGATATCGATCTCGTCGGGCTCGGGCAGCACGGCGACGGTGGCGGCCGAGGTGTGGATGCGGCCTTGCGTTTCGGTCTCGGGGACGCGCTGGACGCGGTGGCCGCCGCCTTCGTAGCCGAAGTCCTGGTAGACCCCCTCGCCCTTGATGTTGATGACGATCTCGCGGTAACCGCCGCGCTCGGAGGGGGAGGCGTCCATCACCTCGAAGGAGTAGCCCTTGCGATCGGCGAAGCGCTGGTACATCTCGAACAGGTCGCGGGCGAACAGGGCGGCCTCCTCGCCGCCGGTGCCGGCCCGGATCTCCATCAGGATCGACGAGACGGCCGCCTCCTCCTCGGTGAGCATCGCATCGGTGGCCAGTTCGAGCAGGTCGTGCCGCTGCTGTTGCAGGTCGGGCAGTTCCTCTCGGGCCATGTCCCGCAGTTCGGAGTCCGCCTGGCTATCGTCCATGATGGCCTGGTTATCGGCGATCTGTCGGCGGACCTGCTGGAGCTTGACGTAGGGCTCGACGAAACGGCGCAGACGCCCCTGCTCCTTCAGCAGCGAGGTCATCTTCGAGGGGCTGCCCGCCACGGCCGGATCGCTCATCTGCGCGCTGAGCTCATCGTGCCGGCTGGCGAGTTCGCCGAGGCGGTCGAGGAGTTGGGACTCGATTTCGTTGAGTTCTTCGAACATGACAATCAGGCTTCACAAAACGGGTCTCGATGTCCCGGTCGCCAACCGGACATCCTGCGGGGCCAACCGGCCGGGCGTGGAACCCGGGCAGATTCCGCGCACAAAAACCCGGTCTGCCGAGGCGCCTTGGCGCGGCGGATCATGCCGCCGCCCGCGTCTCGACCGACCGGGGTTTCGATCTGCGCAGCTACTTCTTGGCGAAGTAGTTGCCGCCGTACTTCTTCTGGAACTTCTCGACGCGGCCGGCCGTATCGACGAACTTCTGCTGGCCCGTGAAGAACGGGTGGCAGCTCGAGCAGATCTCGACCTTGATCGCGTCGCGGGTCGAGCGGGTGGTCCAGCTCGCGCCGCAACCGCATGTCACCGTGGCAACTTCGTAATCCGGATGAATCTTCTTTTTCATCTTCACATCTCCAGGCGTCTTGTCCGGGTCCTGCGGAACCCCGGCCGGGGCCAGGCAGCCACCGTCGGGCGTGCGCATTCGTCAAAGACCGTCATTATACGCACGCGATCCTCCGTTCGCAACAGATTCGGTCGCGCGTTCAAACTCTCCAGGGGTCTGACCCCGAATCGCACGCTTGCAGGCGGAAAACAGCGTCGAAACCTCTTAACGGTCCGGAAGCTTGTGCACGTCAATGGGGTCTGACCCCGTGGCGCGGCGGCCGGGGCGTTTCCCACCGCGCGTTGCCCGGATTCCGAATGGGTTGACACAGGGCCGGTAAATCACTAATGTCGTTATGCTCAGGCGAGGCCGCTGCTTTGGGCCCGTCCTGATGTGGAGCGTAGGTCTACGCCTATCCTCAAACCCCTCCGTGGGGCACGTCCGCGGCGGCCAGCCGCGGGCAATGGGCCGGGTCCTGGCGGTACCCGGCGCAGGCCTCAGAAGGGGCATACGTGTGCCGCCCTGCCTGGTCGCGAGCCGCTTGGGCAGTATCGCAGCGAGACGGGCAACGTAACGATAACCTTAAGCCCGTGGTGTAATTGGTAACACACCAGGTTTTGGTCCTGGCGTTCCTGGTTCGAGTCCAGGCGGGCTTGTCTCTGTCCGTCGCGGACGTGTGGCCGGATCGATGAGGAGTCATGGCATGGCTGGTGGTCTTGCAGCAGTTATCCTTGCGGCGGGGAAATCCACCCGCATGGTCACGGATCTGCCCAAGGTCCTGCACGAGGTGTGCGGCCGGCCCATGCTCGCTTACGTCCTGGAGGCCTGCCGCAAGGTCGGGGTCGAAAAGATCCTCGTGGTCGTCGGCTACCGCAAGGACGATGTGATCAGCGCCTTCGCCGGGCAGGACGACATCGTCTGGATCGAGCAGACCGAGCAGAAGGGCACCGGCCACGCGGTGATGATGTGCGAGCAGGAGCTCCGCAAGGGCGGCTGGCGCGACGTGCTGCTGCTGTGCGGCGACGGCCCGTTGGTCAGCGACGAGGTCCTGAGCACCGTCGTCGACAAGCACCGGGCCGAGCACGCCTCGGCGACGCTGGCGACCAGCGTGCTGCCCGACGCGACCGGCTACGGCCGGATCATCCGCGACACCTACGGCAACTTGCAGGGCATCGTCGAGCAGAGCGACTGCACCGAGGAGCAGAAGCGGATCAAAGAGATCAACCCCTCGTACTACTGCTTCCGCACCGGGCACATGCTGGACGCGCTGCACGACGTGACGCCCAACAACGTCAAGGGCGAGTATTACCTCACCGACGCGCTGCACATCATGATCGCCCAGGGCCTCAAGGCGGTGGCGATCACCGCGGTCGCCTCCGAGGACGTCATCAGCGTCAACAGCCGCCAGCAGCTCGCCCTGGTCAGCAAGGTGATGCAGGAGCGGATCCAGGAGCGCCTGATGAGCCAGGGCGTGACGATCGTCGACCCGGGCAACACCTGGATCGACGCCCGCGCCGAGATCGGCCAGGACACGACGATCTACCCGTTCACCTACATCCACGGCAACGTGCGGATCGGCAAGCGGTGCACCGTCGGGCCGTTTGCTTATCTCCGCGAGGGCACGGTGATGGCCGAGGACGTCGTCGTCGGTGTGTTCACCGAGGTCAAGAACAGCACCTTCGGCGCCGGTTCGCGGCTGCGGCACCTGAGCTACGTCGGGGACACGCAGACCGGGGACAACGTCAACATCGGCGCCGGCTCGATCGTCGCCAACTTCGACGGTCAGGAGATCCAGTACACCCGCATCGGCGATGACACGTTCATCGGCAGCGGGACGGTGCTGGTGGCGCCGCTGGACCTGCCGGCCGGCTCGCACGTCGGACCCGGACAGGTCGTCAGCGGCAACGGCGGCGAGACGAGCGGCCGGGGCGAGCAGGGCTCGACCGCGGGAGCGACATAGCAGTACCGGAATCGGCAGGAATACCAGGAAATGGATGGTTTGAAAATATTTTCCGGACGCAGCAGCCGGGTGCTCACCGAGCGCATCTGCGACTACCTGGGCATTGCGGTCGGCCGCGCGCACGTGGAGGACTTCCCGGACTCCGAGCTGATCGTCAAGCTCGTTGACGACGTGCGGGGGCGGGACGCGTTCATCGTGCAGAGCACGTGCCGTCCCGTCAATGACAACCTGATCGAGCTGCTCACGTTCATAGATTGCCTGCGGCGGGCGTCGGCGCGGCGGGTGACGGCGGTCGTGCCCTATTTCGGCTACGCCCGGCAGGACCGCAAGGACGAGGGGCGCGTGCCGATCACGGCAAAGCTGGTCAGCAACCTGATCACCACGGCCGGGGCGGACCGCGTGCTGGCGATCGACCTGCACGCCGCGCAGATCCAGGGTTTTTTCGATATCCCGGTGGACCACCTGCTGGCCGAGCCGGTCTTCCTGGAGTATTTCCGGGGCTTGGACGTCAAGGACCCGGTGTTCCTGTCGCCGGACGTGGGCAACGTCAAGCGGAGCCGGTCGTACGCCGAGCGGCTCCATGCGGACCTGGCGATCATCGACAAGCGCCGCATCAGCGGGTCCGAGGCGCGGGTCCAGACGATCATCGGCTCGGTCAAGGGCCGCGACGTGATCATGGCCGACGACATGATCGCCACGGCCGGCACGATCGCCCAGGCCGCCGTCGCGGTCCGCCAGCAGGGCGCCCGCAGCGTGCGGGTGGCGGCGACGCACCCGGTGCTGTGCGGTCCGGCGGTCGAGCGGCTGCAGTGTGCCCCGATCGACGAGGTGGTGGTGACCGATACGATCCCCATCTGCGAGCAGACCGCACGGGCCCTGCCGAATTTGAAGGTTCTCAGCGTCGCGCCGCTGTTCGGCGAGGCGATCCGGCGGATCCACCGCAACGAGTCGGTGAGCATCCTGTTCGTGAAATAGAGGGCTTGTAGACAGCCATACACGGAACTTGCAATCAGGAGCAGTGTGATGAGCGAAGCGACGACGGTTTCGATCGACGGAAAGGCCCGCGGCACCCTGAGCAAAAAGGGCAACCGGCGGGTCCGGGCAGAGGGTTGGTTGCCCGGGATCATCTACGGCCACAAGCAGGACCCGGTGGCGGTGCTGCTGCCGACCAAGGAGCTTGTGCGGGTCCTGCGGCAGGGGGCGCACGTGCTGACGGTCAACCTGGGCGGCGGCAGCGAGCAGGTGCTCGTCAAGGAGGTGCAGTTCGACGCGCTGGGCAGCGAGCCGCTGCACGTGGACATGGCCCGCGTCGACCTGAACGAGCGCGTGACGGTGACCGTGCCGATCGTGCTGCGCGGCACGCCCAAGGGTGCGGCCGAGGGTGGCGTCCTCGAGCAGATCCTCGGCGAGGTCGAGGTCGAGTGCGTGGTCACCCAGATCCCCGAGTCGATCCGGGTGAGCGTGGCGGAGCTGGGCCTGGGCGAGGCGCTGCACGTCCGCGAGCTGCCGCTACCTGAGGGCATGGAAGCGACCGTCGACGGCGAGACCGTCGTCGCCGTGGTACGCGAGCTGGGTGAGGCGCCGGAAGAGGAAGAGGCCGCCGCCGCCGGCGAGGCCGGGCCGATGGAGCCCGAGGTCATCGCCCGCCGCAAGGCCGAGGAAGAGGAAGCAAAGTAGGTCGCCCTGCGGCCGGATGCAGCGAGTGAGCGGCTGGGATGAAGTTGATCGTCGGTCTGGGCAACCCGGGACGCCAGTACGAGCGAACGCGGCATAACCTGGGTTTCCGCGTCGCCGATCTGCTCGCCCAGCGATGGTCGGTGTCCCTGAGCCTCAAAGGGCACGGGGCACTGGGACGGGGGCAGGTCGCCGGCCAGCCGGCGTGCCTGCTCAAGCCGATGACGTTCATGAATCGGTCGGGTCAGGCGGTCCTGGAGGTGGTGCAGTTCTACAAGCTGCCTCCCGAAGACGTGCTGGTGGTGTACGACGACCTGGACCTGCCCGTTGGCCGGGTCCGCGTGCGAAACCAGGGCAGTGCAGGCGGGCAGAAGGGCATGGCTGACGTGATCAACCGGCTGGGCGACGACGGGATCGCCCGGGTGCGGGTCGGGATCGGCCGGCCGAGTGGCGGCGACGCGGTCAATTATGTGCTCAGCCCGTTCCTGCCGGACGAGCAGCCCCTTGTGGAAAGGGCGATTCCGATGGCGGCCGACGCGGTGGAGTGCTGGCTGACCGAGGGAACGACCGCGGCGATGAATCGGTACAACCGCGGGCAGGACCCGGAAGCGGAAAAGACATAGAAGGATCAGCGAGACGACGGCGGATGCCGTCGTGGCAAAGGAGACTGGACTTGAAACTGTATGAAGCCATGTTCGTTATGGACGTACAATCGTCCCCGGACACCGAGGCGATGGAAAGCGAGATCCGGCGGGTCCTCGACCGTGCCGGGGCCGAGGTGAGCATCTGTCGGAGATGGGAAGATCGCCGGCTGGCGTTCGAGATCAACAACCGCAAGCGCGGCAGCTACTGGCTGACCTACTTCAACGCCGAGCCGGACCGGATCGTGGGCATCGAGCGCGACGTGCAGCTGTCCGAGCGGGTGCTCCGCGTGCTGGTGCTGCGGGTCGATCAGATCCCGCAGGCCGAACTGGCCCCGCCCGAGGCCGAGGCCAAGGCCGAAGCTGCACCGGCCGAGGGCGCCAAGCCTGGCGAGACGCCGGCCCCGGCCGCCGAAGGTCAGCCCGCCGCCCAGCCCGGTGGCGTGGCGCCGACGCCGCCTGCCGCCGACGAGGCGCGCGACCAGCAGCCGGCAGACGAACAGGCCGAGCAGGTCCAGCAGCCGGCGGATGAGCAGGCCGAGCCGGCTCCCGCCGAGGCGGACAAGCCCGAAGGCGCGGCCTAGCGCTAAGCGACCAGGTCCGCGAGCGGCGTGTGGTGAGCACACAATGATGCGGAGGTAAGCAGCGATGGCGAACTATAACAAGGTGATCCTGGCAGGGAACCTGACGCGCGATCCCCAGTTGTCGTACACCGCCAACAACACGGCGGTGGCCGACTTCGGGATGGCGATCAACCGCAAGTGGCGCGGCCCCGACGGCAACACGCGGGAAGAGACCACGTTCGTGGACTGCAAGGTGTTCGGGCGTGGGGCCGAGGTCTTCAGCCAGTACATGAGCAAGGGCCGTCCGGTGCTGATCGATGGGCGTCTGGATTTCTACCAGTGGCAGGCCCAGGACGGCTCGAAGCGCAGCAAACTGTCGGTAGTCGTTGAGAACTTCCAGTTTCTCGGCGGCACCGAAGCGCGAGGCGGCGGCGGACCGCGTCCCGCGGAGCAGGGGCAGGCCGGGCCCGCTCGACCTGCTCCGCAGCAGCAGCCCCAGCAGCAGCGGCCGGCGGAGGACTACGGCGACACCGCCCCCGATTACGAGGCCCCCGAGATGGGCGGTCCCGAGGACGATATTCCGTTTTAGACTTCAAAACAGGCAGTGCGAGATAAGCGCGAAAGCGTTACCGTAAGGAGCACACAGGTGGCCAGAACATTCGGACGCAAGGAGAAGAGTCGGTGCCGGTTCTGCCGGGGCGGCAAAGACATCGTCGACTACAAGGACCTGCAGACCCTCTCGAAGATGGTATCCAGCCAGGGCAAGATGCTCAGCCGCAAGCGGACGGGCAACTGCGCCAAGTGTCAGCGGGACGCCCGCCGGGCGATCAAGCGGGCGCGGTTCCTGGCCCTGATGCCGTTCGTGGGTTGATCGGACCTGGATTTCACGGGTGGGTCCCCTTGGGCGCACCCGCCGGAGGCTTGATAGAGTCATGAAGAAGATAAAGATCCTGTTGATGACGGACGTGGAACACCTTGGCCGCGTCGGCGACGTGGTCGAGGTCAAGAGCGGATATGCCCGCAATTACCTCCTGCCAACCGGGCGGGGCGCGGCGCCGACCGCGGCGACCCTCCGGGCCGCCCAGAAGGAGCGCGAGCGTATCGAGAAGGAGCGGCAGGAGCGCCTGGCGAAGCTGCGCACGGTCGCCGAGAGCCTCGCGGGCACGGTGATCACGATGTCCGCCGCGGCCAACGAGGAAGGGCACCTCTATGGTTCCGTCTCGGCCCGCGACATCGTCGGCAAACTGGCCGAGCACGGCTACCCGGACCTCGAAGCCAGCCAGGTTCGCATGGAGCACGCGCTGCGCGAGCTGGGCGAGCACGAGGTGACCATCCACTTCGCCGAGGACATCGACGCCGAGATCAAGGTGACGATCACCCGCTCCGACGAGCAGGTGCCCGAGAGCGAAGAAGATGGCGACGAGGATGACGAGTCCGCCGATGAATACGCCGAGGATACAGAATAGCGACGGCCGCGAGGCCTCCGCCGGGGCGAGATCCGCGCCGGCCGGCGGCCTGAGCTGGACCGACCGCATTCCGCCTCACGACCTCGAGGCCGAGATGAGCCTGCTGGGCTCGCTCATGCTCGATCGCGAGGTGATTGGCCTGGTGATTCCCGCGATCCCGCGGCACCAGGCCGGTCGTTTCTATAAGCCCGAGCACCGGCTGATCTACGAGGCGCTGCTGGACCTGTACGACAACGGCACGGCGATCGACCTGGTGATCCTGCGCGATGAGCTCAGCCGGCGCGGGATCCTGGAAAAGGTCGGCGGGGTCGACAGCCTGGTCCAGTTGGTCCAGTCGGTGCCCAGCGCCGCCAACGCGGAGTACTACGCGGCCATCGTCCGCGACAAGGCCCTGCTGCGCGAGCTGAT
This sequence comes from Phycisphaerae bacterium, assembly GCA_041687575.1. Classification (GTDB taxonomy): domain Bacteria; phylum Planctomycetota; class Phycisphaerae; order UBA1845; family JANYLN01; genus JANYLN01. The sequence continues at coordinate 1,291 of JAWLBS010000195.1, read as the reverse complement.
CGCCTGCAGCGGCGAGATCATCGACGACGCCTACGCCGCCCGCGAGCCGGCCCCGGAGATCCTCGACAAGGCCGAGCAGCGGTTCTTCATGGTCACCGAGCAGCGGATCACCGAAGAGGCCCAGGGCCTCTCGGGCCTGCTGGAGGAGACCTTCCGCCAGATCCAGGACCGCGACGGCAACTACCTGACCGGCGTGGCGACCGGCTTTCTAGAGATGGACGACATGACCAGCGGCCTGCAGCCGGGCGAGCTGATCATCGTGGCCGCCCGCCCGTCGATGGGCAAGACCGCCTTCGGGCTCAACCTCGCCGAATACATGGCCGTCAACGAGAACCAGCCGACCATCTTCTTCTCGATGGAAATGTCCAAGCAGCAGGTCGCCCAGCGTATCCTGTGCAGCCGGGGCAAAGTCGACAGCCACCGCCTTCGCCGGGGCATGCTCAACACGCACGAGATCAAGCAGCTGCAGATGATCTGCGACGAGCTGCGCGACGCCCCGCTGTTCATCGACGATACGCCGGGCATGACGGTGCTGGAGCTACGGGCCAAGGCGCGGCGGATGTGGCTGCAGCACGGGCTCAAGGCGGTGTTCATCGACTACCTGCAGCTGATGCACACCCCCGGCGCCGAGAGCCGCCAGCAGGAGATCGCGATCATCAGCCGGGGCCTGAAAGCCCTCGGCCGCGAGCTCAGCGTGCCGATCATCGCGCTGGCGCAGCTCAACCGCGGCACGGAAGGCCGCGACGGGCACCGCCCGCGGATGAGCGACCTTCGCGAGTCGGGCGCGATCGAGCAGGACGCCGACGTGATCATGCTGCTGCACCGTCCGGCCTACTACGATCCCAACGAAGAGCCCAACGTCGCCGAGATCATCATCGCCAAGCAGCGAAACGGCCCGACCGGCACGATCAAGCTCCACTTCGACAGCCGCAGCACCCGCTTCGACAATCTCTCGATGGCCCCCGAGCCCTACGATACGGGCGGCGGCGGGCCGGGCATGGCCGCCGGCATGGCCGACCCCGGCATCCCCGCCGGCGACGGCGACGACTTCGCGCCGTTCTGATTCGAGGTTCGCGTTCCGGATGTCCGGGTGCCATGGCCGCTGGGGCACCCGCTGCCAAGCGTAGCGCTGGCAGTGGGTCGTTGCGGCCATGGAATTCTCCGGATGAGCGGACGCCCCGGGACAGATGGGAACGAGCCGCAACCGTGAGGGAGCGGTAAACCCCGGCCGTCTTCACCCCGCAGGGGTGAGAGTATCCAGCCCGGGGCAGAGCGGGTCGCGCTGTTTGCG